>CAJWOT010000335.1 GCA_913044215.1 uncultured Rhodospirillaceae bacterium | reverse complement strand
TAGCGAAATCACATCGGGCTAGTTGCAGGATTTGAGGAACGTCAGGAGTTGTTCCGTAACCGCTTCGGGCTGTTCCTGTTGAATCCAGTGCCCGGCGCCGTTGACAAGATGGCAGGTGCGGAAGTCGCTACAGGCGGTGTCCTGCATTTTCTCCAGCCCGCCAGGGTTCTGCCGGATACCCCAATCCTGTGCACCGGCGATAAAGCAGGACGGCACGTCTATCGTGCGGCCGGCGTAGAGCCGCAGTTCGCCACTGTGTTCCGGTGTCGTGCGGCAGCGATACCAGTTGAGACCGCCCTGGAATCCTGTGCGGTCGAATTCGCCGCTATAGATGTGCAACTCCGTCTCGGTTAGCCATTGGCAGTTGGCAATCTGCGCCGCCGAGGGCATTTCCTTTGCCACCGTCTCGGCCATATTCTCGTTGAGATCCATGATGTAGTAGGTCGGCATTTTCTCCAGCTCGCCCGCCGTCCAGCTTGCCAGCCTGAAAGGTTCGTTGCCGGGCCAATCTGCGCTCTTATGGTGATAGTAGGCGCGCAGGAAATCATGCACCCCCTGCGGGCAGCGATGCATGTCTTCGTTGGCCGGGCGGGTCGAGTAGTACCATTGGTAATGTTTGCGCGGCCGGGCCAATGCCGACAGGGTCTCGTGAATATCGGGTGCTGGTGCCGTATCGGCAGCGCCGGCCGCCGTGCCGAACGGGAAGGCTGGCGCGCCGGTGAAGGGGGCGCTCATCAGGGTCATGCTCGGGAAGATATCTGGCCGGGCCAACGCGCAATAGGCGGCCACCGAGGCGCCGAAATCGTGCCCGACGACACCGACGGTTTCGCGGCGCCCAAGCGCGTGGAGCAGCGCCACGATATCGCGTACCAGATTGAGGAACCGATAAGGCACGAGGTCGGCATCGTAACCGTCCTCCCACCCCGTCGTCCGTCCGTAGCCGCGCTGGTCTGGCGCCACGACATAGTATCCGGCTGCCGCCAGCGCGGGCATGACCTTGCGCCAGCTATAGGCCAGTTCCGGGAACCCATGCAGCAATGGCAGGCAGGGGTTGCTCCGGTCACCGGCTTCCAGCACATGCATGCGCAGCCCGTTCACATCCTCGACGAAACGGGACCGGATGCCTTCCGGCAACATGTCGGCGCTGTACGGTTCCATCGAATTCCTCGCTTCTTCGCTTCCCGGCTTCCGCTGCGGCGAACGATGACCTATCGTCGCCGGACCATCAAGTGGCACCGAGGGAGACCCCATGACCATCGTTAACGCGGATCGCGCGCCCTATTCGCCGATCATCTCGCGACCGAAACTACGCTGGCCGAACGACGCCCGTGTGGCGCTCTGGGTCGTCCCGAATATCGAGCATTATGAATATCTGCCGCTGCCGCAGCGGGCGCGTAATCCTTGGCCACGCACGCCGCATCCCGATGTGCTCAATTACGGCATCCGCGACTACGGCAACCGGGTCGGCGTGTGGCGGATGATCGACGTGTTGGACAAGCACGGGATCAAAGGGACAGTGTCGCTGAACATGGCGAATTACGTGCACTACCCGGAAATCTTCAAGGCGTGCACGGAACGGGAATGGACCATCCTCTGCCACGGTCTCTACAACACCCGCTATCACTGGTACTACAGCGAAGAAGAGGAAAGGGACGCTATCAAGGAATGCGTCGACATTCATGGGGAATTGATGGGTACGATGCTGCCGGGATGGTTCTCGCCGGCGGTCTCCTTCACCTTGAACACACCGGACCTCGTCGCTGAGGCAGGCATAAAGTACTATTGCGACTGGTATCATGATGACCAGCCGCTGCCGTTGCGCACCAAGCATGGGCCGCTGGTCACGGTACCCTACACGATGGATCTCAACGATTCGGTGCTGAGCCTCAAGCAGCATGAAGGCGCAGATTTCGTGACCATGATCAAGGACACGTTCGATACGCTCTACGCAGAAGGGGCGGAGAGCGGGCGCGTCATGTGCATCGCGCTGCACCCCTACATCATGGGGCAGCCCCATCGGATCGCCTATCTCGACGAAGCGCTCAGCTACATCCTCTCCCATGACGGGGTGTGGAAGGCGAAGGGGGACGAGATCGCGGACTGGTATGCCGAACATTGCACCGAACACTACGAAGCGCATTTGGGGGAGACCGACCGATGACCAAACCCGCCCCCGGCATGGATCATGACCTCTACCGCTATTCGGCACTGCCGCAACGGCCAAAGCTCTCCTGGCCGAATGGGGAGAAGCTGGCCTTTTATGTCCTGCTGCATCTGGAGTTCTGGGAGCTGGAGCCGCCGGAAGGCGTCCATACCGACCCGCGTTTCAAGGGGCCGCGCGGCGATTATTTTCCGGACTACCGATACTTCACGCAGCGCGAATACGGCAACCGGATCGGTATCTTCCGGATCCTGGACCTGCTCGACAAGCACGGGATCAAGGCAACGGTCGCGGCCAACGCCGGCGCTTGCGAGCGCTACCCCAATCTTATCGAAGCATGTCAGGAACGTGGATATGAGATTGCCGCGCATGGTGACTACCAGACTCGCATGATCACCAGCGACATGAGCGAGGCCGATGAACGAGAGGTCATTGCGAGCGCAACGGACGTCTTGGAAAAGGCTACGGGCCAACGGCCAACCGGCTGGCTTGGTGTCGATTCCAATGAATCCACACGGACACCGCAGTTGCTTGCGGAGGCCGGCTACGATTATCAGCTCGATTGGCCGAACGACGACCAGCCCTACATGATGACGACGGACCCAGCGTTGGTCGCCATTCCCAACCAGATGGAATGGGACGATGTGAACGCGCTGTGGATCCGGAACATCCCGAACCCGCGCTATCCCGGCCTGATCAGCGAGGCCTTCCGGACGTTGCACGCGGAAGGGGCCGAATCGGGCCGCCTGTTCAGTCTGCCGCTGCACTCCTGGGTGATCGGACAGCCGCACCGGATAAGCTACCTGGCCGAAGCGCTCGAGGATATCTGTTCGGTCGGCGACGTGTGGCAGGCGACGGCCGGCGAGATCGCGCGGCACTACCGATCCGAAGCTCAGGGCTCCTGAATCTCGTCGCGCAGCCGCCTCAGGATTGCCGCGCCCATCGCTGCGTGCTGTGGATGATCGGTGAGCCCCGTATCGAGCAGTATGATGCCGAAAAACGCGGCCCAAGCGCGGGCGCGGCAGAGCGTTGCACCGGAGAGAGGACCATAGGCCTTTATGGCGCGCAGCCGCGCTTCGCGGGTCGGAAGTACCGTCCAGAACGAGGCGATATCGGTCACTGGATCGCTGACGCAAATGTCCCCCCAATCGATGATTCCGGAGATCGCGCCGTCGGCGACGAGGACGTTCCGTGCGTGCAGATCGCCATGGATCCAGGTTGGTTCGACGTCAATGGCGCTCGCAAGACCGTTCTTCCAAAGGCGGGTGACGCCTTCGGGCACTCTTTCGCCAAGACGCTCCAGCCGTGCCCGCACATCCGGTGCCTTTTTGGTCAACGGAACGTCGCGGTGCGGGTTGGGCGGTGCGTCGCTCGAAGGGGGAACATGCAAAGCGCGCAGAAACGCAACGAAGACGGCTCCTTCCAAGGGGCGCATGGCTGTTCTGTCCACGGTTTCGCCGTCTAACCAGGGATCGACGCTCCAATGCCAGGGGAAACGCCGTTCGGGCATGTCGGTACGGACGGGGACAGGGATTGGCAATGGTAATCGCTCTGCAAGAATCGGTAGCCAGCGTTGCTCTTGTTCGATCAAACGCGCTGCTTGCGCACGCCGTGGCAGCCGTAACGCTAGTGCATCGCCCAGCTTGTAGATCGCATTGTCCCAACCTTCACCGACGGTCGTAATCGGCTGGCTGGCCAAGTCAGGATGCTGGGACACCAGCAAGTCGCGCAACAGCGCCTCGTCGATCTGTATCTCCGCGGGCGGTGTTTCAGAAATTGCGACCATCGAATTCGAGACTGGACCCTCTAGGTCCAGCGTACGTCGTCCTGCTCGTCCTCGGCGCTAAGCAAGGTCGTGGTGTAGACACAGGTCGCGTCGCAAAGATCATAGCGTCGGCTGAGCTTGCGCCGCACCTCGGTTTCAGCTTCGCCTTGTGGGATCTTGGAACGCTCCCACATCGCCAAGTTCGGACGTCGGGTCAGCAACAGGCTGCGCCGCAGCCCGTCACGATCTTCGTCGAAGCGCCAGAGGCCGATCACTTGAGAATCGTAGGAGGATTCGAATCCCGGCCAAGCTACGGCGCAGAGTCCCAGGAATTCGTCCCAATGCTCCGGCGGTGTGTCAAAAGAACGAAAGGCGTAGTTGCCTTGGCGGCGCGGCGCTTCCGGAGTCTCCGGGCGTAGCGTAGGCCGCATGACCTCCTGCGACACGCTCACAATGTGTGGCGTTCCATGGAGGAGAGCGCCCGCATTCGATTCATCGTTGTTCCAAACTGTAACAACGGTCAACTCGTCGCGTGGCCGGCCGATCTGGCTCCGCCAGACGCCAAATAGCGCACCGCC
>CAJWOT010000334.1 GCA_913044215.1 uncultured Rhodospirillaceae bacterium | reverse complement strand
CAGGAAGTCATTTTGGCGATCTTCTTCGTGAAACTGTTCGGCTTTGGCCCGTTCACCGGGTTCGTGACCTTGAGCGTCGCCACGGTCGGATTCTTCGCTAAGCTGCTGGCGGAAGATATCGAGGATATGGACGCGACCCAGGCCGAAGCGGTCAAGGCGACCGGCGGCTCCTGGTTTCAATGGCTCAATTACGGCATCCAGCCGCAGATCATGCCGCGTTTCATCGGTCTGTCGCTCTACCGCTTCGACATCAATTTTCGCGAGTCTGCGATCGTCGGCATTGTCGGCGGCGGCGGTATAGGAGCGACCTTGAACACCGCGTTCGACCGCTACGAGTTCGACTCGGCGGCGGCCATTCTGCTGGTCATCATCGCCATCGTGATGTTTGTCGAATACACCTCCGGGTTCGTACGCAGGAGCCTTCAATAGCATGGCTGTCGCGCAAAAAGGCGAGACCAAGATCTGGCGGCGGCGCAAACGCGGCAAGCAACTCGTCATATGGGGGGCGTGGCTGTTCGGTACGGCGATCTTCGTTTACTGCTTCCAACTGATTTCCGACAAGACGATCTGGGCCTTCGTAACGGACGCGCCGCAACAGGCTGGCGATCTCGGCTCCCGGATGCTGCCGCCGGAATGGGAGTATATGAACGATCTGTGGCGACCGCTCTGGGACACGATCAATATCGCGACCCTGGGCACCCTGATGGCGCTGGTCCTGGCGGTGCCGATCGCTTTTCTGGCGGCGAGCAATACGACGCCCAGTGTCGTGTTCGTCAGGCCCGTCGCCTTGTTAATCATCGTCGCCAGCCAGTCGATCAATTCGCTGATCTGGGCGTTGTTGCTGGTCGCGATCGTCGGTCCCGGCTTCTTCGCCGGTATCATCGCGATTGGGCTGCGCTCAATTGGCTTCTGCGCCAAGCTGCTGTATGAGGCGATCGAGGAGATCGACCCGACCCAGGTCGAAGCCATCACCGCGACCGGCGCCAGCGGTCCGCAGACCCTGACCTACGGCATCGTGCCGCAGATCATACCCGCTTTCGCTGGTATCAGCGTGTTCCGTTGGGACATCAATATCCGTGAAT
Organism: uncultured Rhodospirillaceae bacterium; assembly: GCA_913044215.1. GTDB lineage: Bacteria > Pseudomonadota > Alphaproteobacteria > UBA8366. Next base: position 3,440 of record CAJWOT010000334.1, on the reverse strand, counting down.
CGACCGTGGTCGGGCTGGTCGGTGCCGGCGGCATCGGGCTGGAGCTGAATGCCCAGATCATGGAACTCGGCTGGGCAAAGGTTTCCGTCATCCTCGCCTCCATCCTCGCCACCGTCGTGGTCAGCGAATGGGTGTAGGCGAAAGTCCGCCACGCGATTATTTAGCGGTCATTCAGGAGTAAGGAGGCCAGTTCGGCGAACCCGTCGCCGCTCGAGGCATCCGTCACATAGGCCGGCGGTGCGTCGAGACCGTCTTCGAAATTACGAATATTGGCGACGCCGACTGCATGGTCGAAGAAGCCGAACATCGGGGCGTCATTCGGCGAATCGCCGACAAAGACATACGCGGCCTGTTCCGCGTCCAGGTCCGTTGCGAATTGTTCCGTGAACAACCGCTTTGTCATCGACAGCTTGTCGTAGTCACCGAACCAGCCATTGACGTGGATCGAGCTGACTTTGGCTTGGGCGCCTGCTGCCTCGAAGCATGCGACGATTCGAGCGATCTGCGCGGGCTGCAATGGCGGTACGTCCTCGCAAAAATCGATTGCCAGGTCGGCTTTGCGATAGGCCTGGTCCGACGCGATGCCGGCATCCGGTACTTCGTCCAGTATCCGGACGCGCAGCGCGTCCAGTTTACGGCGGTTTTCCGCGCGCGCAGGCCCGTCATGGTGATATTGGGCGACCATGCGCCGTGCCCCGCGATCGTAGCGGAAATAGAACGCGCCGTTTTCACCGACGACGGCATCGACGGGCCACATGCGGGCGATATGATCGCACCAGCCCGCCGGCCGACCGGTAATCGGCACAGTGAGAAGCCCTTTGCCCTGAAGCGATTCGAGTGCCGAATAGGCTGCGGCGGTGAGGCGGCCGTCGGTCGTTAGCGTGTCGTCGATGTCGAGCAGGACGCCGCGAATTTTCGCGCGGTCGGCGGCGGCAAAGGCGCTGAGCGGCCGCATCTTTCCCCTCACATTAACCGGTCGGGGTAGTCGCTGATGATCGTCCCGGCACCCCAGGACAAAAGGGTTTCCGAGCGATCGCGATCATTCACCGTGTAAAGGTTCAGCGGGTAGCCCGAACGGCGCACCTGTTCGGCGTCTGACGCCGACAATCCCTTGTGACTGCAATGCAACGCGAAGCAGTCGAGTTCCCGCAGGTCCCGCACCCAATTTCCCGCGACCTTGCGGACAAGGAGGGCTCTTGGGATCGATGGTGCCGTTTGCCGGGCGGCGGCCAGCGATTCGGTCTTGAAGCTGCTGACGATCGGTTGCGGCAAGGCGGAGGGCCATTGCTCGCGCAACATCCGGGCGACCGCCGAACCGGTTTCCGATTCGCGGCCCGGGGACGGTTTGATTTCGACATTTGCGCCGAGACCCAGCGATGCGAGCAGTTGTAACGTCCGTTCCAGCGTCGGTACGGGTTCGCCGGAAAAACTGTCGGAAAACCAGCTGCCGGCATCGAGATTGGCCAGCTCGTCCGCGGTATGAGCGTCGACGGCGCCTTCCCCGTCGGTCGTGCGGTCGAGCGTGTCGTCATGCAGCAGGACGGGTACGCGATCGGTGGACAGATGCACGTCGAACTCGACCCAGGCGACCCCGAGCCGCGCTGCGGTACGGAATGATGCGAGCGTGTTTTCCGGTGCGTGTCCGGCGGCGCCCCTATGGCCCATGATGCGGGGAAGGTTCACGTCTTGCGACTCCGGAAGTCGGCCTCTTCGAAGGGTTTTTGGCCGGTTGCGCGAGTCCGGTTTGTATTCATTCCGCCCCCTGTCAAATCCCTGTGACCTTGGAGGTGGCGCCCGCGGCAACCGGCCAAAACGACTTGGACGCCCCAGTGAATTTGGAGCGTCCTTCATTCACATTACGAGTCCATGGATAGCACTAAGGGGGGCTGCTGCAAAGGCCGAATCGTGAGTCTTTGCAGCGGGTTAAAGCCGGATCGTCAGCGTGCCGATAAAGGTTGCGTAAGCGGCCAGCAGGATGGCTCCTTCTATGCGCGAGACACGCCATCCGGTGATCATTATCGGTAATAGAACGGCGGCTGCGGCGAGCATGATCCATTGATCGATCGAAACGATATGCGGTGTGAAGGGGAGGGGGCCGAACAGCGCGCCGGTGCCGAGAACGCCGAGAATATTGAAAATATTGCTGCCGAGGACATTGGCGATCGCGATATCCGCATGGCGCCGGTAGGCTGCGATCATAGTGGCCGCCAATTCCGGGAGCGAAGTCCCGAAGGCGACCAAGGTTAGGCCGATAATCGCTTCCGAAATGCCGGCCGCCTTCGCCAGGGCGACAGCCGCGTCGACCAACAGATTGGCACCCAGCGCCAGGCCCGCGAAGCCGGCAACGATATAGGTTGCGATTAGAACTAGATTTGTCGGTATGCCGCTGGTCTCCTCGGCCATCTCTTCGTGCAAATCGGTGGCCTTGTCGCGGTGTCTTTTATCCTGCACGTAGCTCCAACCCATGAAGGTGCCAAGCAGTCCGAGCATGGCGACGCCTTGCCATAGGACGATGCCGCCGGTTAGCCCGAGCCCGCACAACAACAGGGTCGTCAGGAACATGACGGCGCCGTCGCGGCGCACGCCCCGAGGGTCGCATATCAGGGGCCGAATCATCGCGCCCGCTCCCAGGATCAGCAAGGTGTTGGCGATGTTGCTGCCTATGGCATTGCCCACCGCAATGTCCGCACTGCCGGACAGAACGGCCTGGATCGTCACAACGAGCTCGGGCGCCGAGGTGCCGAAACCCATTATCGTCAGTCCGATGACCGCCGGCGAAATATTGAGATTGCGCGCCAGACCGATTGCGCCCCGCAACGCAAATTCACCACCGAGTATCAGGAGAACCAGACCGAAGGCGAGAAAGAGAAAATCCATGTCGATCTGCTTGTCCGTGAACTGCCCCTGTCAGGGGCTTTGCATTCCCCAAGCTGAAAAGACGCCAGGTTCACATAGGGTGATGCCGCACCGTTTCAATGTTGCGGGCGCGGCTGGAATTAGGTGTGCAGGGTAATATGACTGATTCCTTGGGACGATGCTGTGATATCGTTTCCAGAATGTGAAATTGATCGGACGTTCGCTAAAGGCGGCGGGGAGATTTCGGTATTTCCGCGACCATTGTCTTGTTGAATCTGCTGGGTGCGGTCGCCCTGTTGTTGTGGGGCATGCGCATGGTGCGGACGGGCGTGACCCGGGCTTTTAGTGGAGACCTGCGCCGCGTTCTCGCACGGCATCTGGGCAACTGATTCGCCGCTTTCGGGGCGGGCTTGGGCGTCACGGCCGTTTTGCAGAGCAGCACGGCGACCTGCCTGATCACCGCATCCTTTGCCGGTCAGGGTTTGGTCGCCGCCGCATCCGCATTGGCGATCATGCTTGGCGCCGACGAGGGAACCACGCTTGTGGCCCAGGTGCTCAGCTTCGATGTCTCATGGTTTTCGCCG
>CAJWOT010000333.1 GCA_913044215.1 uncultured Rhodospirillaceae bacterium | reverse complement strand
GGCGGGCAGACCTCAGCGGCGCAAAACTAACGGGTGCCACGCTGCACGGGACCGATCTCTCCTACGCCAACCTGCGCGGCGCGGACCTGCGCAACGCGTATTTGCAGAATGTGCAGCTGCACAGCGCCAACCTGGCGAACTCCCGCTTCTCCGAAGGCCAGAAAGAGGCGCTGGCGGCAACGTCGAACTGACGTTCAGACAGCCAGCCGGAAGGCGTCGCCATCGCGGACGATGTGACCGGCGGTCGGTGAAGCAAAATGTGTTCCGATAATGAGAACCGGACCGTCCGCATACCTGTTGAGCAGGGCACGGCGTGTCTCGCGCGCCTTGTCCGAATCCGAATCCGCGTTGCTGCACATGTCCGGCAGCGCCATCTGGCAGGGGTGATGCATACAGTCGCCTGTGATCAGCGCATCCTCACCCTTCGACGAAATTCGGACGCTGACATGGCCCGGCGTGTGGCCGGGTGTCGATTCGAGCCACACCTCATCGCAGATCTTGTGATCGGTCTGGACCAGGTCGACCAGCCCGGCGTCGAAGACCGGCCGCACCGAGTCCCCCACAATGTCCTCGCCGCGGGCCTGGGTCGCGTCCTCCGCGCTCCAATGGTTCCATTCGGTTTCGCCGATTAGATAGCGCGCGTTGTCGAAGGTGGGCACCCATTTTCCGTCGACCCACATGGTGTTCCAGCCGACATGATCGACATGCAGATGGGTGCACAGCACGGTATCGATCGACTCCCGCGGATAGCCGGCTTCCGCGATATCGTTGAGGAACGGACCCGTCCGCATGTTCCAGCCCGGAATTGCCCGCTCCTTGTCGTTGCCGAGGCAGGTATCAACCATGATACGCCGATCCTTGGTCTCGATGATCAGCGCGTGGATGCTCATGATGAGACGGCCGTCGGGAGTCGCGAAGTGCGGCATCAGCCAGGGGATCTCCTGTATGACCTCGCGTGTCGCATCGGGCAGGATGAACCGGCTGCCGCCCGTTGCCTCCAATTCGATAACTTGCGTGATCTTGACGTCGCCGACCTGCCATTTGTTCATGCCGTACCCCTTCGCGATTGATGGCGAGCATTGAACACACTGACCCACGCTGGTTCAATGGGTCGGCAACGAAGGGATGGAACATGGCCTACGAAACGATCGAAGTGCGCCCGATGGCCGGTGCGCTGGGCGCGGAAATCGCGGGCGTCGACCTGACGAACCTCGGCAATCAGGCATTCAGCGAAATTCACCAGGCGCTGCTCGACCACCAAGTGCTGTATTTCGGCGATGCGCCGCTCGACGACGACCAGTTGGAGGCGTTCACCTTGCGGTTCGGCCCGTTCGGCGACACGCCGTTCGTGGCCTGCATGCCGGACCATCCGAATATCATCGAGGTGCGCAAGGACGCCGATGAGTCCGGGATCAATTTCGGCGGACGCTGGCATTCCGATTTCAGCTTTCAGGAAACCCCGCCGAGCCTGACCCTGCTCAACGCCCGCACCGTCCCGGAAGCCGGCGGCGATACGCTGTACGCCGACATGTACAGCGCCTACGACGCACTGTCCGACGGCATGAAGACGATGCTGGAAGGGCGCCGCGCGGTACACAGCGCCCGGCGCTCTTACGGGACCGGTGGCCGCTTCACGGCCAACCCGAATTTGACCCGCATGACCGTGCATCCGAGCAAGGAAGGCGACGCAGAACTGTCGCACCCGATCGTCCGGACCCATCCGGAAACCGGGCGCAAGGCGCTTTACGTCAATGCGGTCTACACCGTCCGGCTGGAGGGCATGACGGACGCCGAGAGTGCCCCGATCCTGGATTATCTGTACGCGCATTCGACGCGGCCGGAATTCACCTGCCGCGTCCGCTGGGGCGAGCATGGACTGGCGATCTGGGACAATCGCTGCACCCAGCACTATGCGGTCAACGACTATCACGGACAGGCACGGCTCATGCACCGAACGACCTGCGCCGGCACGAAACCGGTCTAGGGGACAGTTCCATGCGCGCAGTCGGTTTGATGACCCATGGCGGGCCAGAGGTTCTTGAGGTGGTCGATGTTCCAGAAGTTCAGGCAGGGCCGGGGCAGGTGCGGCTTCGCATCCACGCGGCTGCCGTCAACCCGACCGACACGATGGCGCGCAACGGGTCGCGGGCCGAACAGCAGAAAGCGGATCCGCCGCCCTATGTGCCCGGCATGGATGCGGCGGGCGTCGTCGACCAAGTCGGCGACGGGGTGATGACCGGTGTCCAGGTAGGCGATGCGGTCATGGCGATGGTCGTGCCCAATGCGGCCCACGGCGCGTACCGGGAACAGATCGTGCTCGACCAGCGCGCGGTCGTCGCCGCCCCGAAGGGCACCTCGCATATCGAGGCCTGCACCCTGCCCATGAACGGGCTGACCGCGCGGCAGTCGCTCGACCGGCTGGCGCTACAGCCGGGCCAGGTCCTAGCGGTGACAGGGTCGGCCGGTGCCTATGGTGGCTACGTCATCCAGCTCGCCAAGACGGAAGGGCTAACGGTCATCGCCGACGCCGCGGACAGCGACCGGGATCTGATCGCGTCCTTCGGCGCGGATATCATCGTGCCGCGCGGCGACGATGTGGCCGCGCGCTTCCGCGAACACTTTCCGGACGGCGTCGACGGGCTGGCCGACGGCGCGGTCTTGAACGAGAAGGTCGTCGCCGCGGTGCGCGACGGCGGCGGCTTAACCACCGTGCGCGGCTTCGAGGGCGAACCGGAGCGCGGCATCCGTTTCATGCCCACCTGGGTCCGGCAGTATGACGGCGAGCACAAGAAACTCGACCGGCTACGCCAGCAAGTGGAAGACGGCACGCTGACCCTGCGCGTCGCCGACACCTACCCCGCCGACCAGGCGAGCGAAACACACCGCCGGCTCGAAGCGGGCGGTACGCGCGGCCGTTTGGTCATCACCTTTTAATTTCGGGTTCGGAGAGAGGCATGCAGCAAGGCCACATCAATTTCACGCGCATGGAGAAGGTGATCTTCGGCGAGCCCGCCGCCGAGGCGGTGAAGGCGGAGGCCGAACGCCGCGGGGCCACCGGCGTGTTCCTGCTCGTCAGCGGCACCCTGAACCGGGAGACCGACGAGGTCGAGAAGGTCCGCCAGGCGCTGGGCAACCTCTATTGCGGCACCCATGACGACATGCCGGCGCACAGCCCGCGCGAGGCGGTGGTCGCCTGCGCCAATGCGGCACGCGATGCCAACGCAGACCTGCTGGTCAGCCTCGGCGGCGGCTCGACGACAGATGGCGGCAAGGCCGTGACGATCTGCCTAAAGCACGGCATCACCGACGTGGATGGGATGGAAGCGTTCCGCACCGTCGTCGACGAGGAGGGCAAGCGGCACTTCCCGGAATATGCCGCACCGGACGTGCGCCAGATCGTCGTGCCCACCACCCTGTCCGGCGGCGAGTTCAACGCCCGCGCCGGCATCACCAATTCCAAGCTGCGGCTGAAGCAGAGCTTCATGCATCCGGGCATCATTCCCGTGTCGGTAATCCTTGATCCGGCGGTCACCGTACCGACCCCGGAATGGCTGTTCCTTTCGACCGGCATCCGCGCCGTGGATCACGCTGTCGAGACCTATCTCTCCATCGATTCCAACCACTACACCGACGGTGCCTGCCTGCAGGCGCTGAAGCTGCTCGGCGACGGGCTGCCGCGGGTGAAGGCCGATCCGGGCGACATGGAAGCGCGGCTGAACTGCCTGATGGGCGCCTGGATGTCGATGACCGGGGTTATCACCGGCGCGCGGCTCGGCGCCAGCCACGCCATCGGCCATATCCTCGGCGGCAGCGCCGGCGTGCCGCACGGCCACACCTCCTGCATCATGCTGCCCTATGTCTTGGACTGGAACGCCTCGGTCAATGGCGACCGGCAGAAGGACATCGCCGCGGCGATGGGCCAGGCGGGGACGCCGCTATCGCAAATCCTGGACGACTTCATCCGCAACCTCGACATGCCGCGCCGCATCCGCGAGACCGGCGTCGAGGAGAGCGACCTGCCGCGGCTGGCGGAGAACTGCATGCTCGACGACTGGACCTTCTCCAACCCGCGCAAGATCCGGACGCCGGAACAGGTGATGGAGATCCTGAAGCTGGCTTATTAGGCGCGCCTCGATAAGGAAACGAAACCAACGACATACGAACTCATCGAAATTTCGCCGCTGCCTGGCGCGCTGGGTGCGGAGATTTCCGGCGTGGATATGGCACAGCCGCTCGGCAACCAGCTGTTCCAGGAGGTGCATGACGCGCTGCTCGAAAATCAGGTGATCTTTTTCCGCGACCAGGACATCACGCCGGCTCAGCATGTCGCCTTCGCGCGGCAGTTCGGTACCCTGCAGGTGCATCCGCTGGTCCCGCATCTCGACGACCATCCGGAAGTGCTGGTGCTGGAAAGCAAGGAAGACAAGCGGAACGCCGCCAATGCGTGGCACAGCGACGTCACCTTCAGCGACGAGCCGCCGCTGGGTTCCATCCTGCTGGCGCGCAAGGTGCCGGAGCGCGGCGACACGATGTGG
>CAJWOT010000332.1 GCA_913044215.1 uncultured Rhodospirillaceae bacterium | reverse complement strand
AGGATGATACTGACCCACATGGGTCCCGAAATGCTGCCGCTCGCCGATAGGGTGCCGGAGGAATGTGCCGAGGACGGATTGGTCATCACCCTGTAACGCGGGTCTGATATAAAATGGTGCGCAGCGTGGAACGTGGAAGATGACAATACGGATTGGAATAAATGGGTTCGGGCGCATGGGGCGCCTGGCGACGCGGGCCGCTTGGGGTTTCGACCCGGCGCGGCCCGAGAGCCTGCAACAGCCCGTCGGTGTCTGGGGCGACGGAGCGATCGAGATCGCGCATATCAACGAGCATAAGGGCGGAGCCGAGACGGCGGCGCACCTGCTCGCCTTCGATAGCGTACATGGGACGTGGCCGGTCCCGGTGACCGCGGAAGGCGACGCGGTCCGCATTGGTGAGAAAACCGTTTCCGTTTCAAATCATGAGTCGCCCGGCGCGGTCCCTTGGCGCGAACATGGCGTTGATCTGGTCCTTGAATGTACCGGCAAGTTCAAGACGATAGACGCGCTGCAGCCCTATTATGATGGCGGTGTGCAGAAGGTGATCGTTGCCGCGCCGGTCAAGGAAGATTTGGCACTCAACATCGTCATGGGCATCAATGACCATCTCTACGATCCGGCCCGGCACGATCTGTTGACGGCGGCTTCCTGCACAACGAATTGCCTGGCGCCGGTGGTGAAGGTTGTGCATGAGGGGCTGGGCATACGGCATGGGGTCATCACGACCGTCCATGACGTGACGAACACCCAGTCGGTGCTTGATGCACCGCACAAGGATTTGCGCCGCGCGCGCGCCTCGATGACCAACCTGATCCCGACGACGACCGGATCGGCCAAGGCAATCGGCATGATCTATCCGGAGCTGAACGGCAAGCTGAACGGCATTGCTGTGCGCGTGCCGATCTTGAATGCGTCGTTGACGGATTGCGTCTTCGAGGTCGAACGGGAAACGACGGTGGAGGAAGTGAACGGCCTCTTCGAGGAAGCGGCGGCGGGCCCACTTGCGGGTATTCTCGGTTACGAGACCCGGCCGCTGGTGTCCGCCGATTTCGTCAACGACACCCGTTCCTCCATCGTGGACGCGCCCTCGACTCTTGTCGTCAACGGGACCCAGGTGAAAGTATTCGCCTGGTACGACAACGAGTATGGCTATGTCTGCCGCATGGTGGAACTTGCCGATAAGGTTGCTGCCGGATTAACACCTGTGCGAGCTGCGGCGGAGTAGGGCCGTGGTCGACATCCGTAACTACGCGATCGTCACCTCCGCCTATTGGGGGTTCACCCTGACGGACGGCGCGTTGCGCATGCTGGTGCTGCTGCATTTCCACACGCTTGGATACTCGCCGCTCGAGCTCGCCTTCCTGTTCATGCTGTACGAGTTCTTCGGCGTCGTGACCAACTTGGTTGGCGGCTGGATCGGCTCCCGTTTCGGGTTGCGGATCACGCTTTATGCCGGCCTGTCGTTACAGGTCTTCGCATTGTGGCTGCTGTCCCAGCTCGATCCCGCCTGGTCGAAAGCGGCGTCGGTCGCCTTCGTCGTCGCGGCACAAGGTCTGTCGGGCATCGCCAAGGATTTGACCAAGATGAGCTCGAAAAGCGCCATCAAACTGGTGGTGCCGGATGACGCCCATTCCGCCCTGTTCAAATGGGTGGCGGTGCTGACAGGCTCGAAGAACGCCCTAAAGGGGGCCGGCTTTTTCATGGGCGGGCTTCTGCTTGCCGTGCTGGGGTTCGAGCTGTCGCTATGGGCCATGGCCGCGGCGCTGGTCTTCATTCTGGGCGCGTCTGTCCTCTTTTTGCAAAGCGAACTTGGCAAGTCGAAAGCGAAGGTCAAGTTTACGCAGATCTTCTCAAAGAGCCGCGCGATCAATCTCTTGTCGGCCGCGCGCTTTTTCCTGTTCGGTGCCCGCGACGTCTGGTTCGTCGTCGGCGTCCCGATTTTCCTCTACGACGTGGTCGGCTGGACCTTCACGGAAGTCGGTGGCTTCATGGCCGCATGGGTGATCGGCTATGGGGTCGTGCAGGCAGCGGCTCCCGGCATGGTGAAACGCTCGGCCGACGGGCTGACATCGGAAACGCGCGCGGCGCAGTTCGGCGCCTTCGTGCTGGCGGCCATACCGGTCGGAATTGTCCTCGCCATCCAATCGGGGCTCGACCCTGCCATGGCGGTCGTCGGCGGCTTGGCGCTCTTTGGCATCGCCTTTGCCGTCAACTCCTCGGTGCACTCCTACCTGATCCTGACCTTCACCGACTCCGACAAGGTTGCCCTCAATGTCGGCTTCTACTACATGGCGAATGCGGGCGGGCGGCTGGTGGGCAGCCTGTTGTCCGGTCTGTCCTATCAGCTTTGGGGCCTGTCCGGCTGTTTGCTGACGGCGTCGGCCCTGTTGGCGATCGCCGGACTCATCACCATATTGCTCTCAGGTGAGCGAAGAGATGTCGGCGCGGGCCATCTCACCGACTGAGGCCGCGGCGGAGCAACGATGTGGAGTCGACCGGTGATGCGATCTCTCGCGATTGCGCTCAGCGCGTTTATGCTTTTGGGCGGACCGTCGGCATTCGCGGCCGAACAGAAGGCCGACGCCGTCGCCGAATTGGTCATCAAACAGCGTGGCCTCGCTGGCAAGAACACGTTCCGGGTCACGGAAGGCCAAATCGTCGAGCTCCGCTGGTCCACGGACGAAACAGTCGAGTTGCACCTGCATGGCTATGATGTGCTTGCAAAGGCAAAACCCGGCGCCCCTGCCGTCATGCGTTTCAAAGCACACGCGACGGGCCGCTATCCCGTGACCGTTCACGGTTTCGGCAACAAGCATTCGCACGGCGGCGGCCATTCCGAAAAGACCATGCTCTATCTGGAAGTCTATCCGAAATAGCGCCGCGCTGACGCCGCCCCCAATCGTTGTCTGATCTAGGGTATGCGGGACTTGAAATAGGCCCCGACGCTGTCGATTGCCTCCTGCGCTTCCGGCAAGACCGCGGCACTGCCGTGCCAGCCATGGATCATGTCCTCCCACGGCTCGAAGGTTATATCGACGCCGGCGGCCTGCGCTTTCTCCGCGTAAAGCCGGCTATCGTCATACATGGTCTCGGCAGTGCCGACCTGCACTAGCATCGGCGGTAGGCCGGCAAGGTCGCCATAGAGCGGTGAGGCGAGTGGTGTTTTCGGGTCCGCGCCTGCCAGATAGGCTTCCGCCATGCGGTCGAGATATTGCTTGCTTATGCTCGGGTCGATATCCGCTTTGCTCTGGTAGGTGTTCGAGGATTGGGTCAGGTCGGTCCAGGCGCTCATCGGGACGGCACCGGCGGGCAACGGGTCGCCAGCCGCTTTGAGCTTGAGCAGCAGCGCCAGGGTGAGTCCACCGCCGGCAGAAATGCCGCCCACCATGCAGGTGCCGGCATCGGCACCTTGTGTAAGCATCCAGCGATAGACCGTGTAGATATCGTCGATCGCGGCGGGGAAGGCGTTTTCGGGCGCCAATCGATAGCTGGTCGACAGGACGCGGGCCCCTGTTGCCGTCGACAGGCGCGACGTTGCCGCCCGGGAAGAGGCCGGTGAGCCGCGATAGTAGCCCCCGCCATGAATGAACAGAAAAGTGCGTTCCGCTGACGATCCCGCACCGGATACCCATTCGGCCGCAACGCCGTCAGCGTCGACAGTCTCACAGACTGTCCCTTCGGGTAGCGGTTCTGCGGCACGCGCTTCCGCCTCCGCGCGCAGTTCTTCGACGGACTTCTCCGGCCGATAGGGATTTGCGCGTTTGGCGGCGATGAGTTTTTCGAGTGCAGCACTGGCCATGATGGTTCTCCGTTCATGTATCGTTGGCGCATATTGTCCGTGGCGGGACCCGCCAGCGCAACACGGCCCGCGATACCAATTTGTTTAGTGTACGGAAGCTCGCCTCAATCGGTGAGGGTAAGGCAGTCCAGTCATGATGTGTGCGTTCGTGATTTTCGCGTTGCTCGGATTTTCGCTGCCGGCGACGGCACAGGAACGGGTCGATCTAGAGCTGGTCTTCCTGGAGGACGCGTCGCGGTCGATCGACAATGTGGAAATTAAATTGCAGCGCGAAGGCTATCCCGCGGCGATCACCCATCCGGACATGCTCGATACCATCCTCGGGAGCTATTACCGCCACATTGTCGTGACCTATGTGGAATGGGGCGACGAGACCTCGCAAGAAATCGTCGTGCCCTGGACGATCATCGATGGCCCGAGAACGGCAACGGCTTTTGCGCAGAAATTGCGGATGGCGCCGCGCCTGGCGTCTGGGCCCAACGCGATCGGCAGCGCCATTGCCAAGGGACACGACATGATCGAGAGCAACGCCTATAAGTGCACGCGCAAGGTGTTCGATTTTTCCGGCGACAGCTCCTACAGCTGCAGCGGCATCTATATCCACGAGGCGCGCGCCGCAGCGCTGGCGGACGGGATCATCATCAACGGGCAGGCGATCCTCTGCCGGGATTTCAGCGGCCGGCCCGCGGATATAGACCTGGAACTGGCGTTCGAGACGATGATCATCGGCGGTCCGGGCAGTTTC
>CAJWOT010000331.1 GCA_913044215.1 uncultured Rhodospirillaceae bacterium | reverse complement strand
CCGCGCGGCGGCGGTCGCGCTCGCGGAACGCGCGCTCGGAAGGAACGCGGATATCATCAACGCCTTGCTGTTTAGGCGTCGCTTTGATCGCCTCGATCAGTTCGGTCACCTGGTCGGCGAACTGCTCCGCCGGCATCAGCAGGCCGGGATCGAAGACAACGAACAGAAAGCCGTAATCCTGTACGCTGCCGCGCGGGATCGCCGAGCCGGCCAACAGCCCCATCGTCTGCATGGCAAGCGCGATGCCAAAACCGCGATGCCCACCGAACGGCACGACGCCGCCGAGGAAGGCTTCCTTGGGATCCGTCGTCGGCACGCCGCGCTGATCGACCGCGACACCTTCCGGCAGAGGCCTGTCGATGTGGGCATGCAGCATCACCTCCCCCCATTGCAGCGCCGCGGTGCCGGCGTCGACGATGAAAGCACCGTCCTTGGCGGGGAATCCGAAACAATAGGGGTTGGTGCCCATCGCGGGTTTGGCCCCGCCGGGCGGCACGACCAGCGGCTGGCCGCAGGCAAAATGCATCGCGACGAATCCCGCTTCGACGATCTTTTCCACGTAGTAGGCGTTGCGGCCGCTGTAGTAGCTGTCATGCGCGCCGACCACGGCAAAGCGGTTCGCCCGCGCCTTTTCGATCGCCACTTCCGCCGCCTTGTAGACCGTCACATAGCCGACATTGTTGCCACCATCCAGCATCGCTGAGACCGGCGTTTCGTAAACGATTTCAACAGGCTTTCGCGGGTTCTTCAGTTTTGGATTTTGCGCGATGGCGAGGATGCGCGGCAGGCTGGTAAAGGGGTAGCCGCACAGCGCATTGTCGATCAACTGCCCGAGAATAATGGCCGTGTCGTCTTCGGAGAATCCGATCGCGCGCAAGGCCCGCTCACCCACGGCAGTGGCGTCCGCCACGGAAAGCCGCACCGTGCCCGGTGGGGCGTCGTCCAGAAAATCTCTGCTCATTGCGGCTTGTCCCCTTTGACCGTTACCCGAAAACCGGATCTCGTGTGCGGGCGGTAATCCCACATGGCGTAATGCTGGGCGCACCGGTTGTCCCACATGGCGATGGAGTGCTTCCGCCAGCGAAAGCGGCACTGGTATTTCGGCCGCTCGACCTGCTCGAACAGATAGTCGAGCACCGACCGCGCCTCGGTATAGCGTAGTTCTTTGATACCGGTTGTGAAGGCCTGGTTGACATAGACGCATTTCCGCCCCGTCACCGGGTGGGTCCGGATCAGGGGATGCTCGGCGCGCGGATAATTCTTGCCGCTGTCGTCGACCCCTTCTTCCGCATAGCGGCCGCGGAAAATCTGTTCGCCCTCATGGATCGCGGTCAGCCCCTCGAGATGCGTTTTCATGCTAGCACTAAGATTGTCGTAGACTAGGTAGGTGTTGCAAAACAACGTGTCCCCGCCGGTCGCCGGCAAGGTGTGGAGCCGCAGGATGCTGCCCATCGGCGGCTCGGCGTCGCATGACACGTCGGAATGCCAACCATTGCCCTCCGAGAATGTCGAATCCTTGTCCGTATGCACCACGAAAATTTCCGGATGCCCCTCCGGTCCCGGTGCCGCCGGGTGGATATGCAGTGCTCCGAACCGACGGCCGAAAGCCTTATGCTGGTCGAGCGTCAGGTCCTGGTCGCGAAAGAAGATCACCAAATGCTTCATCCAAGCTTCGTGAATCTCGCCGTATGTCTGGTCGTCAAGCGGTCGTGACAGATCGACCCCTTGTATTTCCGCCCCAATTGCCGGGGTCAGCGGATCCACCTCGATCCTGCGGTAGGCCATTTTCTCCGCTCCCTCTCTCCGGCAGCCACTATAGGACCTCCATGGCACCGGTCCAAAGTGACGGCCGGCACGTAGACAAAGCATGATCGAAACCGCGCCCTACCCTCGCCTGATCGTCATCCTGGGGGATCAGCTCTCACCGGCTATCGCGGCTCTGCGCGCCGGGGACCCGCAGCGCGATATCGTCCTGATGGCAGAGGTTCGTTCGGAAACCGACTACGTTCCGCACCATAAGAAGAAGATCGCCTTCATATTTTCGGCCATGCGGCACTTTGCGGTGACCTTGCGGGCGAACGGCTGGACAGTCGACTACGTAGCGCTGGATGCGGCCGCGAACCGCGGCAGTCTTACGGCGGAGATCGAACGCGCGGCGGCGGATCATGGCTGCACGCAAATTATCTGCACGGAGCCGGGAGAATGGCGCCTGCAAAAAGCGTTTGAGCAAAGCGCTGAAACACTGCCTGTCACGCTGATCGACGACGACCGGTTTCTATGCACGAAAGAAGATTTCGCGTCGTGGTGGGAAGGTCGCCGTCAGCCGCGGATGGAGCATTTCTACCGCGATATGCGGCGGCGGACCGGCCTGTTGATGGAGGGAGACAAACCAATCGGCGGGCGTTGGAATTACGACAGTAAGAATCGCAAACCGCCACCCGCCAAAACAACGTTTCCGGAGCCGAGCCGTTTCATCCCGGACAAAATCACAGAAGACGTATTGGCACTGGTGGCGCAACGCTTCGGATCCAATTTCGGCCGCCTGGAACCCTTTCGGTTCGGCGTGACGCATGCGGAGGCGGAGGCCGCGTTCGACCATTTTGTCGACACGGGCCTGCCCGGCTTCGGGGATTATCAGGACGCGATGACCCTGCGATCGCCTTTCCTGTTTCATGCGGTGATATCGCTCTACCTGAATGTCGGCCTATTGGATCCTCGCCATGTTTGCGCGAAAGTCGACGCGGCGCACCGGTCGGGCGACATCCCCCTAAACGCCGCAGAAGGTTTCATCCGCCAGATCATCGGCTGGCGGGAATATGTCCGCGGCCTCTATTGGCAAACGATGCCGGACTACGCGTCGCGTAACCATTTCGGGCACACGGCGCCTTTGCCGGATTTCTACTGGACCGGTGAGACGGCAATGACCTGCCTGCGCGCCTGCATCGCGCAGACGCAAGACGAGGCCTACGCCCATCACATTCAGCGCCTAATGGTTACTGGAAATTTTGCCATGCTCGCCGGCATCGATCCACAAGCGGTGCATGAATGGTACTTGTCGGTCTACGCCGACGCGTTCGAATGGGTAGAACTGCCCAACACGCTGGGTATGAGCCAATTCGCAGATGGCGGGTTGCTGGGTTCGAAGCCCTACGCGGCGAGCGGCAATTACATCAACCGGATGTCGGACTACTGCAAATCCTGCCGCTACAAAGTGAAGGAAAAGATCGGCCCCGATGCCTGCCCCTTCAACTATCTGTATTGGGATTTTCTTGACCGAAACCGAGACACGCTAGGCGGCAACCCACGTCTGTCCCAGGTCTACCGGAGTTGGGACCGAATGGACATCGACCGCCAAAACGCGGTGCGCCGAGACGCGCGTATTTTTTTGAACGCCTTGCACTGATCCAAGGAGCACCGCCCCGCGTAAACTCAGTAAATTACGAGGGTACCATGGAAAAGCTGCATCACATCGCACTGCCGGTTAACGATATCGACGAAGCGGTGGCTTGGTATCGAAAGAACTTCGACGTCGAACCGGTCCACACCGATGAAAGCTGGGCGCTGCTAACATTCGAAAATGTTGCCCTCGCACTGGTTCTTCCAGATCAGCATCCCGCGCATATCGCGGTCGAGCGGGTAGACGCGGAACAATTCGGACCTTTGGCTCCTCATCGGGACGGGACGCGCTCGACCTATGTTCAGGATCCTTGGGGCAATTCCATCGAGTACGTCGAAGCGGCTTCGTGAGCGGCGTTGGTCCGCCGGCCTTATCGCGACGGCATCTTTGCCGCACCGCCATTGGAACGTTCGTGGCCGTGCCCTTGATGGTTTCCGTGCCTCGTGCGGCAAGGAGCGCCCCGTTGATCATTGACGATTTCAAGAGGGACGATTTGGTGTCCGCTTTGGGCACAACATGGCGAGGCGTTTCGGATCAGGTAATGGGCGGTATTTCGGAAGCGGGGTTGCAACGCGCCCTTGTCGATGGCCGGCCGGCTTTACGACTGACCGGCGATGTGCGGTTGGAACATAACGGCGGCTTCATTCAGGCGTCCTTAAACCTAGCAAAAGAGGGCGAAGTCTTCGATGCATCCGGTTATGCCGGCATTCGGCTGGCCGTCAGGGGCAATGACGAAATCTACGGCTTCCATCTTCGAACCGGCGACGTTCGGCGGCCATGGCAATCCTATCGGTCGCGCTTCATGGCGCCTTCCCACTGGACCACCATCGATTTGCAGTTCGCTGGGTTTGCGGCCCATCGTTTGGATGCACCCTTCGAGCCCTCACGGCTTCGCCGGATCGGGCTCGCGGCGATCGGGCGTGCGTTTTACGCCGACCTCGCGGTCTCCAATATTCAGCTTTACCGGTAGCCGCCGGCGCAGTTCAGTCGGCTTTGATCGAACCGACGATATCCAAACGACCATTGTTCTGGACACGTGCGATGATCATCTCCCCGGAAGTCGTGTAATGATTGGTCAGTGCGCTGATATTGAACTGATGGGTCACGAACACCAACGTGCCAGAAGACCGGTTCTCCACCAGCCATTC
>CAJWOT010000330.1 GCA_913044215.1 uncultured Rhodospirillaceae bacterium | reverse complement strand
CACCGCCGAGGCGGAACCCAGATCGGCGGCGATCCGTTCCAACGTCGTCTGCAGATTGTCGGCGCGCCGCTCGAAGGTCGCCTCACCCTGGGCGAGGCGCTCGTTATAGGCCTTCAGCGCCCGGCCCGCCTTACGGTATTGCTGCTCGGACGCCGCCGTCGGCATGATCGAGGTCGAGAAATTGAAGAACCAGACATCGCCCGGATATTTCAGCAGGCCCGCCGCGGTATCCAGATCCTTGTCGACCTGACTCGACCCGCGCACCCGGCCAATCTGATCGCTCATCTCGATCGCGAAGCGGGACAGCGCGTAGATGATGCCCTGCTGGAAATTCGGCATGTTGTCGAGCGCTGCCGCTGGCAGGAAGAACGGATCGTTCGCGGTCCAGCGATTCCGATTGGTTTCCCGGGCAATCAGCGTCGCGGCGACCGCCACGGAGCGGCTTTCGTTCGGCTTCACATCAACAGCAAGCTTAAAGTCATCGTCGATATTGTGAATCCAAACCATACCGGCCGGGTAGTATAGCAACAGCGCTACTAGCAAGACGATGCCCCCGCGCAGGGACCAGCGCCGCACACTCTCGCCCCGCCCGGCCAGGCGCGGCGGTGGGGTCCCGCCGGAACCGATCAAATCTTCGTCAACCATACCCATCACCTGTGCACGAAGTGCCGCCGGTGCAAGAGGCGGGACCAGATTCGCCTACGATCCTATAAATCCAACAGTTTCATAGACTTCGGCCATGATCGGCGCGGTAATCGCCCGCGCGCGGGCGCCGCCGTCGGCCAAAACGCTGTCGATGTAGGCCGGATCGGCGACCAGGCGCTGCATTTCCTCGCCGATTGGGCCCAGCTTGTCGACCGCGACCTCGGTCAACGCGCCCTTGAAGTCGGAGAACATCGAGCCGCCAAAATCGCGCAGCACATCGGCGATCTCCCGGTCGGCCAGGGCGGCGTAGATGCCAACCAGATTCGCCGCCTCGGCCCGCCCCTCGAGCCCGGCCGCCTCGCTCGGCAGCGGTTCGGAATCGGTCCGCGCCCGGCGGATTTTCTGCGCAATCGCGTCCGGCCCATCGGTCAGATTGATGCGGCTGTTGTCGGACGGGTCCGACTTGGACATTTTCGACGACCCGTCGCGCAGCGACATGACACGGGTCGCCGGCCCCAGGATGAGCGGTTCGACGATCGGAAACAGCTCGGTCTTGAAGTCGTGATTGAACTTTTGCGCGATGTCGCGGCACAGTTCCAGATGCTGCTTCTGATCTTCGCCGACCGGTACATGGGTCGCCTTGTAGGCCAGGATATCCGCGGCCATCAGGTTGGGGTACGCGTACAGCCCGACGGAAGCGTTTTCCCGGTCCTTGCCCGCTTTCTCCTTGAACTGGGTCATCCGATTGAGCCAGCCAAGCCGAGCTACGCAATTGAAAATCCAGGCAAGTTCCGCATGGTTGGGGTTCTGCGACTGGTTCATGATCACGTTCGACTTCGGATCGAGACCGGCTGCAATGAATGCCGCCGCCAGTTCCCGCGTGCTCTGCCGCAATTCCTCAGGATCCTGCCAGACGGTGATCGCGTGCATGTCGACGGCGCAATAGATGCACTCGTACTGGTCCTGAAGCCGCACAAAATTGCGGATCGCCCCGAGATAGTTGCCGAGATGCAGATTGCCGGACGGCTGAACGCCCGAGAAGATGCGGTCCATAACGACCTCGCCCTTAAGCCCTTGTCGAAGAGGCGCGAGTTATCGCGGCTGCGCCGCCGCGGGTCAAGAGGCTGCGGCCCGCGCCTTCTCGCGCTGCGCCCGGGGCACCATGGATCCCTTCGCCATATAGGTAAGCGCCTCGTCGCCGGTCGCCGCCAGGGTCTCGGACAGGGTGAACATCAGCCGGCCCAAGGCCGTTTCCTGCCATAGCCAGTCGGACATGTCGGCGCTCGATGCGCCGGGCTTCGCGGCAGCGGCTTCGCTGTAGAACGCCTTCAGATCTTCCAGCGCCTCCTTCAGCCGCACGACGGCCTGCGCCCCGGTCTCCGGCGGGTCCCCCAGGAACGCGGCCGCATGGGCGGCGGCGTCCTCGACGGAAAAACTTTCGCCGCGCACGCTGGTCCGGCCGCGCGACCGAAACGCCTCCGCGTACCAGGGCGCCAGCTGACCGATCTCCGCCTGGACCGCGGCGCCGATATCGTTCGGATCGACAGGCGGGGGCGGGAAGGATACGGGGCAGGCCCAGGCCTCTTCAGCCGGCGCATCGGACAGGGGCGCATCGTCGGGAAAGTCGGCCAGCACCGGCCGCGGCCCGGCATCGAGCAACGCCAACGCCGCCTCGAGCACCCGGCGCTGGAACGCCGCATCGTCCGGCGCGCCGAAGGGGCGGCCGAGCTCGAACGGCACCCACAGGGCGCGGGGTGGCTCCATCTGTTCGGTGTGCGGCCTCACCAAGCTGATCCCGGCGGTCGACAGGCCCTCGCTTTCCAGGAAATGGGAGAGCGCGCTCACGGCGCGCGTGCAGTTCGGTCAGACCGGGACCAGCAAAACCGTATCAACCGCGTCGCTTCTCAGCAGCGCCGCCACCTCTTGCGCGTTTTTCGCGTAGGCGTCCGGTTCCATATAGGCGCCGTTGAATGCGTAGTGATGCGATGCCAACGACCCGATGGCACCCTCGGATTCCAATTCGCGCAGCCGGTCGATTGGGAAGACCACGTTGGCGTCGCGCTGGAACCCGCTACGGTCGAAATTGACCGAGGTGTGGCTCATCACCAGGTCTTTGCCTTCGACCGTGCCGGGGATGACCCGGTATTCGGCGCTACGGAAATTGAAGGGCGCGTCCTCCCGCATCTGCAAACCGGCGGTCGTCACGATGGCGATGCGGCGCTCGTTCAGCGGCGGGCCTTCGACCCAGGGTTCGCCCTCGAACTTCGGGCAAGGTTTGGCCAGCAGATGATTGCGGTCATCTTCCAGCATGTCGGTCAATCGGACCATGGGGGTTCCTTCTAAGGTGAGGCGCGGCGCGATACCGCCGCGCGCAAATCCGTCATTCTTACGGCCCCGGTGCCCAGCGCCGCCAGGGCGAACAGACCGCCACCGGCAACAACGAGCGACGCCAGCGCCACGATCCGTTGCGCCTCGCCGCCGCCCAGTGGTCCGGCCAGCCAATCGGCGCCCCACCAAACGGCGATGCCCATCAGGGCCGAGGCCAGTATCAGCCGCGGCACGCAGCGCCGCAACCGCGCGTCGAAGGCCAGATGCCTCCGCCGCACCAGGAGCACGGCCAGTGCCGTCGCATTGAACCAGGCGCTGAGCGCCGTCGCCAATGCGATCCCCACATGGGCCAGCACCTGCATCAGTGCGACGGCCAGCACGACATTGGCGATCATCGCCACCACCGCCACCTTGACCGGGGTCTTCGTATCCTCGCGCGCGAAGAATCCGGGTGTCAGCGCCTTGATCAGCACGTAGGCGGGCAGCCCCGCCGCGAAGGCGGCCAATGCGCCGGCCGTCGCTTCCGCCGACGCGGTATCGAAGGCACCGCGCTGGAACAGCACGGTGACGATCGGACCGGGTATGGCGATCAGCGCCGCCGCCGCCGGTAACGTCAGGGTAAGCGCGAATTCGATCGCCCGGTTCTGACTGCCCAGCGCCGCCGCGGCATCGCCGGACCGCAACTGCCGCGTCAGTAACGGCAACAAGGTGATGCCGACGGCAACACCGACAACGCCCAACGGCAGCTGGTTCACCCGATCAGCGTAGTAGAGGAACGAGACGGATCCTTCCGACAGGGTCGAGGCGAGGATCACATCGATCACCACATTGACCTGTACGACGCCGGCCCCGAGCAGGGCGGGCGCCATTAGCGCCAGCAGCCGCTTCACCCCCGGCGTCAGTCGCGGCCGCGGCGGGACAAACCCAATTCCGGCCCGTTTGCAGGCGAGCGCGATCCAGACGAACTGCGCCAGCCCGGCGGCCGCCACGCCCCAGGCGAGCGCGCGCCCTGGATCCGGCAATACCCCGTGCCGCACGCCAAGCAACACCGCGATCAGCACCACGTTGAGCACGATGGGCGCGGCCGCGGTCGCGGCGAACCGCTGCAGCGAGTTCAGCATCCCGCCCATCAGCGCGACCAGCGCCATGAAGGTGAGGTAGGGAAAGGTGAGCCGTGTCAGGTCGACGGAGAGGGCGAACTTGTCCGGCTGATCGGTGAAACCCGGCGCGATGCCGAGCATCAGCCACGGCATGGTCAACATGGCCGCGAGGGTGAAGACCAGCAGCACCGTGCCCAAAACCGACGCCACTTCGGCGGCGAACTTCACCGCCGCCTCTTTCCCGTCTGTAGTCAGCCGGCCCGCGAATAGCGGGACGAAGGCGGCGTTGAACGCGCCTTCGGCAAACAGCCGGCGGAAAAAGTTCGGAAACTTGAAGGCGACGAAAAACGCGTCCGCGATCAGGCCCGCGCCGATCACATTGGCGATAAGCATATCGCGCGCAAAGCCGAGCACGCGGCTGACCATGGTCCAGCCGCCAACCGTCGCGATGGATCGGAAAAGCGCCATAAGCCGATTCTAAGCGAGATTCGCGGCGC
>CAJWOT010000329.1 GCA_913044215.1 uncultured Rhodospirillaceae bacterium | reverse complement strand
AACGCCCGGCTATTGTGGCGGCAACCCCATGATGCGCGCCGTTACCTGGTACCGCGGCGTGTGTCATGCCGGAAACACAGACCGCGGGAGCCGCGATGCCGGAGCGTGACCAAACCGAATTTCCAGGGCTTGAAATCCGCGACCATGCGCCCGACGAGCTCGACGATGTGGCCCGCATGAACAAGGAACTCCTCGAAGACGAGCAGAGCCGCAACCCGATGAGCGTCGCCGAATTGCGCGACCGCTTCGTCCGGTTCGTGCGCGATGACGGCTGGACCGTGGCGGTTTTCACCTGCGATGCCGAGATCGTCGGCTTCATCACCTACCGCTACCAGCCCGACGATGCAGCGCCCGGCGGACGGAGCGTCCATCTGCGCCAGTTCTACATCGCGCGACCGCACCGGCGGCGGGGCCTCGGTGCGGCGGCGATCGCACTGTTCAAGCGCTCCCGGTTGAACCCAGGCGACCGGATCATCCTCGACGTGCTGGACACCAATCCCGGCGGCCGGCGGTTCTGGCAACAGGTCGGCTTCGTGCCCTATGCCACCATTATGGAAAGCACGGTCTGAACCAGACGGCCTGCGCGCCACCAATTTAGTGGACACAATATTTATCTCTGAGTGAATTAAATATTGTGTCCCTTTAATTAGCGGGATCGTTGGGGCTGCCGTGGCCTTGCGCTTAACGCGTGCCCCTGTCGCTGGTACACTGGACCCGTTACGCGGATTGGTCACGAGAGGTGCGCGGTATGGGATATACGAACATCGAAGTGCGGCCGATGGCGCCGAATATCGGGGCTGAGATATTCGGCGCCGATCTTGGGCAGGCGATGGGCAACCAGACCTTCCAAGAAATCCACGATGCCCTGATGGAACATCAGGTCATCTTCTTCCGCGATCAGAAAATAGACCTCGACCAGCACAAGACCTTCGGCCGCCGCTTCGGCCCGCTGGCCATCCACCCGGCCTCGCCCGGTCCGGACGGCCATCCGGAGATCGTCGTCGTCCACGCCGATGCCGAAACCAACCGCGATGCCGGCCGGATCTGGCAATCGACGCACTGGCACACCGACGTCTCCTGCGTGGAGACGCCGCCGCTCGGCAGTGTCCTGCATCTCAAGACGGTGCCGCCGGTCGGCGGCGATACTTTGTTCGCCAGCATGTCCAAAGCCTATGACGCGCTGTCGGACCGCATGAAAACCTATCTCGACGGTCTGACGGCGACCCATGACGGCGAACGGGTCTGGCGCGGCCGCTACAGCGATCAGGGCATCGACGATACGGGCAAGGTCTATCCCAAGGCGGTGCACCCGGTGGTCCGGACCCATCCGGTGACCGGCAAGAAGGGCCTCTTCGTGAACGCCGTCTTTACGACGCATATCAACGAGATTCCGCGCGACGAAAGCGACGATATCCTGGCGTTCCTGTACAAGCATTGCACCAAGCCGCTGTTTCAGGTCCGCTTCCAGTGGGAACAAAACAGCGTCGCTATCTGGGACAATCGCTGCGTGCAGCATCTGGCGCTGTGGGACTATTTTCCGGCGACCCGGACGGGTTACAGGGTCACCATCGAAGGCGACCGCCCGGTTTAACAGGCGCGCTTCGGCCCTGCGTCGGCCACTGCGGCGAGCCGCACGGGCCCGACTATTGCGTCAGCTTCGGCCAGCCGCATCGCCGGGGTGCCACGCAAATTCGCGAGCAGCCAGTCGAGGTCCTGGTCGATGTCGCCGCGGCCTTCCACCCGCCGCGTGGGGCCGGGAACGATCTTGCCGTCCTGTAAACGGCCGAGTGAAAAACGGAAGGCGTAGTTCGGGGTCAGCCCCATCCGCAAATCGGCGACCATCACTTCGCCATCCTGGATCATGAGCTTGTAGAAACCCTTGCTGAACCGGGCGATCTTCGCCACGCGCGGGTCGTCGGCCGGGCAGGGCTCGAACCGGAGATTACGGTCATACGCGTACAAGGTGGCCCGCTCCGGTCCGCCGAAGACCGGCATGTAGAGGTTGAAACTCCGGTCGCCCGCCACCGCGATGGCGCGCCAGAACAACGTGTTAAAAGGCGTCGGCGTGGCGATCAGCCGATCCGGCGCGATGCCTTTGCCGGCCAGCAGCGTTTCGGCCCGACCGGATATCACCTGCTGCGCGATTAGGCTCCAGACGAGATAGGCGGTGGACAGGCCGAGACACCTGGTCAACGCCATGCGGTAGCGCGGCGTCCAGCGCCGCCCGACCAACGCCCAGACCATTGCGACCAGCAGCGGCAAGGTGTAGAGCGGATCGATGATGAACAAGGCGCCCACTGAGACGGTGTCGGTGGAAATCGGCCAGAACAGTTGCGTCCCGTAAATTGTGACGGCGTCCAAGAGGGCGTGGGTCGACAGGCACAGGAACACGGCGGCCCAGGCGAGACCCCGGTTGTCGCGCAGGGGTTGGAGCAACCGCCGGAGTGCCTCCCCCAACAGCGGGGTCAGTGCGGCGTGCACGAACAGCGAATGGCTCCAGCCCCGATGCTGCACGAAGGAATCGATGGGATCGTCGGGCGCCAGATACACATCCAGGTCGGGCAGCGTGCCCAGAACGCCGCCGGCGATCGCGGCGCGCGCTGGCCCGATCTTATGCCCCAGCGCGGCCACTCCGACGCAGGCCCCTAAGGCGAATTGCGTGACACTGTCCATGGGAATTCAACGCGCGACGTGGTTGCGGGAAGGCCCGGCGCTCTCCGACAAGGGGGCATAATACGTTATCGAGCCCGCATTCGGTATGGGGCCCTCGGGCTGAAAAACTCAGAATCCCTATCCGCCCGGACCGGACCGCGGGATGCCTACGCCGGTGTCGTCAGTTTCAGCCCGACGGTGCCAACGAGGATTAGCGCGATGAAACCGTATTGCGCCACAGCCAGTTTTTCGTCGAACACGACGATTCCCAGCGCGGTGACGCCAATGATTCCCACCCCCGACCAAATCGCGTACACGATACCGACCGGCAGAAGTTTGAGTGCCGGCGCGAGAAACTGAAAACTGACCGCGTAGCAGAGCAGGGACAGCGTCCCCAATTGCCACTTCGTGAACCCGTCGGACAGTTTGAGCAAAAAGGTCCCGGCGATTTCCATCACGATGGCGGCGGACAGGTAAAGCCATGCGGTCATTCAGGTCCCTCCGGCTGGTTTCGGTCGGGCCTGGAACGGCCCCGTGCTCCGCGCTCCTCGGGTCGAAAGGTACAGTGGCGCCGGTCACGATGCCAGGTGAGCGCGGTGGCCCTGCTGTCCAGAATGACGCAACATCAAGGGGTCTCAGACATGAACCGGATTCCGCACAACGGCGCCCAGATCGGTTTCCAGCCCCGTATCCGCAAAGGCGCCTTCTTCGAAGCCGCATGGCTGCCGCAATTATTCCGTCTACAACCGCACCTATATCTCGGGCACTTTTTCCGATCCTGAAGCGTAATATTGGAGCGTCGCGAACGCTGTCGCCTTGTGGCCTGTAATGGGCGAACGGCAGGTCGAGATCGCCGGCCCGGACGCCGTGCAATTCTTGCAGTTGCTGACCCCGCGGGAGCTGACGAAATGCGCTGTTGGACAATGCAAATATGCGCTGATCACGGCCGCGGACGGCGGCATCTTAAGCGACCCGATCATTCTTCGCCCGGACGCCATACGCTTTTGGCTCTCGACCTGCGACGCCGATTTGGAGCTCTGGACCAAGGGTGTGGCGGTTCATTCCGGCATTGATGTCGGCATCTGCGACGCCGGTGTCTCGGTCCTGCAGGTGCAGGGGCCCAAATCGGCCGCTCTGCTGGTCGACATGTTCGGCGCCGCCGTCCACGCGCTCAAATACTACCGGCTGACGACCGTGGGTTTCGCCGGCACCGAACTGCTCCTGTCGCGGAAGAGGTGAGGCGGGGAGCTCAGCTTTGAACTTTACCTCGCCGATGCTTCGAAGGGCGAGGCGGTGCTTGAGGCCGGCCGGCCGTACGACGTCCGCCTCGGGGCCGCGTCGCAGGCGCGCCGGATCGAATTCGGCATCTTGTCCTGTGGCATCGACATGACGCCGGCCGAGACCCCTTACGAACTCGGGCTGGAACGCCTCGTTGAACTGGACAAGCCGGCTGACTTCATCGGCAAGGCACGGCTCGCGGCGTTGAAGGACATGCCCGTGACGCGGCGCCTCATCGGCCTCACCGTCACAGGGGACCGCCTGTCGCCCAACGAAGACCTGTGGCCGCTCTATCGGCGCGGCCGTCCGGTCGGTCTTATCACCAGCCTGACCTTCTCACCCCGGCTGAAACAGAACATCGCCCTCGGTCTCGTCGAGGCGGCGTGCGCGGCACCGGGACAGCGTCGCACCGCCGACGCCTGGACGGGCACGCGGGACGCGCTGGTCACCGCCTTGCCCTTCGTGCCCAAGCGCCAGCATGCCGGGACGGCGAGGCCGACCCCCCCGGCCTAGCCGGTTGGCCCCGCGGCCTCAGTACAGGCGCTAGTCCGGATAGTCGCCGCCCAGAATGGCGATGCAGGTCGGTTTGCCTTCCGGCACTTCCGTATGGCCGTCGTCGCGCAACAGGCAATGGGACCGGCC
>CAJWOT010000328.1 GCA_913044215.1 uncultured Rhodospirillaceae bacterium | reverse complement strand
AACCCGATTATCAGGAGCTGATGATCTCGCGCAAAGACCTGCCTGACTCGATCGCCAGCAGGCTGTACGAGCAGGTCAGCGATGTGCTGCGCGCGTACCTCGCCGAGACTCATCCTGCTGTGGCCAGCGAATTGGATGTCGCGCTATCGGACGCGGTCGAACGAGCCCTGGAGGAAGATCAGGAAAGCGCGCCAGCACATATCGGCGCACCGGATTGGGCCGACGCACAACTGCCGATCGCAATGGTACACGCGCTCGAAATGGACGATGTCCTGCATTTCGAAGATCTGTTTCAACGTCTCACTGACCTTGCCCCGTCGCAGGTAAGCCGTGCCTTGTACGATCTCGGTATGGAGGGGTTGGCGATCGCCTGTAAAGCCGTCGAGTTGGACCGCGACATTTTCGGCAAAATATTCTGCCGTTTACACGGGCAGCGTCCGCTAACCCGGTTCCGTGAAAGTGCGAAATTCACAAGCGGGATGGCGTACTACAATGCCTTGCAGTAGGAAAACGCCAAAAAAATGCTGGAAGGGTGGCGCGCCGAAGCCGCTCCGGAACGCGCCGACGCTTAAGGTTTCTGAGCTAGCTGCCGCCCTGCTCGCGACGCGACATGAAGGCCAGCCGCTCGAACAGTTGAACGTCCTGCTCATTCTTCAGCAAAGCGCCGTAAAGCGGCGGGATCAGCTTCGTTGAATCGTTGCTGCGCAGTACGTCGGCTGGAATATCTTCTGCCATCAGCAGCTTGATCCAATCCAGCAGTTCTGACGTCGACGGCCGTTTCTTAAGGCCCGGAACCTCCCGCACGTCATAAAACAGGTTCAATGCCTCGCGCACCAAGTCAGCCTGGATGTTGGGATAATGCACGTCGATGATCTTGATCATCGTGTCCCGGTCCGGGAAGGAAATGTAGTGAAAGAAGCACCGGCGCAGAAACGCATCCGGCAATTCCTTCTCGTTGTTCGACGTGATGATGACAACTGGCCGGTTGTCAGCCTTTACAACCTTCCGGGTCTCGTAGACGAAGAACTCCATACGGTCGAGTTCAAGCAGCAAATCATTTGGAAACTCGATGTCGGCCTTGTCGATCTCGTCGATCAGTAGAACGGGGCGCTCAGGTGCCTCAAAAGACTCCCACAGCTTGCCTTGCTGAATGTAATTTTCGATATCGCGGACCCGCTCATCACCGAGCTGACTGTCGCGCAATCGTCGCACCGCATCGTACTCGTAGAGCCCCTGTTGCGCAGTCGTCGTCGATTTCACATGCCATTCGATCAGCGGCATCCCAAGTGAATCCGCAACTTCATGTGCGAGGACGGTCTTGCCGGTGCCCGGTTCGCCCTTGATCAGCAGCGGCCGTTCCAGAACAACCGCGGCGTTGACCGCTACCTTCAAGTCTTCCGTTGCGACGTAATTGTCGGTGCCCTCAAATCGCATGCGACTATCCTGTTTCGTGACTATTTAAAGGAGATATGCGGCGCGCAGCCTAAGGGGCGAGACCAGACCGATCAAGCCCGCTCGCCGATGGCCCCCTCGATCGCATCAATCGCCGCTTGGGCGGCAGATCCATCCGGGCCGCCGGCTTGCGCCATATCCGGCCGACCACCACCGCCCTTACCGCCAACCGCCGCCGACCCGGCCCTTACCAAGTCCACCGCACTCATGCGCTCGGTTAGGTCATCGGTGACACCGACGACCAAAGACGCCTTCCCTTCGACGACCGACACGACAGCGACAACGCCGGAGCCCAACTGAATCTTAAGCGAGTCCACCAACGGCTTGAGCTCCTTGGCTGGCACCCCATCGAGGGTCCGTGAAGCCAACGATACGCCGCCGATATCCTTGGCACCTGGCGTATCGTCTTTTGCGCCACCACCCATGGCGACCTGCTGGCGCAATTCCGAAACCTCGCGCTCCAAGGTACGACGCTCTTCCAGCAGAGCGGCGATCCGTGCCGGAAGCTCGTCGGCAGGCGCCTTCAGGGTCGTCGCAGCCTCGAAAAGATTGGCGGATTGCCCTTTTGCCCGCTCGACCGCCGCGGCGCCGGTGACTGCCTCGATGCGCCGCACCCCGGCAGCGACAGCGCTTTCACCGGTGATCTGAAAATAGCCGATATCGCCAGTGCGGCGCACATGCGTGCCCCCGCATAGCTCGACAGAATAGTTGCGCTCGCCATCGTCGCCCATCGCGACGACACGCACTTCCTCGCCGTATTTTTCGCCGAACAGCGCCAGCGCCCCGGCCTCGACCGCATCGTCAGGTGTCATCAACCGGGTCGAAACCTCTGCATTGGTGCGAATTCGGTCGTTAACGGCTGCTTCAATGTCGTCCAGTTCCTCCGCGGTAACCGCCTTCGGGTGACTGAAATCGAAGCGAAGATAATCCGGTGCCACCAACGAGCCTTTTTGCGTGACATGGTCACCCAGAGCGCGTCGCAACGCTTCGTGCATCAGATGGGTGACGGAGTGGTTGGCCCGCAATTGGGTGCGGCGTCCCCCTTCCACATGCAACTCAACCGCATCGCCGACGGACAGAGAGCCCTTCTTCACAGTGCCAACATGGATGTGCATATCATCCAGCATCTTTTGCGTATCCCGCACGGCGAACTCGGCACCGCCGCCCGTGAACAAAAGTCCGGTATCCCCGACTTGCCCGCCGGACTCGCCGTAGAAGGGCGTCTGGCTGACAACGATCGACGCTTCCGCGCCGGTGTCCACCGTGTCGACAGATGCGCCGTCCGCGACGATACCAGTCACCACCCCTTCGGCACGCTCCGTTGCGTAACCGAGGAACTCGGTCGCCCCTGTTTGCTCGCGTAAATCGAACCAGACGGCTTCCGTTGCCGCATCCCCAGATCCCGACCAGGCCTTGCGGGCATCCTCCCGCTGCTTGGCCATGCAAGCCTCGAAACCTTCGCTATCGACATGCTTGCCGCGGCCGCGCAGCACGTCTTGTGTCAGGTCGAGGGGGAAGCCATAGGTATCGTAAAGGCGAAATGCGACATCCCCTGCCAACGTGCCGCCCTCGGCCAGTTTTTCACTCGCTTCGTCGAGCAGCCGCATGCCGCGCGCCAGAGTGCGGTTGAAGCGGGTTTCCTCAAGCCTCAAGGTCTCGGTGATCAGCGCCTCGGCGCGGTTCAATTCTGGGAAAGCCTGACCCATCGATTGCACCAGGGTCGGCACCAGCCGCCACAACAACGGCTCCTCACCACCCAGCAGATGCACGTGTCGCATGGCGCGCCGCATGATCCGGCGTAGCACATAGCCGCGGCCTTCATTCGAAGGCAGCACGCCGTCCGCGATAAGAAAACTGGAGGAGCGCAAATGGTCGGCGATCACGCGATGCGAAACCGCCCCTTCCCCATCCGGGTCGGTATTGGTGCCGTGCGCCGATGCCTCAATCAAATTGCGGAAAATGTCGATGGCGAAACTGTCGTTGGTCCCCTGAAGCGTTGCAGTGATCCGCTCCAGGCCCATGCCGGTATCAATAGACGGCCGCGGCAGGTCGACGCGTTCCTCCAGCGTGAGTTGCTCGTACTGCATGAAGACGAGGTTCCAGATTTCGATGAAGCGATCGCCATCCTCGTCGGGGCTGCCCGGAGGGCCGCCTGGGATGTTGGGTCCGTGGTCGTAGAATATTTCCGAGCAGGGACCGCAAGGACCGGTATCGCCCATCGCCCAGAAATTGTCGGAAGTCGGTATGCGAATGATCTTCTCATCCGGCAGACCTGCAATTTTCTTCCACAGCGCGTGGGCTTCGTCGTCCTCGGAATAGACGGTCACCAGCAGCTTTTCGATCGGCAGGCCGAATTCCTTGGTGACCAGATTCCAGGCCAATTCGATCGCACGATCTTTGAAATAATCGCCGAAGGAGAAATTGCCGAGCATCTCGAAAAACGTGTTGTGCCGGACCGTATAGCCGACATTCTCGAGATCATTGTGCTTGCCGCCGGCGCGGACGCACTTTTGCGAGGTCACCGCGCGCAAATAATCACGCTGTTCGGCGCCGGTGAAGACATTCTTGAACTGCACCATGCCGGCATTGCTGAACAGCAGGGTCGGATCGTTCTGCGGAACAAGCGGCGAAGAGGACACCACTTCGTGCCCGTTGCTGCGAAAATATTCCAGAAACGCGGTCCGGATTTCATTGGCGCCTTGCATGGAACGCCCCTCGAAAATGGTAGCGATAGCGCTGTTTTCTGCTGGTACGCACGGTACCGGCTGCGAAGCGAACGGGTTTTAGCCCGGGGGCGAATTCGTGTCCACCCGATGCGTGCCGATCCCCCAACCCCGCGTTGGACAGCCTAAATGAGCACGATCCAGAATTAGACGTTCTCGACGTAGACGGTCGCCCCCGCGGCAGCATCGTGAAACACCGTGTACCCCTCATCCACGCCGTTATTATCCGTATCAAGCGTATCGGCACTTACCGTCCAAGTGTCACCCGCAACGGTCACGGCATCGCCCGCGTCTCGCCGAACAAGCAGCGTTTCGGCAGTTTCCGTCAAGGCGTTGATGCCGCTGGCGGCAGCCAAGACATCGTCCAGACCAATGGTTAACGCGGCGTCGCCGCCACTGCGCAGGTCGAAGCTTTCGATGTTCCG
>CAJWOT010000327.1 GCA_913044215.1 uncultured Rhodospirillaceae bacterium | reverse complement strand
ATGGGCGAATGATCGGCTCTACGATGCCTGTGACCAGCTCTCCGATGCGGACTATTACGCCGATCGGCCGGCCTTCTTCGGATCGATCCATGGGGTGCTCAACCATATGATGGTGGGCGATACGATATGGACGTCGCGCCTGCACGGAACGTCGCCGGTGATCGCCTTGAACGCGGAAATGTACGCCGACCGGAAGGCATTGCGGGTTGCGCGGCAGAAGATGGACGACGAGATCATCGCCTATATGGAAGGATTGTCCGATTCGGACATGGCGGGCGATGTGACCTACAAGACGACCAGCGGTGATCCGTTCACCATGGCACGGTCGGTCATCCTGCAGCACTTTTTCAACCATCACGCCCATCACCGGGGGCAGGCGCACGGCCTGTTGAGCCAGACCGATGTCGAACCACCGGTGTTGGATCTGCTTTACTTCATCCGCGGGTGAGCTGACGAAAACAGTTGCGCGATGGGGTCGGCCCCGCCTATTGGCGGGGTATGGCGATGCAGCGCGATAGTTCGAAGCAGTCCGACGTCTCAGTCGCGACCCGGCTGTCGCTGTTCTACATCTTTTTCTTCATCAATGCCGGCATCTATATGCCGTTTTGGCCTGTCTGGCTCGAAAGCCGGGGGATGGGGCCGGTTGAGATCGGCTTGCTGTTCGCGGTTGGCCGTTTCGCGCGGGTCATTTCAAGCCCGATGATAGCCTACGGTGCAGACCGTTTGGGGACGCGGCGGGGACCCCTATTGTTGCTCTCCGGCTGCACGACGGCGATTTTCCTCCTCTATCATTATTGCGAGACCGTGTGGCAGTTCGCGGCCGTCGCCGCGGCGGTTGGTATGGCGTGGGGGACGATCATGCCGCTGGGCGACAGCCTGGCGATCGTCAACACGCAAACGCGCAAGATCGACTACGGGCGGGTTCGGCTCTGGGGGTCTATCAGCTTCATCCTGGCCGCCTTCGCCGGTGGCAAGATGCTCGAGACCGCGCCGGAAGCGGCGATCTTCTGGGTGCTGATCGCGAGTTTCGTGTCGATCTTCGTCGTCTGCGGATTGTTGCCGAACACGCGGGTCGAGACCGAACCGGTCCGCATGGTTGGGATTTGGCGCCTGTTCGCGCACCCGCTCTTCGCCCTGTTCATGCTATGCAGTGCCTTGCTGCAGACAAGTCATCTGGTTGTCTACAACTACGGAACGTTGCATTGGCGCGCGGCAGGCGTCAGCGACGGTGTCATCGGTATGCTGTGGGCGACCGGCGTGATCGCCGAAGTGATTCTTTTCGCCGCCGGTGCCCGGTTTGTCGACCGTTTAGGGCCGGGCCGTCTTTTCCTGGCTGCTGCGATTGCCGGTGTCCTCCGCTGGACCGTGCTCGCCTACAGCACCGACCTACCAGTCCTATTTGTCGTGCAGACGCTGCATGCCTTCACCTTCGGAGCGGCGCATCTGGCGGCCATGGCTTTCATCGGGCGCGCCATCCCGGCGCATCTGTCGGCGACCGCGCAAAGTTTGCACGGTTCCGTCGCGCTCAGCGTGGCTGCTGGTGTGACCGCACCGTTCCTGGGATATCTCTACGAAGTGTCCGGGGGCGGCGCGTTTCACGGTATGACGCTGTTCTCGCTCGCCGGTGGCCTTTGCGCCGTGCTGCTCATGCGGCGCTGGGACGGCGGGAAGATCGTATCGTAGCGGTCAGGGCAGGACCGGCCGCCGGACCGATCGTACTGCGTCGCCGGTGGCGTCGGTGATATAGGCCGAAACGTCCCGCAAAGGGTCGATGGCGACCATCATGTCGGTGGCGTTGGCGTGAATGAACCGGTCGGCGTCGATCCAGATACCGACATGGCCCGGCCAGTAGACGAGATCGCCGCGTTCCAGAACGCTTTCGTCGCCCGAGAATTCGACCGGCTTGCCGATGACGGTTTCCTGCATTCCGGTGTCGCGGGGCGCTGACAGGCCGCATCGGGCAAGGGACAGCTGGACGAGCGCCGAGCAGTCGAGACCGACACTGGTCTTGCCGCCCCAAAGATAGGGGGTGCCGAGGAACCGCTGGGCAACCGCCACGGGGTCGCTTTCGAAGGTCCCGGCAGGCGCCAAGTGTCTGGCGTAGATCCAACCGCCGCCTTCGAGGGCGCAGTAATCGCCGGATTGGTCACGGACGGTCAGGGCCGCGGTCATGCTGAGCATGGCGCGTGGCACCGTCTTCAGGTCTGGCTCCGGGAAAAGGTAGCTGCGCAGCGCCGTCAAGCTGTGCGTCTCCGCAGCGGGTCTTTCGCCGAGCGATGCGGATGGCGCGTAGCCGACATAGCCGTCCGTCATGGACTGCAGCCACGACCAGCCGTTCTTGTCCTCATAGACCTCAACCCGCTCGCCGAACTGCAGCTCGGTATCGAGCGGTGATGTCGGTTGCGGCGACCGCCGCAGCGGCGCGCTGCCCGCGGTCACGACCATTGGAATTGCGGGCGCGTACCGCTGCGCGTCGACTGTGCCGCGCAGGTATTCCGCCGCAAGATCCGCGCGATAAGGATTCGTCTTGGGGTCGATATCCGCCATGGCAGCCGGGATAGGCCGCTTATTCGATCCTGTCAATCGAGCCCGTCCGTCGCATTAATGGTGCGGGCGTGATAAAGCTCTCGCTTTCGAAAGCATTATCGTTGCGAAAGGGAAGGTGCCATGCGCACAGGCGGTCAGGTCCTCGCCGACCAATTGAAAATTCATGACGTCGATACGGCGTTTTGCGTCCCCGGCGAAAGCTATCTCGCCTTAATCGATGCGCTGCATGACGCGTCGAATGAGATCAAGGTGATCAGCTGCCGCCAGGAGGGGGGCGCCACCAACATGGCCGAGGCCTACGGCAAACTTACGGGCAAGCCTGGGATCGCCATGGTGACGCGTGCCCCGGGCGCCTGTAACGGTTCGATCGGCGTGCACACGGCGATGCAGGATTCCACGCCGATGGTGATTCTGATCGGGCAGGTCGCCCGCGATCAGGAATATCGCGAAGCGTTCCAGGAAGTCGATTACCGGCAGTTCTATGGCGCGCTGTGCAAGTGGGTTGGTCAGATCGAGCGCGCCGAACGAATCCCGGAAATGGTCAGCAAGGCGTTTCATCACGCCATGTCCGGCCGTCCCGGCCCGGTCGCACTGGCATTGCCGGAGGACATGCTGCGCGAACTCACCGATGTCGGTGATGCGGACCGCTACAAGACGGCGCGTCCCGGCGTCGATCCCGCGGATATCGATGCAATGCAGGCGATGATCGCGGCGGCGGAACGGCCGCTCGTCATCGTTGGCGGTGGCGGCTGGAGCGAGTCGGCTTGTGCCGACATCACCGAGTACGCGACCGCGAACGGGCTGCCTGTGGCTGCTTCTTTCCGCTGCCAGGATATCGCGGACAACAACCGTGACTGCTATGTCGGCGAGCTGGGGACCAGCGTGAATGCCGCGCTCGCCGGACGGGTGAAGGACGCCGATCTGCTGCTGGTCGTCGGCGCGCGTCTGGGTGAAATGACCACATCCGGCTATTCCCTGGTCGAGGCGCCACGGCCGAAGCAGAAGCTGATCCACATCTATCCCGACCCGGACGAGTTGGGGCGCGTCTACCAGCCGGATCTGCCAATCGCGGCGGCCGTCGACCGTTTCGCGGCGGCAGCGAAGGCCGCGTCGCCGGTCGCACCGGACAAGTGGCGCGACTGGGCAGGCGCGGCACGGCAGGATTATCTTGGCAATTTGGAAGAAGGGACCGCATTCCCCGGCGACGTCGATATGGTTCAGGTGATGGCCGAGATTCAGGAACGCGTCGGTGACGATGCCATCATCACGTCGGATGCGGGAAATTTCTCGGGCTGGGCCCAGCGTTTTTTCCGCTATTCCAAATATCCCTCTCAGGTTGCGCCGACCAGCGGTGCGATGGGCTATTGCGTACCGGCCGCTATCGCGTCACGGCTTGCCAATCCGAATCGGCCGGTAATCGGGTTCGTCGGAGATGGCGGCTTCATGATGTCCGGGCAGGAGTTCGCGACTGCCGTCCATTACGGTATCGATCCGATCTTGATCGTCGTCAACAACAACATGTACGGCACGATCCGGATGCATCAGGAGCGGGATTATCCCGATCGGACCCTTGCCACGGGGCTGACCAACCCGGATTTCGTAAAATGGGCGGAGAGTTTCGGCGCTTTTGGGGCGTTGGTGGAGCGGACCGAGGATTTCGTGCCGGCCTTTGAGGCGGCGCTCGGTGCGGGTCGTATTTCGCTGATTGAAATACGACTCGACCCCGAAGTGATCACGACGCGGACCACCTTGTCGGCGATCCGGGACGCCGGCCGGGCGCGCCGCGACGCGTAGACAGGTTGGCGAAAATCATTTAGTGACACTCCATCATTGGTGCGTGCGTTGCACATCGACGGCGGATTTCAACGCGATTTGCCGTGCTTGCTGCATACCGTTAAAGTGCTCACCATAAACAAGGGGCGGCATGAAAATTGTCGTTATCGCTCTGTTTTTTCGGTGACATTGCTGAGGCTAGGTTGACCGTTAGGCAAAGCGGAACAGAGAGACACGGTTCATGGGAGGACCAAGGATTATGAGAAGAAGTACGAAGTAT
>CAJWOT010000326.1 GCA_913044215.1 uncultured Rhodospirillaceae bacterium | reverse complement strand
CGGTAAAGACTGTCCCACGGCATGGCGCCAGAGATGTTTTCCGCGCCGGCGAATTTCTGCAGGCGCACCAAATCGTCACGAAGCATGGCGAGCTTCTTCGTCTGGATCGGGTGCTCAGAACGCCAAAGTTCGACATTCCGGGACGCGCGGGCGACTATTTTTCCGAAGGCTTGAACCTCGCCCCCCTTCGCCTTCGGCCTCGCGCGGACTCGCGCCAGCGCCGCTTCACGCGCTTCGATCCAATTGTTGAACAAAGCGGGGTGGTTGACGATGAACGGCGCCAGCCCGAGGCCCGTGGAATTGCCGACACCCAAATGCCGCCGCATCCCTCTTTCGAGGGTCACCGCCGTTTCCGGCGCGCGGAGATAGGCCATCCGCTCGACCAAATCCATCGTGAAGGCCCGGATAAGATAGACGGTCAGCATTTCCGCCTGGAACGGCGCTCTGAATTCCGGGCGGTCGGCGATCGTTTCACGGTCCGCGGAACCGAATTTGCCGGAACCGTAGACCGCCGTCGTGCGCATCACATAGCCGACAGCATCCAGTTGTTCGATGTCGGGCTGTCTGCCCTGCGCGAGGTTTTCGACCACATGCTCGAACAAGCGGACCGAACGGTTCGCCCGCGACAGGGTCAGCTCACGCTCACTGACGCGTCCGGCCTCCTGTTTGGGCACATTCGACGACAGACGTTCGATGTCGTTCGCCTCGGGAACGCCGTCGAAAAGCGCGAACGTTGCATCCCAAGCCGTGGCAATCACCCGGTCGGTTCGCAGTTCCGGTGGTAAGTCATGACCGAAACAAACCAGGCTGTAGGTCCGTTCAGGACCTCGGGCCGTGTAGACGGACCGTCCCGCCCCGCGCGCATCGATGTCGAAAAGGGGGCGGTCGAATGTCCACCCCTCGCGCTGCAACCGCCGCAACAGGATGCGCATGAACGAGAGTCGGCATTGGTGAAACGACCCCAGCCGCTCAAGGCGCATCACCGTTTCCGGCGGTCGCAACCCGACCAACAAGTCTGATTGAGGTTTCGTGGCCATGCGCGTCCTCTCGCCACCAGCATATCCGGTATACTCGCCGCACCGTGGCTTTTCAAATTGCGGTCGCGAACACGCGTTGTACCCGTGCAAGTCTGTTGCTATATGAGGCGCCGCGAGAGGCGGCTTCGCGGGCACCCGATCCAGCCGCCAGGAAACCACTCCCATGGCCAGACAACGGCGCATCTACGAAGGCAAGACGAAGGACCTTTTCGAAGGGCCGGAACCGGGCACCTTGGTGCAGCATTTCCGCGACGATGCCACCGCCTTCAGCAATAAAAAACATGGCGTGATTACCGGGAAAGGCGTCCTCAACAACCGGATTTCAGAGTATCTCATGCTGCGCCTGCATGATATCGGCGTGCCCACACATTTAATCCGTCGCCTTAACATGCGCGAACAACTGGTTCGTGAAGTTGAGATTATTCCCGTCAGGATCGCCGTCAGAAACATGGTCGCGGGCTCCATGGCGGAACGCTTCGGTATCGACGAGGGCACGCCTCTGCCGCGCTCGATCGTTGAGTATTATTGGAAGAACGACGAATTCAGCGACCCCATGGTGTCCGAGGAGCATATCACCGCCTTCGGTTGGGCCGCGCCGCAGGACATCGACGACATGCTGGCGCTGTCCTTGCGAATCAATGACTATCTTTCCGGCCTGTTCTTCGGCGCGGGCATCAAGCTGGTCGATTTCAAGCTCGAATTCGGCCGGAGCTACGACGAAAACGGAGAGATGCGCATCATCATCGCCGACGAGATCAGTCCGGATACGTGCCGCCTCTGGGATGTCGCGACGCGCGAAAAACTGGACAAGGACCGGTTTCGCCGCGACATGGACGGAATCGCGGAGGCCTATCAGGAAGTCGCGCGCCGATTGGGCGTGCTGCCGACGAGCGGCCCCGGCGATGTCGCCGAATCGAAAACCATGCAATGACCACTTAAGACCGAGCGAGGACAGGTGAAAGCAACAGTTCACGTCATGCTGAAAAACGGGGTCCTCGACCCGCAGGGCAAAGCGATCGGCCATGCGCTGGAATCGCTGGGCTTCGAGGGTGTCGGCGAAGTCCGCCAGGGCAAAGTCATCGAGTTGGAGCTGGCGTCATCCGACAGGAATGCCGCGGAAGCAGAGATTGACCAAATGTGCCAACGTCTGCTCGCCAACACGGTTATCGAGAACTACACCATCGAAATCGAAGAATGAGATCAGCCGTCATCGTCTTCCCCGGCTCCAATTGCGATCGCGATGTCGCGGTCGCGCTGGAACGGGCGAGCGGTGTTGCACCTTCCATGGTCTGGCACCGCGAAACCAGCCTGCCCCCGGTCGATTTCATCGTCCTGCCCGGCGGCTTCTCCTACGGCGACTATCTGCGCGGCGGCGCCATCGCCGCCCGGTCTCCGGTCATGCGCGACGTTGAAGCCAAGGCCAAATCGGGCGTTCCGGTCCTGGGCATCTGCAATGGCTTCCAGGTTCTGACGGAGATCGGATTGTTGCCCGGCATCCTGATGCGCAACGCCGGGCTTAAATTTATCTGCCGCGACGTCCATGTCGCCGTCGCCGACACCGGCTCCGTTTTCACCGGCAGCTACGAAAAGGATCAGGTCCTGCGGATTCCGGTCGCCCACAATGAAGGCAACTATTTCGCCGACGAGGCGACGCTGGACTGTTTAGAGGCGAGCGGCCGCATCGCGTTCCGCTATACGACGCCGGACGGCTTGGTCAGCGAGGCCGGGAACCCCAACGGCTCCGCCCGAAACATCGCCGGGATCTACAATGAGGACCGGACCGTCATGGGTCTGATGCCGCATCCGGAACGGGTCGTCGATCCCGCGCATGGCGGAACCGACGGCGCTGGCATGTTCGCGGGCCTTGTGAAGGCGCTGGCACGATGAGCGAAGTCAACCAGGCCGTCGCGGCCGAGCATGGGCTGAGCGCGTCCGAATACGACACCATGCTGTCCATCATGGGACGGACGCCGACGATCACGGAGCTTGGCATCTTTTCCGTCATGTGGTCGGAGCATTGCTCTTACAAATCCTCGCGCAAATGGCTGAAGACCCTGCCGACCGAGGGCCCACAAGTGATTTGTGGCCCCGGCGAGAATGCGGGTGTCGTGGATATCGGCGACGGGCTGGCGGCTGTCTTCAAGATCGAAAGCCACAACCATCCCAGCTTCATCGAGCCCTATCAGGGCGCGGCGACCGGGGTCGGCGGCATTCTGCGCGACGTGTTCACCATGGGCGCGCGGCCTGTCGCCAACATGAACGCGCTGCGTTTCGGCAGCCCGGACCACCCGAAGACGCGGCATCTCGTGTCCGGCGTGGTGGCGGGGATCGGCGGTTACGGCAACTGCATCGGCGTACCCACCGTCGGCGGCGAGACCAATTTCGACCCGGCCTATAACGGCAATATCTTAGTCAACGCCATGACCGTCGGTATCGCCGACGCCGACAAGATTTTCTATTCGGCCGCCGCGGGCCCTGGCAATCCGGTCGTCTATGTCGGTTCCAAGACCGGCCGCGACGGGATCCACGGCGCCACCATGGCCTCGGCGGAATTCGACGATGATTCGGAAGAGAAGCGGCCGACCGTGCAAGTCGGCGACCCATTCACCGAGAAACTGTTGCTGGAAGCCTGC
The DNA here is from genome assembly GCA_913044215.1 of uncultured Rhodospirillaceae bacterium. GTDB lineage: Bacteria > Pseudomonadota > Alphaproteobacteria > UBA8366. The sequence continues at coordinate 991 of CAJWOT010000326.1, read as the reverse complement.
CTGGAGCTGATGGCCACCGACGCCATCGTCGCCATACAGGACATGGGTGCCGCCGGTCTCACCTCCTCCACCGTGGAGATGGCGGATAAGGGCGGCGTCGGCGTCGAGCTCAATCTGGAGAACACACCGACCCGCGAAGAAGGCATGACGCCCTACGAGATCATGCTCTCGGAGAGCCAGGAGCGCATGCTCATGGTGCTCAAACCCGGGCGGGAAGCCGAAGCGCGCGCGATCTTCGAGAAATGGGAGCTGGATTTTGCGGTTATCGGCCGGGTGACGGATTCCGGCCGCGTGATGCTCAAGATGCACAACGAGACCGTCGCCGACATCCCGGTCTCGCCGCTGGTCGATGCCGCACCGATCTATGACCGGCCGTGGGCGCCGACACCGGCGCGCGACGCCGTGTCGGCGGGCGATGTCGCTGCACCGGCCGCCCCGTTGGACGAGCTCAAGAAACTGATGGGCTCGCCGAACCATTGTTCGCGCCGCTGGATCTGGGAACAGTACGACCACATGGTCATGGCGGACACGGCCCAGCGCCCGGGCGGCGATGCGGCCATCGTCCGCATTCACGGATCCGACCGGGGTTTGGCGATCAGCACCGACTGCACCCCGCGCTATTGCTACGCGGAACCGGAAACCGGCGGCAAACAAGCGGTCGCCGAGGCCTGGCGCAACCTTATCGCGGTCGGCGCGAAGCCCCTCGCCCTCACCAACAACCTCAATTTCGGCAGTCCGGAGCGCGAACCCATCATGGGGCAGTTCGTCGGCTGCGTGACGGGTATCGGCGCTGCCGCGGCGGCCCTCGACTTCCCCGTCGTTTCCGGTAACGTCTCCTTCTACAACGAGACCAGCGGCGAGGCGATCCTGCCGACCCCGGTGATCGGCGGCCTCGGCCTCATTGACGATCTGTCGAGAACGGCACGGGTGGCTTTTGCCGGCGAAGATGAGGCGATCGTTCTGATCGGGGAGACAACCGGCTGGCTTGGCG
>CAJWOT010000325.1 GCA_913044215.1 uncultured Rhodospirillaceae bacterium | reverse complement strand
GAGCATCGTGCTGACGACGGTGACCGACGTGCTTGGTTTTCTTTGTTTCCTCGGTTTGGCATCGGTCGTTCTTCTTTGATCGCGATCAATGCGGAACGGGTGACTTCGGTGGAAAAGCGCGCATAATCAAAACACAGATCAAAAGGAGTTGCGCCCATGATTCCCAATACGTTGCCGGGTCTTGATTTCGATCTCGGCGAGACCTCCGATATGCTGCGCGACACGGTGCAGAGCTTCGCCGCAGACGAAGTGGCGCCGCGCGCTGCGGAAATCGACAGCAGCGATGAATTCCCGCGCGACCTGTGGCCGAAGATGGGCGCCCTCGGTTTGCATGGCCTGACGGTCGAAGAGGAATATGGCGGTTCCGGCATGGGCTATACGGAACATGTGATCGCGGTCGAGGAGATCAGCCGAGCCTCGGGGTCGGTGGGGCTCAGCTACGGTGCCCATTCCAACCTCTGCATCAACCAGATTCGGCGCAATGGCACCGAGGACCAGAAGCGCCGCTACTTGCCGAAACTGATCTCGGGTGAACATGTCGGGTCTTTGGCGATGAGCGAGTCCAGCGCCGGATCCGACGTGGTATCGATGAAGCTTCGGGCGGAAAAGAAGGGCGACCGTTACGTTCTGAACGGCACCAAGTTCTGGATCACCAACGCGCCGGATGCGGATACCTTGCTGGTCTACGCTAAGACCGATCCGGAGGCAAAGCAGCACGGTATTACCGCCTTCATCATCGAGAAAGGGTTCAAGGGGTTCCGGGTCGCGCAGAAGCTCGACAAGCTCGGTATGCGGGGTTCCAGCACCGGCGAGCTCGTGTTCGAGGATTGCGAGGTGCCGGAGGAAAACGTGGTCAGCGATGTCGGTGCCGGCGTGCGCGTGCTGATGAGCGGCCTCGACTATGAACGGCTGGTTCTGTCGGGCGGGCCGCTCGGTATCATGCAGGCCTGCATGGATGTAGTCGTGCCCTATGTGCATGAGCGCGAGCAGTTCGGCGAACCGATCGGCAAGTTCCAGCTGATGCAGGGCAAGCTCGCCGACATGTACACGACCATGAATGCCTGCAAGGCCTACGCCTATGCGGTCGCAAAGGCGTGCGACCGGCAGGACACGACACGGAAGGACGCGGCCGGCGTGCTGCTCTACACGGCAGAGAAGGCGACCTGGATGGCGCTGGAGGCGATCCAGGCGCTCGGCGGTATGGGATACATCAACGAAAGCCCGCCGGGGCGGCTGCTGCGCGATGCCAAGCTTTACGAAATCGGCGCCGGTACAAGCGAGATCCGGCGCATGCTGATCGGCCGCGAACTGTTTCAGGAGACCGCGTAGACACCGCGATGGAGCGACTCTTCAAGGCAGCCGGGTATTCGTGGGCGGGATTGCAGGCGGTGTGGCGGTCCGAGGCCGCTTTCCGGCAAGAGGTCATCCTCTGCATCCCGCTCGTGCCACTGGCGTTGTGGTGGGGCGAAACGGGACTTGAACGGGCAATGTTGCTCGGCGCGCTGTTGCTCGTGCTGATCGTTGAGCTCGTGAACAGCGGCCTTGAAGCCGTGGTCGACCGGATTGGCAGCGAAATCAACCCGCTGTCTAAAACGGCTAAGGATGTCGGGTCTGCGGCTGTCCTTTTAAGCCTGCTCAATGTCGTGGTCGTCTGGGGTCTGATTTTGTTATGACGAGACCGAATATATGGGAGGAAAAGCCATGAGTGACACGCCACGCAAGCCGGCGCTCGATCCATCAACGCTCGCGCCGCGCATCGGTGCGAGCTATCCGGTCGTGTTTCAGGAACTCTGCGCCGACCGCGAAAAACGCGCCTTGGGTGACCCATTAGGACTGACGAACTTCGGCGTCAATCTCGTCATTTTGAAGCCCGGATCGGGGTCCGCTGAACGTCACTGGCATAGCAAGCAGGACGAACTGATCTATGTGCTGGAAGGCGAGCTCACCTTGATCACCGATGCCGGCGAGCAGGTGCTGAAGCCCGGCATGACGGCCGGGTTCCCGGCTGGTGTCGCGGACGGCCATCAACTCGTCAACAAGAGCGACGAAGAAGCCCGCTATCTGGAGATCGGTGACCGCACCGCCGGAGACGAGGTTGCCTATCCGGATATCGACCTGGCCGGGAAGTTCGCGGATGGGGGCTTCAAGTTCTTCAAGAAAGACGGTACCCCCTACTGAGGAGGCCAAGTGATGGCGTTGGAAATGAAGACGGCGTGCATGAAATGCGACGGCACGCTGGAAGATATGGGCGAAGCCTGGATTTGCTCCTACGAATGCACCCTTTGCACCCCGTGCACGGCGGCGATGAGCCAGACCTGCCCAAATTGCGGCGGCGAGTTGCTGCGCTTTCCGCGCCGCCGTCCACGGAAATGACCCGCGTACAGCGGACGAAATGCGTTTAACCCGACGATGAGGAGGTAAGCGATGACGACGGATCTGATGATGCTGGCCTGGAGCGCGGCGCTGTGCGCACTGCTTTGGGTTCCCTATATCCTGGCGCGGATCGGCGCCTGGGGCTTGGTTGACACGGTGGGCTACCCGGATACGACACCGGACGTTCCGACCTGGTCCGCCCGAACAAAGCAGGCGCACGCCAATCTGGTCGAAAACCTTGTGCCGTTCGGTGCGCTTGTCCTCGTCGCCCATGTCGGCGGCATGGCGAACGAGATGACGGCGCTGGCCGCGACCCTGTTCTTCTGGTCCCGCGTGGCGCATGTCATCGTTTACACGTTCGGTATCCCCTGGCTTCGTACGCCCGCCTTTGCCGGCGGGTTCGTGGGGCAGGTGATGATCTTCTTGGCAATCTTGGGAGTGATGTAGCCGATGCCGACAGTACTGATTACCGGCGCGAGTCGCGGCATCGGCCGCGGCTTCGTCGATCGTTTCAATGAAGCGGGCTGGCGCGTGATTTCGACCTGCCGAGACCCGGGTTCGGCCGGACTCGGCGGCGAGGTCCATCCGCTCGACGTCACCGAGCAGGCTTCCGTCGATGCACTTGCGACGACGCTGAAGGGCGAGCCGATCGATCTGTTGCTCAACAATGCCGGCATCTATGGCCCGCGAACCTATGCGTATGACGAGATCGATTACGATGCGTGGGCGGAGGTCTTGTCGATCGATGCGATGGCGCCGATCCGGGTGGCCGCCGCGTTGACCGAGAATGTCGCTGCGTCGAACAGGAAGCTGATGGTCTTTATTTCGTCGGTGATGGGCAGCATTGCGGAGACTGCCACGGGAGAAGGGATGATCTACCGGTCGTCCAAGGCGTGCCTGAACGCTGCGGTGAACGTGATGAGCCACGGGCTGCAAGGACACGGCATTGCCTGCGTGTTGTTCCATCCCGGCTGGGTCCGCACCGATATGGGCGGTCCGACTGCGGCAATCGACACCACGACCAGCGTGCGCGGTATGTTCGATGTCATCGACGGGCTGCAAGCGAAAGACAATGGCCGTTTCATCAACTACGACGGCACGGACATCCCGTGGTAGTGCGGAGACACGTCCAATGATTCTCACCGAAGAGCAGCGCATGGTCCGCGATATGGCGCGGGATTTTGCGGCGGACAAGCTGGCGCCGCATGCCGTCGAATGGGACCGGGATTCGGTGTTCCCCGCCGACGCCATCCGCGAGATGGGAAATTTAGGCCTGATGGGCATGCTTATCCCACCCGAATGGGACGGTGCCGGTACCGACAACATCGCCTATATCATGGCGCTGGAGGAGATCGCCGCCGGCGACGGGGCTTGCTCGACCATCATGACGGTGCACAACACGGTCGCCTGCATGCCGATCTACAAGTTCGGTACGGATGAGCAGAAGGAACGCTTTTTACGGCCGTTGGCCCGCGGCGAGTGGCTTGGCGGTTTCGCACTGACAGAGCCGGAAGCGGGCTCTGATGCGGCGGCGCTGCGCACGCGCGCGGTGCGCGACGGCAATCGCTGGGTTTTGAACGGTACAAAGCAGTTCATCACGAGTGGCAAGAACGCCGATATCATCATCGCCTTCGCCGTCACCGACCCGGACGCCGGCAAGCGTGGGATTTCCGCCTTTATCGTGTCGACGGATACGCCCGGCTATCAGGTCGCGTCGGTGGAACGCAAGTTGGGGCAAAAGGCGTCGGATACGTGCCAACTGCGTTTTGAGGATATGGTGCTGACACCGGATCTGATGCTGGGTCAGGAGGGCGAGGGTTACAAGATCGCGCTCTCGAACCTGGAGGGCGGCCGCATCGGGATTGCCGCGCAGGCCGTCGGCATGGCGCGCACGGCCTATGAGGCGGCACTAGGCTATGCCAAGGAGCGCGAGAGCATGGGCACGGCGATTGTGAACCACCAGGCGGTCGGCTTCCGGCTCGCCGACATGGCGACAAAGCTGGAGGCGGCCCGGCAGTTGACCCTGCACGCGGCCTCCTTGCGCGATGCCGGCGTGCCATGCCTGAAGGAAGCGGCGATGGCGAAACTGTATGCGACAGAAATGGCCGAAGAGGTCTGTTCCGACGCGATCCAGACCCATGGCGGGGTCGGTTATCTGGAGGACTTTCCGGTCGCGCGCATCGCCCGCGACGTGCGGGTCTGCAAAATCTACGAGGGCACCAGCGATATCCAGCGCCTGATCATCGGGCGTGAAATCGTGAAAGGCTGAGACGCTATTTCTGTTCCGGTC
>CAJWOT010000324.1 GCA_913044215.1 uncultured Rhodospirillaceae bacterium | reverse complement strand
GTGCCGATCTGCGCGCGCAGATCGCGGCCAACCGGTTCGGCGTGCAGCGCTTCCAGGCGCTGTGCGAACGCTATGGCGTGCCATTACTGACCCGCGCCTTCGACGAGCTGCTCGACTATGCCGAACGCCGCATGCGTGCCGGCATCGCCACGATCCCGGACGGGGTCTACCGCTTCGAGGATCAGTTCGAATGCGACGAGTGGGACGAGACCCTGACCTTTAAGGTCGAGATCACGGTGAAAGGCGAGGAAATCCATCTCGATTTCAAGGACAACCCGCCGCAAATCCGCGCCGGACTGAACATGGTCGAGACCGCGACCCTGGCCACCGTCTACTACGCCATCAAATGTGTGACCGACCCGGATGCGCCACCCAACGCAGGCCTGTTCCGCCCGATCACGGTCAGCGCCGAACCGGGCTCGATCCTGAACGCGGTCTCGCCGGCTGCCGTCAACGGCCGCACAAATACTTGCCAGCGGGTGGTCGACGTGGTGCATGGTGCGCTGGCACAGGCGATCCCGGACCGTCTCATCGGGGCGTGCAACGGGGCGGTCGTCTCCTCGACCTTCACCGGCGTCAATCCCCGCACCGATCGCTTCTACGTCTATCTGGAAACGCTCGGTGGCGGCTTCGGCGCACGTGCGACCAAGGACGGGCTCGACGGGGTGCAGGTCCATATCACCAACACCAGCAATCTGCCGGTCGAGGGGCTGGAGCCGGAATACCCGCTGCGGGTCGAGCGCTACGAGTTGGTCACCGATTCCGGCGGCTGCGGCACCTGGCGCGGCGGCATGAGCTTCCGCCGCAAAATCCGCGCGCTTCACGACGAGTGCCGGGTGAACTGCCGCGGCACACGCGCCAAGACCGCGCCCTGGGGCCTGCTCGGCGGCCATGACGGGGGTACCTACCGGATCGAACGCGACGACGGCGTCGCGCCATTCGAGAAGAGCGTCGGCTGGCTCAACACCGACCAGGCCATCGCCATCGTCACCCCCGGCTCCGGCGGCTACGGCCCGCCGGAAGAGCGCGACCCAGCCCTGGTCGAACGCGACCTGCGCGAGGAACGGATTTCACCCACGGTGGCGCGGGAGGTCTATGGGATGAAGTTAGAAGACTGACGAACGGGAAATCCGGACGAGCCCCCCCCCCGTCACCCGACCATCTCCCCAAGGAGAGGGATAAAAATGGCGCGCTGCCTAGACACCTCTCCCTGGGGAGAAGGAGCTAATGCAAACGCGACCGCGATAAATCAACCGCCCTAATCCCAAGCGCGGTGTCCCGGCGCAGGGGGATCGTTGACGGGGCCGGCGAAACATTGGGCGATGGCCATCCATTTCGTTGCAGGCTCTCCAACCACCGTCAGGTTCACATCGGCAACGTTGCGGCCCTGGGTGACGACCTGACAAAATTCCAGCGCCGAGCCCTCGACCTTGTTGCCGTCGTCGGGATCGCCCCAGTCCCACAGCGCTCCCGACGGCGCCGTCAGCTTCACATAGGGCTGCGGGCCCGGCACGTCCTCGCCGCGGTTGGCGAAGGTCCAGCCATAGGTCTTCACCCCCAGTACCGCGATGTTCTTTATGCGGTCGGTGTGGGCGCGCGGGCGGCGCAACAGGTCGTAGATGTCCTGACCATGCGCCCAGGTCTCCATCTGGCGCGCGGTCGCCGCCATGCGGATGCTCATATCGGGTCCGGCCCATTTGACCCGCCGTTTCGGATCCGACGCCGCCATCAGGTCGCACATTTCCTGGAAGTAGGCATACCATTGTTCGCGCAAAGCCTGCCCTTCCTTCGCCTCAAAGCCGTGTTCCTCCAGCCCGGACGAGCCGTCATTGCGTTCCCGCGCGGCCCGACGGGAGGCGGCGGCGGCAAGGTAAGCGTCGCTGTCCTTCATGGTCAGCACCTTCATCCAGTCGCCCTGGTGCAGATGCTGCATGACCTCGTTCACCGTCCAGGCCTTGAACGGCGTGTTGCGCGACCAGTCCTCCGGCACCAGGGTTTTCAGCATTTCGTTCAGCGCGTTCCCCTCTTCGCGGAGATCGGCAGCCTGTTGTTCCATACTCATATCCGTTCCCTCCCCTTAAGCCGCCATCGAGGCGCGGATGCGGTCCACCGTCGGCTGCCGCATGCGCTGTTTGGTCGACGCGAAGGCCTCGCCGTCAAGCGTTAGCATGTCGCGCGCCGTCGCCATCGCGTTGGCCATCAGCGCGTCCGGCGAAACCGCTTTGTCCAGATACCCGGCCTCCGCCGCGGCGACCGGATCGTACAGCGTGGCGCCAAGAACCGCCGGCGTCACCGCGCGCGGATCGAGCCGGTCGTAAGCGAGTTGCAGACCGAATTCCGGCAGAGACAGCCCGATGCCGACCTCATTCAGGCCGATCTTGTAGTCGCCGCGCGCGCCGATGCGCACATCGCCGGTCAATAGGAGCAACGCGCCCGCCGCCACCGAATGGCCCGAACAAGCGAAGATGATCGGCAGCGGATGGAGATAGCTTTTCAGGAAGCACTCAACACCAGAGGCTCGCATTTCCGCCTGCGCCGCCGCGTCACCGCCGCGGATGACCTTGAGGTCGAACCCGGCGCACAACACCCCCGGCCGCCCTGTAATGACAACCGCTTCAGCCTCGCTCTCGGCGCGGTCGAGCGCGTCGCACAAGGCCGTGGTCATGCCGATGCCGAAGGCGTTCGCCTTGCCGTCATCCATGGTGAGCGTCGCGATGCGGTCCGCCACCTCGTATGTCACAAAGTCGCTCATATCTCTCCTACCAGGTTTCGCCAAAGGGCCGCAGTTCGACATAGAAGCTGCGCGCCGATCGCGGTTGATGGGCCGTGTGATAGATCTCGGAGGCTAGGTCAGCCGGCTTGGCGTAGTAATCGTCCGGTTTGTCGCCGCGGCGGCGGCGCGCAAACGGCATATCGATCGCCGCGTCGATGACGACATAGGCGACATGCACCCCCTGTGGTCCCAGCTCGCGCGCCAGGCACTCCGCCAGGATGCGCTGCGAGGCCTTGGTCGGGGAAAAGCCAATATAGTTCGGCTTGCCGCGCAGCGCACCGGTATTCCCGGTGACGACGATGGAGCCGCTACCGCGCTTTGTCATGCCTGGGCCAAGTTCCTGTGCGGTGACCAGCAGACCGCAGGTATTGGCGCGGAAGTTCCGCTCCAGATCGGCCGGATCGAGCGTATCGTAGGTCGCGAAGCTGGCAAGCGATGCGTTGTGCACCACCACCTCCGGCAAACCCTGCTGCGTCACGATCTCGCGCAAGGTCGCGCGGTAGCCGTCGATGTCGAGCAGGTCCGTCGGAAAGGGCGTCGTGTTCGGGACTTCCGACGCCCAACTGTTCAGGCGCCCGCGATGCCGCGCGATCATCGATACGCGGTAGCCTTCCTCGACAAATTTGCGCACACAGGCGAGCCCGGTGCCGGCGCCGACCCCGACGACGAGGCAATGGGGCGATGTGTCCATCAGCTGTTCCTTCGATGCTTGTCGTGGCAACAATACAGCAGGCGGCGCCGTTGCTGTCGATGCTGCGCATCAAAGTTTCCATTGAAACGCTTTTATCTCGTTCCGGCCTCCGAGCGGGGCCCTGGCCTACCCCTCCGCATCGGCCTCGCACGGTTCTCGGTTCGAGGCGAGGATGACGTTGAGCGGCGGTTAAGACGCCAACGCTTGATTTTGGAAGTCCACGCTGTCTTTCCTTACCCCGCAACCACGGAGTGCCGCCATGTCCTTCGAACTCTGGATCGCTTTCACCCTGGCCAGCGCCGCTTTGCTCGCTGTGCCGGGGCCAACCGTCATGCTCGTCGTCAGCTACGCGCTGGGGTACGGGCGGTCGAGCGGCTGGGCCACCGTGCCAGGCGTTACCCTGGGCGACTTCACGGCGATGACGATCTCGCTCTTGGGTGCCGGCGCGGTGATCGCCGCCTCGGCCACCCTGTTCACGATCCTCAAGCTGATCGGCGCGGGCTATTTGATCTGGCTCGGCATCCAGCTCTGGCGCGCCGATCCGACGTTCGAAGACGCGGACCGGTCGAACGGCACGTCCAACCGGCGCATGTTCTGGAACGCCTATATTATCACGGCGCTGAACCCGAAAAGCATCGCTTTCTTCATCGCCTTCGTGCCGCAATTCATCGACCCGGTAGCGCCGGTCTTCACCCAGTTCGCGGTCATGGAAGCGACGTTCTTGGCGCTGGCGGCAGCCAATGTCGCAATCTGGGCGGTGCTAGCAGGTCAGATGCGCGCGCAATTCAAGAAACCGTCGGTGCTGCGGCTGGCAAACCGGATCGGCGCGGGATTTTTGATCACCGCCGGATTGCTCACGGCCGCGATGCGGCACGCGGATTAGATCACGCCCTCACCGGATAGCACTTCCAGTTCCTCGTCACCGAGTCCCAGCAACCCGCCATAGATCTCCGCATTGTTCGCGCCAAGCGCCGGGCCAAGCGTGTCGACGGACCCCGGTGTCCCGGTCAGCCGCGGCACCACGTTCGGTACCGCGATCTCGCCGGCTCGGGGGTCATTGACGCGGACGATGTTGTCGCGCGCGGCGTATTGCGGGTCTTCGAATATCTCGTCGATGGCGGCGACGATACCACAAGGGACCTCCGCCTCCGCACACAGCGCGACGACCTCCTTCTGGGTGTGGCTGCGGGTCCAGGCCTCGACCATGCCGTCGACGCCGGCAC
>CAJWOT010000323.1 GCA_913044215.1 uncultured Rhodospirillaceae bacterium | reverse complement strand
CCGTCCGGATCTTCGATATAGATCGACGGTCCGTCGCCTTCTGCGCCATAGCGCGATTTCGCCTCGTCTGAGGCAATTCCATGGTCGCCGAGGAACGCCCGGATCGCCGCCTCGTCGAATCGTTCGAGACGTACCGCGAAATGATCCATATTCCTGGCCCCTTCCGGCGGACTGTCCTTCGCGTCGACCAGGTCGATCATGCAAGACCCGGCGCGCAACTGGACGAGCCCGATAGGGTCCACCCGCCGTTCCTCGACACATCCGAGCACATCGCAATAGAAGGCGAGCGACCGGTCGAGGTCCGAAGCGCGGATGACAACGTGATCCAGGTTGCGGATCGCGATAGCAGTCATGGCGCGTTCCTTCCAAACAGTGGAACCTTAGGGGAAAGCCCCGCTCACCGAGATATGGGGTATGGAGAACGCAAGACAACGTTCTGATCGCCGACCCCTTATTCGAAAATTAGCCTAGCGCCGCCATCACATGGCCAACCAGGTCATTGGCTTTCTTGGCATCGACCCAGCGTGCAACCATGACCAGATTGTGCACCGGCTCGATCCAGATGATGTTCTGCCCAGCGCCGAGCGCAAAGAAACTGCTCTCCGGTGCCTGGCTATAATGCGCACCGCCCGTATTGAGCCACCAGAGATACCCGTAGGTCGGCATGATCTCGCAAGGTGTCTGCAGCGCGTCGATCCAGCTCTCCGGCAGGAGTTGCTGCCCCTCCCAGGCGCCGCGCTGGAGGATCAACTGCCCGACCTTGGCATGGTCGTGGCTGTTGATCCACAAGCCACCGCCCCAATGGGCGCCGCCAGGGACAGACGCCATAACGGTCCCATCAATCTCGAAGAAGGAATTCCGGTAGTGCTGCCAGGACCAGGTATCGGACGCCCCGATCGGGTCCATGATGCGTTCCTGCAAGACCTCCGGCAGGGGGCGCTGGAACACCTGCATCAGGCACAGGCTGAGCCGGTTTACCCGCACGTCGTTGTATTCCCAGTAGGTGCCCGGCGTCTGCAGGTCGCGTTTCGTGCCCTTTTTACTGTTGTCGGCTTTGACGCCGAGCTGCCGGTTGTGATCGACCACGTCCGGCTTGTCCCAAAGCGAACCTTCCCATTCGCTCGTCTGCTGCAGCAAATGGCGCCAGGTGATGGACTCGTTCTGCGGCGTATCGAACGCAGCGTCGAGCGCGTACTCACGCAGCGGATCGTCGACATCGCCGATCAGACCATCGGCCACCGCGAGACCCGCCATGATCGACAGGTAGCTTTTGGTCGCGCTGTAGGTCATATCGACCCTGCTAGTATCGCCCCAGGACGCAATGATCGCCCCATCCTTCAGAATGAGGCCGTTCGGGCCCCCGCGATCCTTGCTCGGCCCCAGCACCTCGTTCCAAGGCGGCCTTTCCGTCGCCTTCTCGAGACGCGCCAGGCCACCCGTCAAGTTACGCGGCCAACGTGTCTCGGCCGATTCCGCAAACGCAACAGCATTCGCCAGCTTTCTGGGATCTACCCCCAGGTCGGCCGGGTCAACCTGTCGCAAACCGGCTGATTGCACATCGTCCATCGCCGCGCTCCTATCAAACTCGATCGGTTACAGGGCTTCGTCACCGGTTTCGCCAGTCCGAATTCGCACTGCACTTGACACGTCATAGACGAATATCTTTCCGTCGCCAATCTTGCCGGTTTTGGCGGCCTCCTGGATTACCTCAACCGCCTGGTCGATCAACGAGCCAGCAACGACGACTTCGATCCGGACTTTCGGCAGGAAATTGACCGTGTATTCGGCACCCCGATAGATTTCGGTGTGCCCTTTTTGACGACCGTAGCCCTTCACCTCGGTCGCCGTCATGCCCTCGACGCCAAGTCCGGTCAGCGCCTCACGCACCTGATCCAGCTTATGCGGTTTGATCACAGCCATTACCATCTTCATGGCCTTTTCTCCCCTTCATCGATCCAAAATTATACCACACCAAGCGCAGCTACAGATCGTAGCCACGCTCACCATGTGACGTGATATCGAGGCCTTCGATTTCGTCCTCTTCCGGCACCCGCAATCCAAACAGGCCGCGCGCAATAAGAATGATGACGTAGCTGGCGATCGCCGACCAGATGGCCACGGCCACGATGCCGATCAGCTGAACGCCAAGCTGTTTGCCAACGGTCATTCCTTCCGCGAGGCCAAGACCCTGGAATGTGGACAACGCCAGGAACGAAACCAGCACGGTACCCAACGCGCCGCCGACGCCATGAACGGCAAAAACATCGAGCGAGTCGTCGATCTTGATGGTCTGTTTGACCAGCGTCGTCATCCACTGGCAAATGACACCCGCGAGCAAGCCTAGAATCAGCGCGCCGACCGGCCCCACGAACCCGGACGCCGGCGTAATTGTCGCCAAGCCCGCGATCGTGCCGGTGACAATGCCGATCAGGCTAGGTTTGCCGAACTTCAGCCATTCCATGGCAGCCCAACTTAGCGACGCGGCCGCGGCGGATATGTGGGTCACAACCAACGCCATACCCGCATTGCCGTCGGCGGCCAAGGCGCTGCCGGCGTTGAAGCCGAACCAGCCGACCCACAGCATCGCTGCACCGGTCATAGTCATGCCGGGGCTATGCGGTGGCCGCACCTGATCGGGAAAGCCGCGCCGTCCGCCAAGCATTTTTGCGAAGACCAATGCAGACACGCCCGCGGTGACGTGAACGACGATACCGCCGGCGAAATCCCTCACACCCATTTCTGATAACCAACCGCCGCCCCAAACCCAATGAGTGACCGGGGCGTAGACAATAACCAGCCAAACAGCGCTGAAAAACAGCACCGCCGGAAACGTCACACGCTCCGGATAGGCACCGACAATGAGGGCCGGCGTGATAATTGCGAACGTCATCTGAAATGCGAAGAACACCGTCTCCGGGATCGAGCCCGACAGGGTATCCGGACCGATCCCGGCCAGGAATGCCTTATCCAACCCGCCAATATAGGCATTCCAGCTGCCGCCGTCTCCAAACGCCAGGCTGTACCCGATCGCAAGCCAGATAATCGACGCGACGCAACAAATCGCAAAACAGTGCATGAGGACCGATAGCACACTGCTCGCGCGCACCAGTCCAGCGTAGAAAAGCGCCAAACCGGGCAAGGTCATGAACAGAACCAACGCCGTCGCCGTCAGAATCCACGCGGTATCGCCGCCACTCAATTTATCGGCCGCCACGGCCGAAGCGGGCCAAAGTAAAAGGACGGCAGGCAATAAACTCGCCCCGCCGCGCAAAAGATGCGCAATAGTCATGTTATCCTCCCCAATCAACGTCGTTCGCAGCATCGGCTATCGCGTCTGCTTGCATAAACCATACGGGAGGACGCCGAATTCATCCACCCTATGGCAATTCACGGCTTCCGGTCAGGTTAATACGGAGGGCTGCGATGCCCAACGAGACCCTGGCGAACAGCCAAGCAGTCATAGCTGAAGTCAGCGGTCACCAGACGCTGGCAGTATTCCTACTCGGGTCACTTGGCATTGCGATCTGCTATTTCGGACTGCCCTATTTCGCAGGCGACGGTTTCGTTCAATTTAAATTGACGCTGCTACGCCTGATCACCGACAGCCTCCCCTATGGCGGGTTCCTCATGGCAGGCTGGGTCTTGGTGGTGAAGACCCAGGGTCAAGAGCTGAAAACACTGGGTTTAAGATGCTGCGAAGCCTCCTTCTTCGTGCTCGCTGGCATTCTTACGGTGTTGTCGATCGCAGTGCCCTCCCTGCTCTATTGGATTATGGGTATCTGGGAAGCCGCCCTCATCTACGGCGCGAGCGAGGGCACGCCTTATTGGAATCTGCCCGCCCTATTGGCCGGGCTACTTCTTCTGGCTAGCCCAATCGCCGCGCTGACGGAGGAGATCCTTTTCCTTAGCATTCTCTGCTCGTATCTACGCCGCCGCCTCAATGTCAAGATCTCGGCCCCCCAAGCGTGATCCTTTTCATGAGCGTCTTTGCGGGCGGTGTTGCCGCCATGCTTGATAGGGCTTTAGCGGCGGTCCTGCTTGCCCTGCTGTTCGAAATCAGCCGATCGCTCTGGCCCGGCATCCTAGCCCACGCGCTATACAACTACTGCTGTCAAGCCTCTATCTTTATCAGGGCTAGAAAGCGAGACTGCCACGGCACAACCAAAGAAGCGAAGAGGCAAAGCATGACGGACTCACGGGACCTTTTGAAGCAGATTGAAGAGGCCCGTCGCGCCGTATTGGACGAAGGAAGGCCTGACGCGGTTGAGAAGCGGCGGAAGTTCGACATGCAGACCGCGCGGGAGCGAGTCGCGGCGCTGGTCGATGACGGCAAATTCACCGAATTCGGCAGCCTGGTCCAACCCCATCGCGACAACGAACTCAACAAGGATCTCGTCGCACCAGCGGATGGCATCATCACCGGAACCGGAGAAATCGGCGGACGCCCCATCAATGTCGTCTCGCACGACTACACCGTGCATGGCGGCAGCAGCGGCAAGGTCGGCGGGCTGAAGCTGGCGCGCGCCGTCACCCGCTCGATCGAACGCGGGATGCCCCTGGTTATGCTGCTGGAGGGCGGCGGGCACCGAATTCAGGACGGCATGAATGCAGCCCACTTCGCCGGCGCCTCGCCGGTGTTCCAAAATATGGCACGAACCTCGGGCTGGATTCCAACCGTGGCCGCGATGATGGGGCAAGGTTTCGCGGG
>CAJWOT010000322.1 GCA_913044215.1 uncultured Rhodospirillaceae bacterium | reverse complement strand
GCACCGCCGGATCAACCAATCTCCCAAGTATGCCCGCTACACAGCAAACTGTTCATGTCGGCCTTCGGTGCCGCCTTCCTCACCGCTTCGGATTGGCTCCGCAAGCTGTCGACATAGGTTGGACCCGGATTGCAATACAGGACGCCAATCGCAACGGGGAAATGCGGCGGTTCCATCGATGCGAGCATGGAGGCCAATGTCCGATTGGTCTCGTCATGGACCAAGATGTCATCCGTCGACACACCGCCCTCGCCGATCGTCACGACTTCGAGCTCCATGGTGCCGGGTTTCACCCGCAGCCCCTTATCCCGCTCCGCGCCGAATACCAGCGGTTCGCCATGGACCACATCGATTTGCGTCTCGGCAGCGACGTCACGGCCAGTGAAATGGCCGAACGCGCCATCGTTGTAGACGATGCAGTTCTGGAAAATCTCGACGAACGACGCGCCTGCATGCTGATGCGCGCGCTTGAGGACCGGCGGCATATGTTTTTGCAGCGTATCGATCGACCGCGCCACGAAGCGGCTGCCGGCGCCAAGCGCGAACGATGCGGCGGACACAGGATTGTCGACCGAGCCGAGCGGCGTTGACGGCGAGCGCGTACCCGGGCGCGACGTCGGCGAATACTGCCCTTTTGTCAGGCCATAGATTTCGTTGTTGAACAGCAGGAACTGCATGTCGACATTGCGGCGCAACAGATGCAGCAGGTGGTTGCCGCCGATCGACAGCGCATCGCCATCGCCGGAAATAACCCAGATGTCGAGGTCCGGATTGGCGATCTTCAAACCGGTCGCGATCGACGGCGCCCGGCCGTGGATCGTGTGAAAACCATAGGTCTCCATGTAGTAGGGGAACCGGGCCGCACAGCCGATCCCGGATATGAAGACCGTGTTGTGCCGTTCGACGCCAAGGTCGGCCAGCGTCCCACGGACAGACTTCAGGATCGCGTAGTCGCCGCAACCGGGGCACCAGCGCACTTCCTGATCGGACGTGAAATCCTTCGCCGTGAGTTTCTCCGGCGGTGTTGCAACATTCATTTCAACTCTCCAATCGCGCGCGGATCGCGCTTTCGATCTCTGCGATTTTGAATGGCTGTCCGGTCACTTTATTGAGCCCTTCCGCAGGAACGAGATATTCACTACGCAGGACCGTAACCAGCTGGCCGGTATTCATTTCCGGCACCAGAACCTTGTCGAATTTGCGCAGCAGTTCCCCCAAATTTCGAGGCAACGGATTGATGTAGCGCAGATGGATGTGCGACACGGCCTCGCCGTCGGCCCGCACTTCCGACACGGCGCGACTGATGGGTCCGTAGGTCGAGCCCCAGCCGACGACAGCGACACGGCCGCTTTCCTCTCCCTGATCGACGTCCTGAAGGGGGATGTCTTTGGCGATCCCAGCGATCTTGCCCGCTCGGATGTCTGTCATCGTCTGATGGTTTTGCGGGTCGTAGGAGATGTGACCCGAGTCGCCACTCTTCTCGATACCGCCCACGCGATGCTCCAGGCCGGGCGTACCGGGTTTCACCCAGACGCGGCCCAGCGACTCCGCATCGCGAAGATAGGGGTGAAAGCCTTCCGGGTCGTCACGGAATTGCACCGGGAAGGGCTCGTATTGATCAAAATCCGGGATCAGCCAAGGCTCGGAGGCGTTGGCGATGTAGCCGTCGGTGAGCAGGATCACCGGTGTCATGTATTTCGTCGCCAATCGGACCGACTCGATCGCAACATCGAAGCAGTCGCCGGGCGACCGTGACGCCAGGACGACGACGGGGCTGTCCGCATTCCGGCCGTAAACTGCCTGATAGAGATCGGACTGTTCCGTCTTCGTCGGCATGCCGGTCGACGGCCCCGCGCGCTGCGAGTTCACGATGACGAGCGGCAGCTCAATGCTGATCGCGAGGCCCATCGCTTCGGTCTTCAGCGCGACGCCGGGGCCGGAGCTAGACGTCACGCCCAGCGAGCCGCCATAGGACACGCCAATCGCAGCACAGGCTGCCGAAATCTCATCTTCCGCTTGGAAGGTCTCGACCGGGAACTGTTTCATGTTCGCCAGCACGTGCAGAACCGACGAGGCCGGTGTGATCGGATAGGAACAAAAGACCATCTGCAGATCGGCCAGCTGAGATCCAGCGACGAGTCCCCAGGCGATCGATTCCGCGCCGGTGACCGTGCGGTATAGACCGGGTTCGATATCGGCCGCCGGCACGATATAAGCACTGACTTCAGCCGGCATCTCGGCCGTCTCGCCGAAGGCATGCCCGGCATTGATCGCCGCGATGTTGGCCGCGGCGACGTCGGGCAGCTTCTTGAACTTGTTGTTCAACCAGTCGATCGAGGGCTGCCGCTTGCGGCCATACATCCAATAGATCAGGCCGAGCGCCCACATGTTCTTACAGCGCAGCGATTCCTTGGTCGTCAGGCCGAATTCCTTGACCGCCTCGACGGTCAGCCGCGACATGTCGACTTCCAGGACCTTGAACTTTTCCAGGCTGTCGTTTTCCAGCGGATTTTCCGTGTAGCCAGCCTTTTCAATATTCCGTTTTGAAAAGGCGCCGGAATCAACGATCAAGAGGCCACCGGGACGGACATCACCAACGTTAGATGCCAACGCCGCCGGATTCATCGCCACCAGAACGTCAAGCGCATCGCCCGACGTACGGATACCCCGTGCGCCGAAGTTGATCTGAAATGCCGAGACGCCGAACGTGGTGCCCACGGGCGCCCGTATCTCCGCCGGAAAATCGGGGAAGGTCGCCAAATCGTTCCCCGCCAATGCAGTCGCCAAGGTAAACTGGCTACCGGTTAGTTGCATCCCGTCGCCGGAATCGCCCGCGAACCGGATGACGGCGGATTCCAGGACGGATCGCGGAATGTCCTCTTGAATTTCTTCGGCTGTAGCGGCCATGTCTTGGTCCTTGTGTTAGACGGTCGAGCGACCGGCTTTCTCTATCAGCGCCCCGATGTTGACAACCGGGGTCTGTCTTTCATGCGGGATAACTGCAATACCTATCGCAGCGGCCAATGGGACGCAACGGCGAAGACCCACCGGAGTCATACAGTTAACTGCTGAAATTCGTGCTGACAATATGGGGAGCCCCTTGTCGCGGAGAGTTGGACAGTGGGTAGATTGCAGCCTTTCCCAGCTTACGAGGCGGTATCCAGAAACTGCAGCATTTCGGCAGCCGTCACGAACTTCTCGCGCGGCGCACCAGGTTGCGCGTTGTTCACCTCTGCGTCATCGATTTTCTTCCACTCCGTGAAATCGACCCAGCGTACATCCCGGTCTTTTAGCAACGTTTCGAAGGCGCCACGGCCCGGTTTCGAACCGCTCTTGATATCCTCCAAAAGCAACGCGGCCGCGTTCTGGCCGTCCGGCTTGTTGGTGCCGATCACACCGGTCGGCCCCCGCCGTGCCCAGCCGGCGGTATAAACCCCGTCTTCGACGCGCCCATCCTCGTTTCGGATCGTGCCGGTACTCTCGTCGAAGGGAATGTCTTGCGGCGGTTCCATGACGTATCCGATCGCCGGCACTACCAGACCGCAAGCAATTTCGAAAAACTCACCGGTGCCCTGCGCGCGCCCATCGACGACCTGGGTCTTTTCGAGCCGTATCCCGGTCACTCTTTCGTCACCCAGAATCTCGACCGGTTTGGCGTAAAACGTAAAGTGGACGGATTTGGTTTTTCCGTCGCGCGGCTGGGCGCAGAAACCCCGCAAGGATTCGAGGTTTCGCTCGCGCAGCCGCCGGTCCCTGTCGGACCAATCGCCCGTGACCTCGTCCGGCAGATCGTTGGCGTCGATAATCGCAGCGGCATCGGTGAGATGACCCATCTCGCGCAGCTCGACATTGGTGAATTTGGCTTCCACCGGACCACGCCGGCCGACCATATAGACATCCGTCACCGGCGACGCCTGGATCGCCTCACCGGCGTGGCGCGGCAAATCGGCTTCAGTCATCTCTTCCGGCGTCTTTACCAGAACCCGTGCGACATCGATGGCGACGTTGCCATTGCCGATGACCACAACATTCTCCGTATCCAAACACGGGTCGAGGTCACGGAAATCGGGATGCCCGTTGTACCAGCCCACGAAGGCCGCCGACCCGATCACGCCTTTCTTGTCCTCGCCCGGAATCCCAAGGGTGCTGTCGCCGGGCATGCCGATGGTTAAAACCACCGCGTCGTACATTTCGCGCAGTTCGGCCAAACTGACATTGCGACCCAACTCGACATTGCCGAAATAGCGGACCGACTCATGGCTTGCCGTCCGCTCATAGGCGCGCGTCACCCGCTTCGTTTTCTGATGGTCAGGCGCGACACCGCCCCGGATCAGCCCATAGGGAGTCGGCAGCCGGTCGACGATGTCTACCGCGACATCCACCTCGGATTTGATCAGGGCCTCGGCGACGTAAAATCCGCTCGGCCCGGATCCAACGATGACAACGCTTATCGACATCGGTCTACTTCCCTCCCTGCGCTTGGTCGCTGCGAATACGAGCGAAAAAGCTCCGTTCCGTCAAGCGAACGGGTAACGGGATCGGTCTACCAACCCTAATACCAGCGGTAAAATGCTGTTCTCAGTGGATTACAAAGCTCCGGTCGACGCAACGCAGTGTCGGGCGGCCGACGATATCCCGGCCGGCGACACGAACGGAATGGATCGGCGCGTCGAGATTCTGGTCCCAAAAGTCGAGGAATTTTTGCAGTTTCGGGTACTCCGGCGCGGTGTCGAGCTTCTGCCAGAC
>CAJWOT010000321.1 GCA_913044215.1 uncultured Rhodospirillaceae bacterium | reverse complement strand
CAATATCGGCCCCCGCGGCGACGGCTACAATCCGAAGGAACTGATGACGCCGGACTATCACCGCGACCAGATCCGAGCGTTCGCCGAGGCTGGCGCCGACCTCGTCACGACCCTGACAATGACCCATGTCGGCGAAGCGGTCGGGATCACGCACGCGGCGCAGGCCGCGGGGATGCCCAACGTCATCTCCTTCACGACCGAGACCGACGGCCGGATTCCGACCACGCAAACGCTTGGCAACGCGATCCAGGAAGTGGACCGGCTGACCGGAAACGGGCCCGCCTATTACATGGTCAATTGCGCCCATCCCACGCATTTCGACGACGCCTTGCGGGCGGACGAGCCCTGGGTCAAGCGACTGCGCGGTATCCGTGCCAACGCGTCGACGAAAAGCCATGAGGAGCTCGACAATTCGACGGAGCTGGACCAAGGCAATCCCACCGAACTGGGCGCGCAATACCGGGCAATCCGCGAGCGGATGCCGCATGTGACGATCCTGGGCGGCTGCTGCGGCACCGACCACCGGCATGTGGCGCAGACCTGTTCGGCGTGCCGACTGGCGGCGTAACACCCTCGGCGGGCGGCCCGAAACCCCGGGTCGCCCACTTCCCCTTTTGCCTACGCGGCCGCCGCGCCGTATTGCGCCAGCTTCGCTTCGTCCAGCGTGATGCCGAGCCCCGGACCGGCCGGCACGTCGAGGCTGCCGGCCCCGATGTCGAGCCGGGTGGTGGCCACCGTATCGACGACCTTGAGCGGCCCGACGCATTCGAGACCGGGCACGACATTGTGCGAAGTGGCGCCAAGCATGATCTCCGCCATGGTGCTGAGGTCGAGCCCGAAACCGTGACCGAGCACGACCGGCAGCCCGGCCGCCTCCGCCGTCGCCAGCATGCGGGAAGCGGTCAGCAGGCCACCCGCTTGCTTGATGCCGAACTTCACATAATCCGCGCAATCCGCCTGGATCACCCTGATCAGGCTGGCATGGTCGCTGATCGATTCATCCGCCATGATCGGCAGCCCGCCCTTGCGCCGGATCTGCGCCAGCCCTTCGAGGTCGTCCTTCTGGACGGGCTGCTCGAACAGCTGCATGTCGCAGTTCTTGACGGCGGAACACAGTTCCAACGCGTGCTTCATGTCGCATTGCATGTTGGCGTCCATGCGCAGCTGCATGTCCGAGCCGACCGCATCGCGCACCGCCGCGACCCGGTCGCTGTCCGCCGACACGCCGCTGCCGACCTTGATTTTGACTGATTTGAACCCGTCGCCCTGCCAGCGCTTCGCCTCGGCCGCCGCCTCGTCGGGCGGCAATTCGCCGATCCAGCCATTGAACCGGACCCGGTCGTGCACCGCGCCGCCGACATAATCGTGCAGCGCGATGCCGCGGCGGCGGCAGGCGAGCTCGACACAGGCGAGTTCCACACCGGCCACCGCGCCGGGCTGGTCCGGTGTCAGCTTGGTGGCGCCTTCGACGATACGGTTGATGCGATCAGGGTTCTCGCCGATCAGCGCCGGGCCGAGCACGTCGCGAATGGCGACCGCCAGGTCCGCCGCCGTGTTCGGCGATACCGACTTGTTGGACGGGTCGATGCTGCTGATGCCGGTCGCACCGTCCGCGTCGGTCACCCGCACGACGACGCATTTCGTGTGGTCGTAAGATTTGCCGCCGCTGGTAAACGTGCCCACCAACGGCATGTTCACATTGAACACCTCAACCTGTTTGATCACCGCCGTCATCCCGATCCCCCTTCCCTGTCACCGATGGCCCGCGATAGGCTTGGCCTCAGCATAGACCGGGCCCCTGATGAACCAAAGCGAGGTTGAAATGACCTACAAGATCATGATCCAGACCCCGATCTCCGACGGCATCAAGTCGGTCCTGGAAGCGCGCGAAGATGTCGCCTACGAGCATTTCTCCAACCACGCCGAGGAGAACATCCTGCAGCATATCGGCAATTACGACGCGGCGATCCTGGGCATCGCGCCCTTCACCCGCCGCATCGTCGAAAAAGCCGAGAAGCTTAAGATCGTCGCCAGGGTCGGCGTCGGCTACGACGCGGTCGACGTCCCGGCGCTGACCGACCACGGCATCCCGCTCGCCATCGCGGGCATCGCAAACTCGGTGACCGTGGCGGAACATTCCCTGCTGTTCATGCTGGCGCTCGCCAAGCGCACCGCGCAATACGACCGGGAGACCCGCAAGGGCAACTGGAACATCCGCTTCGAGCAACCGGCCTGGGACCTGGCCGGGCGCACGGTATTGATCCTGGGTTTCGGCCGGATCGGACGGCGTCTCGTTCCGCGTTGCGTCGCCATGGACATGCGGGTGCTGGTACACGATCCCTATGTGGTGCAGGACGCCATCGTCACCGCCGGCGCCGAACCGGTCGCCGACTGGCGCGCCGTACTGAACGATATCGACTTCCTGTCGGTCAACTGCCCCAAGAATGCCGAGACCGACGGCATGGTCGGCGAGGCCGAGCTGGCGGCGATGCGTGACGACGCTTTCGTAATCAACACGGCGCGCGGCGGCATTATCGACGAAGCCGCCCTCGACATGGCGCTCGAGCGGAACATCATCGGCGGTGCCGCGATCGATCCCTTTGTGGTCGAGCCGGCAACCCCCGACAACCCGCTTTTCCGGCACGAGAACATATTGGTCAGTCCGCATTCCGCCGGCGTCACCAAGGAAAGCGTGTTCCGCATGGGCGCCGCCACCGCGCAGAACGTTGTCGATTGTTTCGACGGGAAGCTCGATCCGGCCAACGTGGTCAACCAGGAAGTACTTTAAACCCCCTGCGAATTGCGTCCGCCCGTCCGATAGGGGAGGGTTGGCCGCAACGCATTCACAGTGGGGAGGACAGGATATGCCAGGATTTCTCGACGGACGGACGGCGCTGATCACCGGCTCGACAAGCGGTCTGGGCCTCGGCTACGCCCGGGCGCTGGCGGCGGAAGGCTGCGCGATCATGCTGAACGGCTTCGGCGAGGCGGACGCGATCGAAGAGGCCCGCGCCGGACTGGAATCGGATTTCGGCGTCACCGCGCTTTATAACGACGCCGATATGCGGATGCCGGACCAAGTGACCGCGATGGTCGACGACGCGACCGACCGGCTCGGCAAGGTCGATATCCTGATCAACAATGCCGGCATGCAGCACCGCGCCCCGGCGGAGGATTTCCCGCCGGAGATCTGGGACGACATGCTGGCGGTCAATCTCTCCGCCCCCTTCCACGCGACCCGCGCCGTGCTGCCGCAGATGAAGGAACGCGACTGGGGCCGCATCATCAACACCGCTTCGACCAACGCGCTGGTCGCCTCCCCGAACATCGTCGGCTACACCGCGACCAAGCACGGCATCCTGGGCATGACCAAGGCGGTCGCGCTGGAGACGGCGCGGACCGGCGTCACCTGCAATGCGATCTGCCCGGGCACGGTGCGCACCGGTCTGAGCGAGCACCGTATCGACACTTACGCGGCGGAGCGCGGCAAACCGAAGGAAGACGTGCTGCAGGATTACCTTGAGCAGAAAGAGCCCTACCATCAGCCGATGAGCCGCTTCATCACCATCGAGGAAATCGCCGCAGCGGCCGTCTATCTCTGCAGCGATGCCGGCGCGGCAATGCGCGGCGCGGCCTTCACCGTGGATGGCGGCTGGACGGCCCGGTAAGCGCGAAATTTTCAGCCGGGCCGGTCATCCAGGTCGAGGAATACGCGGCCGCCGGTAGGATCGAATTCAGCCGACTCAACGGGGCGGGCCAACACCTTCTCAGTGATATCCGCCAGGGTCGCGCCGACGGCCGTAACCCCCGCGTCACGGCAGGCATCGGTGATCGCGTCGAGCACGGCGACAAAGTTCTTGGCCACCCGGCTCTCCGAATCCGCAAAGTCGTAGTCATTGTGCGTCAGCATGTTGATGCAGGGCACCGCCGGCGCCCGCGCCTGGATCTGCGCCACCACGTTGCGCGCGTGCGCGCGATAGTCGAGCCCGTCGAAGTCCGGCCGCAGATCCCAATAAAACTGCCGCCCGTCCCGGGTGTTCAACTGCGCGGTGTCGACGGTGATCGGCATGTTGGCGAAGTCGAGATAGCCCGGCAGCAGGCGAAACGTCGCATTGCCGCGATGCGGGTCGAGCGGCGCGCCGGCCCAGACCGCGTGCTTGTCGGGAAACACGCGGCCCGGCAGCGACACGGAGCCGCCGCGGAAGCCTAGGTCCGACAGGACCCGGAATAGCGAGTCGTTTGCCGACAAGGTTCCCTGGCGGAAATAGCGCGGCCGCACGCCGAAGGCCTGTTGCCATAGCGCCGAGGCTTCGCCCAGCATCGCGCGCGCTTCGTTTTCCGACAGGCCGCCGAACTCGCACGTGTAGCGGTCGTCGAAACGCCAGGCGTGTATGTGCAGGCCTAGGCAATGCCCCTTCGCCTCCAGCTCCTGAAACAGGCCGGCCTGCGCGACGGCGACTTCGGGATGCACGAAGAACGTCACGGGAAATCCATACCGGCCCGCGATATCCGCATAAGCCTGTGTCCAGAGCGCCGCCTTTTCCAAATTCGGCGGCCCGCTGGCCGAGGGATGCGTGTCGCTGACCGGCCGCTCGCAGTCCATCGTGACGACGATATCGATTTCCTTCATGCCTCAATTCTCCTTCGCCGATCGGGCGTTTCGCGGCGATCGCGGTACCCCTCTTCCAGGATAGTCTTTGCACGCTGCCGACGAATGCGCATAATCTTTGCATTAACCATCAATAAAGATTCGCAAAGGTCGAACAATCACTGTGAGGAGGCAGGGATTTATGAAACCG
>CAJWOT010000320.1 GCA_913044215.1 uncultured Rhodospirillaceae bacterium | reverse complement strand
TTTCACGGCCTACATTGAAGTTGAGCAGAAACCAAAACCCAATCTTCACCTTTCCATAGTTGATTCCATCGACAAAACGCCAAGAACTGGGAGGCCATCAAATATGCGACCGATCAACGTCATCCTGTCGACCCTGAGTGTCGCCGCCTTGCTTGCCGGAAGCCCAGTGCTGGCCGCCGGGGACTCCGCCAAGGGAATGAAAACCTTCAAGAAATGCAAAGCCTGCCATAACATCGCAAAGAACAAGCATAAGGTTGGCCCGACACTTGTCGGCGTGATCGGGCGTAAAGCGGGCACCGCAAAAGATGAAAAAGGAAAGCTTTATCGCTACTCCAAAGCGATGAAAGCAGCCGGCGATAACGGCATCGTATGGAATGATGAAAACCTGGAAAAGTTTCTCACCAAGCCGAAAAAGTTTTTGCCGAAAACAAAGATGACCTTTCCGGGTCTGAAAAAAGCGGCGGACCGGGCCAATGTCATCGCCTACATGAAATCCCAGAACTAGCCCGCCTATCGCTCCCGCCCCGCGCTGCGTGATATGGTCACTGGACCAGCGTGATAGCAGCCAGTCCACGGGAGGGATGAATGGGTAAGCTCGACGGCAAGTCGGCGATCGTTACCGGCGCAAGCCGAGGTATCGGACAGGAAATCGCGGAACTGTTCGCGGCGGAAGGCGCAAAGATCGTCTGCGTCGCCCGAACGGTCAGCGAGGGCGACCATCCGTTGGAAGGGTCGCTGGCCCGCACCGTCCAGAACATCACCGACGCCGGTGGTGAGGCGATTGCAGTTGCCGCGAACATCTCGCTTGAAGAGGAATGCCTGTCGCTGGTCGAGCAGGCGCGCGCGGCGTTTGGCCCGGTCGACATTCTGGTCAACAACGCGGCACTGAACTACTACATCCCGACCGTCGACTATCCGACGAACTACTGGGTGCGGTCCTTTTCGGTCAACGTCCATGCGCCGTTCATCCTGTCGAAGGCGGTGTTGACCGACATGACCTCGGGTCGGGGCGGCGCGATCGTCAATATCAGCTCCGGTTCTGCGATCGGCCCGGGTCGTGGCCCTTACGACGACCAGCATGCGCGCGGCGGCGTCATGTACGGCGCGACCAAAGCGGCGCTGGAACGCATGACCCAGGGGCTGGCGCAGGAATTGTCGCAGCATGGCAATATCGCCGTGACCGCGGTCTCTCCCTCACGTGTCGTCCCCACGCCCGGGACCGTGTTCCACAAGCTGGTCGACGGCATGGAAGACCCGAAGGGCGAACCCCCTGAATTGATGGCGAAGGCCGCCCTGCTTCTCGCCTCCGAGCCCGTCGAGAAGGTCAATGGCCGTGTCACTTACAGTCAGCAGATCCTGAAGGAGTTTGGGTGGATTGACGAAGCCGTCGGGCGCGGCGTCGACACCGCCGGCTCCGGCTATTCACAGGTCTAGGGGGGCCTCGCGATGCCAAATTTCTACCAACCCGATCTCGGATCGAACCCGGATGACCCGTTCGCGCGCGACGCCGACGGGAAGCTGGTGCGCCGCGGTTACTGGCTTGACATGATGGACCAGGCCGTCGTGCTGATCCTGACGCAGGGGATCGGCGCCCACCTGACCAACGATCAAAAACGGGCGCATCTGACGGACATCAAGCGCGACCATTTGATCGACGCGATCTGTCAGGTCGAGATCCTGCCACCGGAAGATTGAGTTGGATTCGATTCCGGCTTTGAAAATTCGATCCCAGGTGCAATGATTTTGCCACGTATCGAGTTCGTAACGACAATCAGGGAGGTTAACGAATGAGTCCCAAACTTTCGCGGCGCGGATTTGCCGGCATTTTGGCCGGTTCCGCGTTAGCATTAACGGTCGCGCTGGCGCCAGCGGTGCAGGCGGCCGATTTCTCCGGCAAGCGGTTGCGCATCGTCGTGCCCTTCAACGAAGGCGGCGGCACCGACAGTCTGACGCGTGCCCTGCAGCCCTTCATGGAGAAGCATCTGCCCGGCAATCCGAAAATCCTGGTGGTCAACAAGCCAGGCGCCGGCGGCATCGTGGGCGGCAACTATTTCGAGTCCAACGCCAAGAAAGACGGCACCTGGGTGATGGCGCTGTCAACCTCGACCATCCTGAACTATATCCTCGCCGATCCGCGGGTGAAGTTCGACATCAAGGGATGGGAACCGATCGTCCTGCTGCCCCGCAGCAGCATGCAGTATGCGCGCGCCGAACTGGGCCTCGGAGGTCTGGGTCCGAAGGACATGGTCGCGAAACTGCGCACGATCCCGAAAGAGAAGTTGGTCTTCGGCGGCAAGACACCGACATCGGCGGCCCTCTCCAGACGCTTGGCTCTGTCTCTGCTCGGCGTCGAGGTCAAGGATGTCTGGGGCATGAAGGGCAACGGCCCGATGGCGCAAGCCTTCGAGCGCGGCGAGTTCACGCTGATGTTCGACAACTCATTGTCCTATCTGAACAACCGTAAGGGCTTCCGGGATGCCGGTATCGTTACGCATCTGTTCACCTGGGGTGCACCGGATGCGAACGGCAAGTGGAAGGATGCGAACGGTAAATATTTCCGCGATCCGACATGGCCGAACGTTCCGAGCTACTACGAGTTCTATGAGGAAGCCACCGGCAAGAAGTTCGAGGGCCCGGCCGCCAAGGCCACGCTCGCGATCATCCGTGTCGGCACGCTGGCGAACAAATCCTTCCATCTGCCGAAGGGCGCCGATAAGGATGCCCTGGAAGCCTGGCGGAACGCGTTGCGCAAGACCATGGAGGATCCGGAGTTCAACAAGCGCCGGCCGAAAATTCTCGGCAAGTTCCTGGCCACCATCGGCCCGGAGGCAAAAACAGCGCTGCACGAGGCGATGATCCTGTCCGACGTAGAAAAAGAATTCATCAAAGACTACGTGAAGGTTCGCTACAATCTGACCCTCAATATGTAATCTTCAGTCTTCATCGAAGACACAAACGCCCGGCCTTTGCAGGCCGGGCGTTTTCTTTTTCCCCTATTGCGGACCGCCAAGATAGAACGGCATTTCGAAGCCGAAGAAGTTCGCCGTCGCCCACTGAAGCAGCCCCGGCGGGTATTCCAGGGTCAGGAAGTAGGACAGCACGCCGAGGAACACCGCCGCTGACAGGCCGAGCAAGGCGTTGCGGACATGGCTGAGATCGATCTTGTGCGAGATGAACAGGTAGATGAACAGGGCCGCGCCGAGCGGAAATCCGACCAGGCCGATGATGCCCAGCATGCCCAGAATCCAGCCGAGATAGTAAAACTCCGAATGGGTCGTCCCGCCGAGCAGTTCGCGGTCTATCAGAACGGCGCTTGGCTTTCTTGCCGTGATCTGCTGGAAGAGAACAGGCAGCACGAAAGCGAATCCAAGGATGCCAACGGCGAAGGGAAAAATCCGGCCCAGCGTCTCGTACCGGAAGCCGTCGGTAAACGCGATCACCACGATCGCCAACATGAAGATCGTGAAGCCGATCTGCGGCCATTTGCGCCGCGTCGAGGCCTCGCTGTCTTCCGTATAGGTCTTGCCGGCATTCGGGTTGTAGCGTAGCGCGGCAATAATCGACAGGATCGTCAGAATTAGCAGCACGATCACGATCGGCCGCTCGAAGAAGCTGTACCCATAGACTTGGATCGATTGATAGAGCGAGGTCTCGATCCGGTCGGACAGGAAGAAGCCGATCAGCAGGGCCGGCCGGGACCAGCCATAGCGCTTCATGAAGGTCCCCAGCGTACCGAACACGAATAGGGCGATCAGATCGTTCCAGTCCCGCGTCGCCTGGAAGGCGGCGAAGAAGATCAAGACAAGCATGAAGGGGGCGAGGAATCCGTACCGGATCGTCGTCAGCTTGGCGATCTGCGAGGAGAGCAGCAGACACGCCCCGGCACCGAACACATTGGCCAGGGCCAACGACCAGATCATCGTGTAGGTCAGGTCGAGATTCTTGGTGATCATCTCGGTGCCCGGCTCGATGCCAATCAGGATGAACCCGCTGAGCAGGATAGCGTAGCTGCCCGAACCCGGGATGCCGAACAGGATGGTCGGGATCATCGCCCCGCCCTCCTTGGCATTGTTCGCCGATTCCGGCGCCAGCACGCCGCGGATGTCGCCCTCACCGAACTTGCTTCGATCCTTGGAGGTCTGAATCACATGACCATAGGCGATCCAATCGACCACCGACCCGCCGAGCCCCGGCAAGGCACCGATAATGCAGCCGATCGATGAGCATCGGACGACGATCCACCAGTTGCGCAGCATGTCCTTCAGCCCGCGCAACCAACCGCTGCCCAGATTGCCCTCCTTTGAGATCGTCTCGTGCCGCCGCACCAGGTCGACGATCTCCGGCATGGCGAACATGCCGAGCCCGATGATCACGATCTTGATGCCATCGCTCAGATAGGCGGATTCATAGACCCCTGGAATTCCGGACAGCCGGAATGCGCCATGCGGTTCGTAGCCGACCATGCCGATGATCAAACCAATCACGCAGGTGGCAAGGCCTTTCAGCGCGTGGTTGCCGGTCAGCATGCCGATCATGCTCAGCGCCAGCATGATGAGCATCATCTGTTCGCCGAAACCCATGGCGAGGATGATCGGCCGCGCCGCGAAGATAGCGCCGGTCAGGACCAGCGCGCCGAACAACCCGCCGAACAGCGACGCGGAGAAAGCCGCGCCCAACGCCCGCGCGCCTTCCCCCCGTTTGGCGAGCGGAAAGCCGTCAACAACGGTCGCCTGCGATGCCGACGTGCCAGGTATTCCCATCAGCACCGACGGAAAGGTATCGGACGTCGTCGTCGGCGCCAGCAGCCCGATCATCATGGC
>CAJWOT010000319.1 GCA_913044215.1 uncultured Rhodospirillaceae bacterium | reverse complement strand
TTAGGAGGGGGTCCAGCCAAAAATGCGGATCGCGCGTCCCGTGACCATGCGCGGCGTCGTGGCCATGCGCGGCGTCGTGACCATTCGCGGTTTTGTGGCCGTGACCCGCGTGTCCGGCCTGGTCCCCGGCAGCCTGCCAAAGCGCGTGTTTTCGAAACGGCAACAGCTGGACCGCCGCCCCAAGCGGAACTATTTTTGCCCTTTTAGACAAGTACTTTACGGGCTTTACCAGAAATCTTTCGAGCTCCGGGCCGACCCAGAACACCGCGTCGGCTTGCTGCAGGAGCCGCGCCTGCGACGGTCTGAGCGCGTATCCGTGCGGCGATTGCGCGCTGGACACCAGAAGCGCCGGCATAGCCACCCCGCGCATCACCCCGGCGACGATTGAATGGAGCGGTTTGAGGCTGACGACCACCTTGGGCGCCGTCTCGGCAGCATTAGATGCCACCGCCCCGCACAGCACAGCCGCCGCCACAACGAGGCCGTAGATCGTATGTGGCGCCCCTCGACGGGCGCTGTTGGACATTCGCATAGTTTCACTGAATGAAATGTAATAATATAACATATGTTGCGGCGGCATTGCCGCTGTCAACCGTTTGTCCCCGCGAGCGCCGCGAATTAAGAGAGTTTCAGCATGGCTGAAGGCCGGTCACCGCTCATCGATGCCCGCGATATCGTGCTCGAATATGACGGCCGCCGGGTCCTCGACGGGGTCGACCTGTCCATCGCCCGCCGCGAGATTGTCACCCTGATCGGCCCGAACGGTTCGGGGAAAACCAGTCTGGCCCGGGTTCTGCTCGGCCTCGCCGAACCGCAACGGGGCCGGATCGAGCGGGCTCCCGGCCTTTCAACCGGCTATCTGCCGCAGCGGCTGAACATCGACAAAACCCTACCGCTGAAGGTCCGCCGCTTCCTCGCCCTGGCCGGCCGGACCTCACGCGCAAAAATTGACGACGCGCTGGACGCGGTCGCCGCCCGTCACTTGGCGGATCTGCACGTGGCCAGCCTCTCCGGCGGCGAGTTGCAGCGCACGCTTCTAGCCCGCGCGTTGCTGCGCGCGCCCGACCTCCTGGTGCTGGACGAGCCGACGCAGGGGGTCGACGTCTCGGGCCAGGTCGAGTTCTACGAGCTGATCGGCCGTCTGCGCGACCGCTTCGATTGCGGCGTCCTGATGATCTCGCACGATCTGCATCTCGTCATGGCCGCGACGGACCGCGTCATTTGCCTCAACCATCATGTCTGCTGTTCCGGCGCCCCGGAATCCGTTCGTCAGCACCCGGAATACCTCGCCCTGTTCGGTGCCGAAGCGGCCGGACGATTGGCGGTCTACGCGCATCACCACGATCACGATCACGACCTGGCAGGTGACGTCGTCGACACGTCCCACCATCACCACTGATGCTGGACGACTTCCTCTGGCGTGCCGCGCTCGGCGGCTTCGGCGTTGCGCTCGCCGCGGGCCCGTTGGGATGCTTCGTCGTCTGGCGGCGCATGGCCTATTTCGGCGCCTCCGTGGCGCATACCGCATTGCTGGGCGTCGCGCTCGGCCTCCTTCTCGCGATCGACCTGACCGTCGGGATCTTGCTCACCTGCATCAGCTTCGCCGCCGCGATCGTCCTGTTGCAGCGCAAGACGGCCTTGGCGTCCGACACGTTGCTCGGCATTCTGGCGCACGCCTCGCTCGCCATCGGAATCGTCGCCCTATCCTTCATGGAAGGGGTGCGGGTCGACCTTATGGGATATCTGTTCGGCGACGTCCTCGCGGTATCCCGAACCGACCTGCTCTGGATCTTCATTGGCGGCGGGCTATGCATCGGCATCCTGATCGTCATCTGGCGACCGTTGCTGGCCATCACCGTCCATGAAGAGCTGGCCCGCGCGGAAGGCATTCCCGTCCTCGCCATACAATTGACCTTCACCCTGTTGCTGGCGATCGTGATCGCCGTCTCGATGAAGATCGTCGGCGCCTTGCTGATCATTTCGCTGCTGATCATTCCCGCCGCGACCGCCCGCCCCTTCGCGCAATCGCCGGAATCCATGGCGGTATTCGCTGGCCTTATCGGTGTCCTGTCGGTGGCCGCCGGCCTGTTCGCGTCGGTGACATGGGACACACCGTCAGGCCCATCCATCGTCGTCGCATCGTCGGTATTGTTCGCTGCGAGCCTGCTTGCCAGACGTTCGGTACGTTAAAGAGGGTCGTCAAAAATAGAACGAATTCAACGGACTAGCTGTATCGCGACCCGCCGCCCGCCACCGCAACGCGGGCGCCGGACCGCACCTCCGCCACCGTGTCCGTCATATCGGAGAGATAGTTTTCGACCGCATCCGCGTGCCCGGGGGAGAGCATCAGATGCATCCCTTTCGGCTGACGCAGATTGGCGGACATCCATCCCCTGTCACGCATCCCTTCGGCGACGGCGAAGATATCGAAATCGTCCGACCCAAAGGCGAGCAAGCCCAACTGATGCTGCCCCCAGAACCGGAATCCGCCAATCGCCTCCAAGCCGCGTTCATATTTCTCACGGGTTTCGATCACCGTACGGACCTTTTCGCGGTACCCCGCGCAGCCCAAATAGCGCATGACCGCCCAGGCCGCGGCGATGGCGCCACCGGGCCGGGTGCCGGCAATCGTCGGCGTCGCCATTTCTCCGGTCGGCCAATCGCCGAAGCGGAACATCTGATGTTCGCGCAGCGCGGCCGAGCGATAGAACACGGTCGAAGCGCCCTTCGCCGCGTAGCCGTATTTGTGCAAATCCGCGGACATCGACCGGACGCCCGGTAGCGCGAAATCGAACGGCGGCAAATTGACACCGTTCATGCGCGCAAAGGGCGCAAAATACCCACCGACGCAGGCATCGACATGCAGCCAGATATCGTGCGATTCCGCGAGCGCCGAAAGGGCCTCGATGTCGTCGATGACACCAAACGGAAAACACGGCGCCGAACCGACAATCATCATCGTCCGGTCGCTCACCGCGGCCGCGATCCCGGCCACATCCGCGGTAAAATCATCCGCCACCGGCACACGGGTCACGGAAAGACCGAGATACTGCGCCGCCTTGTCGAACGCGGGATGTGCGGAATACGCCGCCACGATTTCCGTTTTGTCCGCCTTCCCCGCCGCGCGCCAAAAATCCCGGCAGGTCTTGACCGCAAGCAGAATGCTTTCCGTGCCACCCGACGACATATCCCCGCACGCGTCTTCAGGCGCGTTCAGCAGCGACAGACCGAACCCGACGACCTCGTCCTCCATCCGGCGCAGGCTCGGAAAGGCGGCCGGCCCAAGGCCGTTCTCCGACATGAACATGCCATAGGCGTCCTTCGCCACCGCGCGAACATCCTCGCCGGGATCGAACACGTAAACGCCGAGCCGTCCGGCGCGCCAGTCGAAGTCGTTCTCTGCGATCGCCGTCAGCTCGGACTTAATGTCCGACCAGGCCGTGCCCTGTTCGGGCAATACCAAGCGCTCGGTGGGCATCTACCTCTCCCAAATGCTGTGTGTAGGCTCGTCAGGTCAGTGCGCCATGAATACCGGAAGCTCGGTATAGGCCAAGATATGACTGGTCGCGCCACCAAAGATCATCTGCCGCAGCCGGCTGTTCGTGTAGGCACCTTTAACGACCATATCCGCGCCCTGTTTCGCCGACTCATCCAGCATCGCCTCGCCCAGCGAACGCTTGCCCGCTGCGCTGTCGATCGCGCTGGCCTCGATGCCATTGCGGCTGAGATGTTGCGCGACTTCGGCGCCTGTCGGACCTGGGACCATGGCATCCTCGATCGCGACCACCACGACCTTCTTCGCTTGCTGCAGGAACGGCATGGCGAAAGCGATGGTGCGCGCGGTTTCCGTACTGCCGTTCCATGCGATGGCGATCGTCTCGCCCAGGGTGGCCGGCGCGGATGGCGGCGCGATCAGGATCGGGCGGCCGGTCTCGAACAATGCCGCCTCAAGCGTGTGCATCGTGGGTGTCGTCGCGCCGTGAACCGGGCGGCCGACCACGATCAGATCGAACAAACGCCCGCGATGGCCGACATAATCGTCGCTCGGCCCGACATTTTGCCAAACCGCCGAGGCCGTCTCCGAAGGTCCGCCGGGGTCCCCTCCCGACACGCCGCGCGCCCGCATGAAATCGTTGAAATACTGTTCGGCCTGACTTATCCGCGCCCGATCTTCTTGCTCGTATTTTTCCACGAATGCGGGTGTCACAACGCCAAACCCGTCCGCACTGGCAATCGCGGGCAGCGCTGGCTGGACATAGACGCTTTCGATGCAGCTACCGAAACGCTGGGCGGCAAAACACGCCGTCCCCAGCACCGAGTCCACGACATCACTCTCTTCAAATGGTACAAGAATCGCCTTCATGTCATTCCCTCCGTTAGCGGATCGAAATGCCCAAACCGGGCGAACGGATTAGTGTCGTATCATCGCTCAGATGCCCTACAATTCAAAGCCTAAGTTTTTCTACCTAAAAGAGAAATCCAAGCTCTTTGCATTGATATTTCTGAGCCTTGCCTCGCTGGGCCTTTTCCAAGTCGAGCAGCGCTATATCATTTCTCAAGAAGCGCTCTTTCCAAACCTTGATTTCAGCCAAACCGGCAAACAATGGGTCGGATCGCGCGGTAACGTCTATGTCAGCACCCGGTCACCGATAACTCTTGTGCTTAGAAACGACGGCCAGCGTCAAACCCTCATGACGCAAACACTCCGAAAACCGCACAAATTCGAGAACATTTACGTCGCCGTCGACCTCAAATTCGACGCCATCGAAGCGGGGCCGGTTTGTTTCTTCTGTATGGCATGTTCGCCGTCCGACAGCGCATCACC
>CAJWOT010000318.1 GCA_913044215.1 uncultured Rhodospirillaceae bacterium | reverse complement strand
AGGGCGTCGACCGTCGCCACAACACCGCCCAGCATGAACAAATGTGCGAGCCGGGGATCTGTCATCAGCGTATGAATGACAGGCGCGGGATCGGCGAGCCCGGTCGATTCGACAACCAGGCGATTGAATGCCGGAATGTCGCCCCGCTCCCGCCGGCCGTGAAGTGAATGCAGCGTCTCCCGGATGTCGCCGCGGATCGTGCAGCAGAGGCAACCCGACGTCATTTCGACCAGCTGCTCGTGACTGTGCTCGACAAGCATCCCGTCGAGCCCGACTTCACCGAACTCGTTGACCACGACCGCGGTATCGCCGAAGCGCGGATCCTGGAGAACGCGCGTCAGCAAGGTGGTCTTTCCGCTGCCGAGGAAACCTGTCAGCAGCGTTACAGGTATGGGATTACTATTCATATCCTTGCCTATTCAGGCGGTTTCGCAAACCATGAGAAACCCGAACCAATTTGATTGTTATGTTATAACATTTCATTTCAAAAATGGCAGGATTTCTGTACCTTCGGTGCTGGAAAAGCGGGCGGGTCGCCGCGTTCTATATGGTCGGTCTCGTTCTATTGGGTGCGACCTATTGGCCGCAGCGACGTTCACAGCAGCGAATGACACCTGAATAAGATGGAGACTCGGCACATGTCACTGCAAGTTCATCAGTTCCCCTGTAGATCGGACAATTACGGTTTCCTGGCGCATGACCCCGAACAGGGATTGACTGCGTGCATCGACACGCCCGATGCCGACGCCATAAACGCCGGATTGGAGCAGAAAGGCTGGCGCCTCACGCACATCCTGAACACGCATCATCATGGCGATCACACCGGTGCGAACCTGCCGCTAAAGGAGCGCTGGGGCTGTACCATCGTCGGGGCGGCCAACGATGCCGAGCGCATCCCGGGCATCGATGTGCGGGTGGCGGATGGGGACACCTATGCCTTCGGGTCCCTGAGCGCCGAAGTGTTCGAGGTGCCCGGTCATACCACCGGCCACATCGCATATTACTTCGCGAGCGAGAACATCGCGTTCGTTGGCGACACTTTGTTCGCGCTTGGGTGCGGCCGCCTGTTTGAAGGGACGCCGGAGATGATGTGGAACAGTCTGCAAAAGCTCATGGCACTGCCGGACGAAACCGTCATTTACTGCGCCCATGAATATACCCAGGCAAATGCCGAATTCGCGATCACGGTCGAGCCCGGAAACACGCAACTCGTCGCCCGTATGAAGGAAATCGAGGCGTTGCGGGCGCAAGACCTGCCGACCGTGCCCACGACGATCGGATTGGAGCGTGCGACGAATCCGTTTGTGCGCCCGATGAGTGAGGATCTGCAGGCGACAATCGGCCTGAGCGGTGCCGACCTGGTCTCGGTGTTTGCCGAGACCAGGAAACGTAAGGATAACTTCTAGACGTGACGCCGGCCGCGGCGCAGCAGAAATTAATCCGCTGTCCGCTGCGCTTTGAAAGCCGTCGCAATTTCAGCGGGGCTTGCGAACCAGATGCCCGATTGCCCAGCTATCGCGGCGACCGCTTTTTCCAGATACTGGATGCGGTGCGCCTGCCCGAATATCCAAGGATGAAGGCCGAGCCCCAGCATCTGGCCGCCTTCGTCGGCCAATTGTTCGAAGGCACTGGTGACGAGTTCCGGGTAGCGCCAGCTATCCACCTTGCGCACCGCGAAGAGCTGCGCATCGTCCCATTCGGACTGGTTCGGGATCGAAACCAGCGGCGGATCGGTTCGCATGAAATAGGGTTCGTCGTCGTTCGGCCAGTCGAGGACATAGTCGAGTCCGGCCTGCGCCAATAGCTTTGGCGTCCGTTCGCTCTCGCCATAATCTTGGCCCGCCCAGCCGCTCGGTTTGTGTCCCAGCGAATCTTCGAGAGAGCCTAGGCAAT
Source organism: uncultured Rhodospirillaceae bacterium (assembly GCA_913044215.1). Taxonomy (GTDB): domain Bacteria; phylum Pseudomonadota; class Alphaproteobacteria; order UBA8366. The sequence continues at coordinate 2,950 of CAJWOT010000318.1, read as the reverse complement.
CGGCGATGAACTGCCGTTCCTCCTCCGCGCCCATCCTCGCGCTGATCATCCTGTTCAACGACCGGCCATGCGCGACGAAGTCGTGCCCCGCCTTTTGACACCGCTCGACGATATAGGGATACCGCGCGGCAGCCTGCGCATTGGCGCAGATCGTGACCCGCAGCCCATAGCGTTCGAGAATATCGAGCACGCGAAAGATGCCTACCCGGTTGCCGAATTCGCGCCGTGAGTAGTTTTGAAAGTCCGGATAGTACGAGCCCAGCGCACCGGCGAAGCGTGCATCCGAGACCGCATCCGCCGGCGGGTCGAGTTCCATATATTCCAGATAAACATGGGCCGAAACGGCGATCTTGGCACGGTCGGGCCAGACGAGCGGGTCGCGCCGGTGCTTCGGCGCCCAGTCGTAGTGCGACTGATCGTATCCCTGCCCTTCGCGGTATCGGATTGTTTGGTCAGGCATGGCTGCTCTCCCCCGCGAATTGCGCGAAGTGGGGTTCCAGTTGCGGCAGCCAATGTTCGCGCGACCAGGCGGCGATCTCCGTTCCCGTGGCCTGCCAGACGCCGTCATGCCCCAGAATGTAGCCGAGCGCGCGGTCCAGATACTTCACCCGGTGCGGTTGGCCATAGAGATAGGGGTGTAGACAGATCGCCATGACCCGGCCGCTTTCCTCACCTTCGGCGTAAAGCACGTCGAAGGTATCGCGGATCATCCGCTCGAACTCCTCGCCTTCGGTCTGATAGCGGTAGACGACCGCGTCGTTGATCTCCATGGAATAAGGCACACTGACCAGATCGCCATGCACGGTGCGGATCGGCATGGGTTGATCGTCGTGATAATAGTCGGCGATGTAACCGATACCGTTCTCCGCCGCGATATCGGCAGTGCGAAGGGTGCCCGACACGGCCGGCCCGAACCAGCCATTGAGCTGCGTGCCGTTCGCCTTGCGCAGGATATCGACGCAGTCGCGGATGACCGCGCGCTCTTCATCCTCGGGAAGGTTCCAAATGTAGCGCGTGTTGTAGAGGCCGTGGCAGAGATAGTCGCACTGGCGCGCCTCCATGGCGTCCCAGATGTCCGGATAGTGTTCGATGATGCCGAAATTGAGCGAAACCGTGGATCGGATGTCGTGCTTGTCCAGGCAATCGAACATGCGCCAGACGCCGACCCTGTTGCCATAGTCGCGAAGCCCGTAACTCAGCACGTCCGGGTGCGGCATCCGCGGCCAGGGATCGCGGCCGTTGATCAGGGCTGGCTTATATTCGTAGTGCTCAATGTTGGGCAGAACCCATAGGGCCACACGCGCGTCGTCCGGCCAGCGCAAACGCGGCCGTTCCGGCAACGGCGAGTAGGGAAACCGCTCCGATCCGTCCATCGCCATCCTCCTCTGTCATTGGCTTTAAGCCGACAGTAGCATGCGGCACAAGAGACGGTACTGATTCAAACAATATGTGTTGGTCGGGCTGGTCCAGAGCGCGCTAAACGCCGAGGCCAACGCCCGGCTTGGCGATTCATGATCGGGGCAGCGATGCCATCGAAAGAAGGCGGTGCCGCGCGTTCTTCTGCGGGCACCGCCGGTATCCGTGTGATCTAGCCGTGGCAGGCGCAGCCGGCGTGGTTACAGCCGGCACCCGAAGGATGCCCGTCCGCGCAGGTCTCACTGCAATAGGCGCGGTCGCTCTTTTTCACCGCGTTCTTCACCTCGACAATGCAAACACAGTCTGCACAGGCACATTTCTGATGCGTTATCTCTACCATCAATCGTCTCCATCTTGGGGTTCATCAAGACCGCCATGTTCATGGCTGAACAGGTGGTCGATCATTATTTCCAGAACGTTGTGCACGCAGGCATCGGCCATCGAATAAAACACCTGCTTGCCGCGCCGCTCCCCCCGCAGCATGCGCGCGGCACGCAACAGACGGAGATGGTGACTAACCAAAGACGCGGAGAGCCCGAGTTCTTCTGCGATGTCACCCGCGGCTATTTCGCGCTCCATGCAGATAACCACGATCGACAACCGCGTCGGATCGGCCAACAGGCCAAACGTTTCCGCGAGTTGCGCTGTCTGGTCGGAATCCAATTCAATGTTTTGCATAATTGAACAATTAAACGATTGTTCAATTGTTGTCAATTGCAGCGGGTAACCTTGCTCAGTAATGCGGCGACGTCACCAGATTCTGGCAATGCGCCATCGAGGCCGCGATCAGCGGTCAGACAGGTTGGGCGACGGATCGAACAACCGATCTCAGCGCAGCGGTCGTTGACGGTGCGGCCGCAAAAGGTTCTGCGTGACGAAATCTCTCAGACCGAGCGCGTATTCCGCCGTCATCGCCCACGCCGTCTGTACCAGTTCATTGGTTGAGGTGCCCGCGAGCGCTCCGGTTCGTTGAAGATAGGTCGCGAGCGTTGTGGTCCGCTCGATCACGGCTGCGGTCTGATGCTCGGCATCGCCCCGAAGCTGCATCCCGTCGCGGCGTATGGCGGCCATGAAACGAGGAAGGCTTTGGCCGCCTGCGCGCTTCATATGCATCAAGACTGCGAAAGCATCCGCACGGTTCTCCGCCAGATACACTTCATAGGGCCCTAGCCCCTGTGCCGGAATGCGCCGCGGATCCTCCTTGCAATGGGCAATTTCGTGGTAGAGGAGAAAGCGATAGAAGTCTGCGGCTTTGAAGTCGGTCTTCGCAACCCACTCGGTTTCTCTTTTGCCGGACAGCATCGCCACCAGCTTCGCAAGCCGCACGGGTGCCGCCATCGGAAAGACAATGCAAAGCGTCGATCCATCCGAGAGCTCGTGCAGGCTCGTTGCCATTTCCCGGCGGAAGAAGGCGAACGCGGCGTATCTGCCAATCGTCCGGGAAATACCGAAATCGATCGGCACCGTGAGCTGCCGGGCAATGCGTTCCAGCAGCGACGCGTAGTCCAAAGACACCTGACCGTTTGCGGTCCTG
>CAJWOT010000317.1 GCA_913044215.1 uncultured Rhodospirillaceae bacterium | reverse complement strand
GACGCCCGCGTTCACCGCGATGCGGCGGACAATATCGTTATCGATCTGGAGTACTGACCGTGGACACGCAGCAGACCCAAATACCGTCTACCGATCCCTTCCTGCTGGAAGTGCTTCGCAACGCCTTCGATACGATCGCGGAAGAGATCACGCTGACGATCATCCGCACCGCGTATTCGCAGATCGTGCGTGACTCGCTCGATTTCTCCACGGCGCTGTGCGATGCGCAAGGCCGGACATTCGCACAGGGGGTCTGCACGCCAATGCATCTCGGCAGTTTCCTCGATGCTTTGAGGAATATGCTGGCGGAGGTCGGCAACGATATCGATCCCGAAGACTACTTCATCATGAACGACCCGTATGCCGCGGCGGGACAGCACCTGCCGGATATCTATGTCGTCAAACCGATCTATTTCGGCGGTGCGTTGAAGGGCTGGTCGACCACTCTGGCGCATCATTCGGATGTTGGCGGCATCGTTGCCGGATCGAACGCGCTCGGGGCGACGGAGGTCTGGCAGGAAGGATTCCGGATCCCTGTCCTGAAGCTGATCGACAAGGGGGTACGTAACGAAACCCTGTGGAAGCTGATCGGTCTGAATGTGCGGACACCGGAACTCGTGCATGGCGATCTGCAGGCGCAGATGGCTGCTTGTGCGACCGGCGCCCGTGGCATGGTGAATCTCTATGACCGCTACGGTGTCGAAACGATCGATCAGGCCATCGTGGATCTCAATGATTACGCGCGGCGCCTCGCAGCAGCAGAAATTTCCGATATTCCCAACGGCACGTACAAGTTCACCGACCATATCGACGGAATAGGCGATACGCCGGAACCGATAATCCTGAACGTTGCTGTTACCGTAAATGACGCGGATATCGTTATCGACTGGGAAGGATCGTCGCCGATGGTGGCGGGCGGCGTGAACTCCACATTCCCGTTCACCAAGGCCTGTGCCTATGCGGCGCTGCGCTCGGTCATGTCCGCGGATATACCGAACTGCCATGGTTTTACCGAGACCGTTGATGTGCGCGCGCCGGAAGGCACTGTGGTCCGGCCGGTTTCGCCCGGCCCGACGGGGGCCCGGGGGATCACCGGCTATCGCATGATCGATTGTTTGTTCGGAGCGTTGGCTCAGGCTGTTCCGGACAGGGTCGCGGCGGACGGCTCGGGCGGTTCGACGTTGCCGACGATCTCCGGCATGCAGGATGGTAAGCCCTTCATCTTCTGCGAAACCGCGATGGGCACCTGGGGCGCCAGCCGGGACAATGACGGTCAGGAAGGGGTGCCGCATATCGGGGCGAACCAGTCCAACGTGCCCATTGAGATGATCGAGACGGCCTATCCCATTCGCATCGAACGCTACGGCTTTGTTGACGATTCCGGCGGGCCCGGAAAGAAACGTGGCGGGCTGGCGATACAGCGCGACTACCGTGTGCTGTCGGAAAACGCCTTGCTGAATGTGCGGTCCGACAAACGAGCCTACCCGCCGCACGGACTGTTTGACGGATCGGACGGCGCACCTTCGATGAACTATATAGACAGCGGCAACGAACGGCGTGAATTACCGGTTCTGCTGAGCGAGCCGGTTCCGATGCGGCGCGACGATGTGTTTCGTCACACCATGTCGAGTGGCGGCGGATACGGCGCTGCCTTCGAGCGCGACTGCAACGCCGTGCTGCAGGATGTGATCCTGGGCAAGGTGTCGATCGAAGGGGCGAGGCGTGATTACGGCGTGTCGATTGCCGATCAGGCGGGTCATCTGGTTGTCGACCATGCCGGGACTGCGGCGCTGCGCGGCTGACCCTTTCAGCGAACTTTCATCTTCAGGAACCATGGCATAGGGTCCGCGCCAAGTGATATCTGCCGGTGCGCCGAAGCGCCGGCGAAACCAAACGACAAGGAGATAAAGACATGGAATGCAGGATGGACGGCCGGGTCGCGATTATTACCGGCGGCAGCCTTGGTCTGGGACGCGCGATGGCGTTGGAATTCGCGCGGTCCGGCGCGAAAGTAGCCATGGTTGCGCGCCGTGCCGATGTGCTGGAGGAAGCCAAGGCTGAAATTCTTGCGGCTGCGCCTGGCGTGACCGTCAATGGCTATGCGTGTGACATGTGCGACGCCGGCGCGATCAAAGCGATGCACGCGTCCGTGGTCGCGGATTTGGGCGATGTCGATATTGTCGTCAACAACGCCGGCACCTCGCGCGCCATGCCCTTTATGGATATCACCGATGAGCTTTGGGAAGAGGATCTGGAGCTCAAATTGATGGGTGCGGTGCGGCTGATCCGTTTGACGTTCCCCGGCATGAAGGATCGCAAGTGGGGCCGGATCATCAACGTACTGAACTCGGGCGCCAAGGCACCGCGCGCGAGCGGCGCGCCGACGGCGGTGTCTCGGGCGGCCGGCATGGCCCTGACCAAGGCGCTGGCGGGCGAGGGCGCACCGCACAACGTGTTGGTCAATGGCCTTCTGGTGGGGCTCATCGAAAGCGATCAGCACTATCAGCGTCATATCAAATCAGGGTCGAACGAGACGCTGGAAGAGTTCTACGAAAAGATGGGCAAGACGGTGCCGATGGGGCGTGTTGGCAAAGCGGAAGAGTTTGCAAACATGGCGTGCTTTCTGGCCTCCGATGCCGGTTCCTACGTTACGGGCACCGCGATCAATGTGGATGGCAACCGGACACCGGTCGTGTAGCGGCGGGACATGGCCACCAACGACGCCTGGTTGGCGCAGGTCGAGGAGGAAGCCCTCGCCCCGGCGCTGCCGATTATCGACACGCATCATCACCTTTGGGATCACCGGGAAGGACGCGTCGATCGCAGATATCTGATGGACGAACTGCAGCGTGACCTGCGGACCGGCCATAACATCGTTGCGACGGTCTTTATCGAATGCCGGGCCATGTACTGCGCCGACGGCCCGGAGGCGATGAAACCGGTCGGTGAAGTGGAGTTCGTGAACGGTATCGCGGCGATGGCCGCCTCCGGGCTATACGGAAACACCAGGGTCGCCGCTGGCATCATGGGGTTTGCCGACCTGCAGCAGGGCAGCCGCGTCAAGGCGACGCTGGAGGCCCAAATCGCGGCAGCACCGGATCGCTATCGGGGCATTCGCCGCACCGGTGCCTGGGATCCGGACCCGCGGGTCACGCGCGCCAAGACACCGGGAATGTTTCTCGATCCTGACTTTAGAGAAGGGTTTGCGGCGCTTGCCTCACTCGACCTCGTCTTCGAGGCGGTGTGCCGTCATCCGCAGTTGGCCGAGGTCGTCGATCTGGCGCGCGCCTTTCCCGAAACGACAATGGTGCTCAATCACCTCGGCGGTGTCGTGGGGATCGGAGCCTATGAAGGACGGCAGGACGAGATATTCGCCGAATGGTCCAAGAGCATCGCGGCGCTGGCCGAATGTCCGAACATCGTGATCAAGCTGGGCGGCATCAATATGGACTACAGCGGTTTCGGCTGGCACGAAAAGCCGGTGCCGCCGACCAGCGAGGCATTGTGCGAGGCGACACGGCGCTACTATGAAACCGCGATCCATCATTTCGGCGTGGATCGCTGCATGTTCGAATCGAACTTCCCTGTCGACAAGATCAGCTGCAGCTATCCGGTTCTGTGGAACGCCTTCAAACGGTTGACGGCGGACTACACCGCCGACGAACGGGCCAAGCTGTTCCATGACAACGCAAAGCGGGTGTATCGGCTTTAAGGGTGTCAGAGATAGCGCTGCAGGAATGCGCCTTGAACCTCGAAAGCCTCGGGCCCGTTATCCACATGTACGCCGGGATAGGCGTGCAGGCGCTTGTCGCGCGATCCGAGCCGGTCGTATAGGTCGAGCTGTCCCGCCCGGTCGAACCGCTCATCGTCCCATTGCATGGTGAAGAGAACCGGCTGGCTGAGCTGTGGCGCGTATCGTTCGAAATGCGGCGCGATGTTGCTGCGGGTGACACTGGTTCCCGTCATTCCGGCTTTGCCGAGGACCGCAACGCGGATGCGCGGGTCGCTGGCGACGAACGGCAATCCGAACATGGTGCCCATGGAGACGCCCCAATAGCCGACTCGCTCCGGGTCGACCTCGTCGCGAGCCATTAGCGCGTCAAGCACGGCCTTCCAATCGTCGATCATATCGCCAACGGGATCATCGCGCCGCCACATCGCGGCGTATTCCGGGTCCTTGGCCGGGTCGGTGACCGGCCCGCGGTCGCCATGCACCGGTCCGTCGATTGCCGCGGCGTTCCAGCCATAGACCTCAGCGAACATCCGGCCGAGCATGAGCATACGTTCATTACGCTTATGTCCGCTGCCGCCATGTCCCAGAAGGACCAGCGGTGCCGGGCTCGTCGCGTCACCGGATTGCCACAGGATGCCGGGGATTGCGTCACCCTCGCGGGTGACCGTAAAACCCCGCTCGATCGTCCCGCCGGCGGGGCTTAGATCCGTGTTCCATTCTATCGTCATCGTTTTTTCCAATTGCTTCAATTTGAGCTTACGCCAATTCCGGCGTTTCGCGGCTCCGTTCCCCGATATCTTTGGCAAAGCGCAATAGATAACCGTCCGGATCCTGAACGATGAATTGGCAGCTGCCGGAGTAGGTGTCGTTGCACCGATACCATTTGTCTTCGAGTTCCAGGAAGACGTGCCCGCAATTCTCTTTGACGTGCGCGTAGAGCGCCGCGGCGTCCTGCGCCCAAATCATCAAACTCACGCCGCGGCCATAGGGTGGGTCGGCCGGGTCGGCGAGCCATGTTCGACCCTGGTCTATGGTGTCGAGCATCAACTCTGCGCCCTCTCGGGCGAGATAGAGAAAACCGTCTTCCGGCCGTTCTAACAGGACCTCAAAG
>CAJWOT010000316.1 GCA_913044215.1 uncultured Rhodospirillaceae bacterium | reverse complement strand
CCTGATCGCTGCCTGCGATCCCTTTGTCGCGCGTGTAACGGGCGGCAGCAAGGGCCTTTCCGATTGGGAAATCGGCGTAAAATTTTGATACGCAAGAGGCCGGTACAGCGCTTGCGCGGGCTCCGGGGAACGATTACCGTCGCTACCCACTCGCGGGCGTGGCGGAATTGGTAGACGCGGCAGACTTAAAATCTGTTTTCCGTTAGGAAGTGTGGGTTCAAGTCCCGCCGCCCGCACCATCTGCGACCCAGCCGGTTTGCCTGCTATGGCCCATCCGCTCGACCCCTTTTTCAAGCCGAAAAGCGTCGCCATGGTCGGCGCGACGGAAGCAGCTCAGAAGATTGCCGGGCGTCGTTGGAAAACGCTGGTCGAGGGTGGATTTGCGGGCTCCCTTTTTCCAATCCATCCGCGCGCTGAGTCGATTCGTGGCCATAAAGCCTATCGCGACCTAAAGGAAGTCCCGGAGCCGATCGACCTGGCCGTGGTCGTTGTGCCGGCGGAAGCCGTAGAAGGCGTGGCGCAGGATTGTTTGGACCTGAATGTTGGCGGCGTCGTTTTGATTTCAGGGGGCTTCTCGGAAAGCGGGCCTGAAGGGAAGGCCCGTGAAGCCGATCTGGTTGCACGGATGCGAGCGGCGGGCACCCGTATGGTCGGGCCGAATTGTGCCGGGTTGGCGAGCGTCCCGGCGAAGATGAATATCACCGGATTTGACGTTCCGGCCGGCCGTGTCGGTCTCATATCGCAAAGCGGCAATCTGGCCCTGAACCTGTCTTTCTTGGCCGGTCAGACCGGCGGCGGATTCAGCCGGCAGGTCACGATCGGCAATACCGCCGATCTGGGTGTCGTCGAATTGACGGATTTTCTGTTGCACGATCCGGAAACCGAGGTGGTGCTGATCTATCTGGAAGGCTGGCGCGACGGGGAGGGGCGGCAGCTTGTCGACCTGGTCGCCGCGGCCACTCGAACAAAGCCGATCGTCATCTTGAACCCCGGGGGAACCGATACTGGGCGCCGCGCTGCGCTGTCGCATACGGGCGCGTTGGCGGCGTCCCACCGAATCTCGGCCGGCGCCTATGCCCAGGCCGGGATTGTCCAGGTGCAGGATATCGAGGAAGCCTGGCTGGTCGCGCGCAGCCTCTGCGATCTGCCGCCGCTTGCCGGCGACCGCTTGGCCGTTCTCTCCGATGGAGGAGGGCACGCCACGCTCGTCTGCGATGCCCTCGACCGGGCCGGCATGCGCGCGCCGCCCTTTACAGGGGAGACGCGGCAGCGCCTCTCCGCGCATCTGCCTCTACGCTGTGCGATTGAAAATCCAGTCGATTTCGCCGGCGTAGCAGAGACTGAACCGACCGAGATCGTCCCCGCTCTCGACATCTGCTTTGGCGATCCCGAGATTGACGGCGCCATTCTGGTCGGCCATTTCGGCGGCTATCATACGATCGGAGGCGACGCTGTCCTGCCCGCGGAAGAGGCGGCTGCCGGCGTATTGCTGGAGTTGGTGTCCGCGCACGATAAACCGTTGTTCGTTCATTCTGTCCACGGCCGTCGCGATTTGGCGCCGCTCGGCAAGTTGCGGGACGGCGGTGTCCCCGTTACCGACTCCCTCCCGACTCTGGCGTCGGTTGTGGAACGGCTGCATGCCGCAGCCACCCGAAAAGCTTCGCCGAAAAACTCGTTGGAGACAGCCGCGATAGACGAAATTGCCGTGTCGTCTCTTCTGGCAGAGGCCGCGCCCGGGCCGCCGCGCTGGCTGATGGAGCCGGAAGCCCGGTCGTTGCTACGTCTGTTTGGGGTCGAGACGCCGGAATATGATGTCGTGACGACAAGTCAGGAATGTATCGCGGCGATAGAACGTTTCTCGATCCCGGTCGCTCTGAAACGGATCGCACCGGATAGCGTTCACAAGGGCCGCCAGGGTGGCGTCGCGCTAAATGTCGTTGATGCTGTCGCAGGAGATACGGCATTTGAACGCCTAATGGCTCTGGGTGACGGGCCGTCGCGGGTTCTGATCTCTGGGATGATTTCCGGGCGCACTGAAATCGCGATCGGCGGCGTACGGGACCGGCAGTTTGGACCGATGGTCATGCTCGGCTTGGGGGGTGTCGGAATTGAAGCGCTGGGTGACGTAGTGTTTCGGCCGGCGCCGATCGCGAAGGACGAAGCCCTCGACATGTTCAGGGTGTTGAAGTCGCGGACGCTCTTTTGCGCAGATTCGTACAAAGCTGTGCCAGGCCTTGACGGCGCTGCCGCATTGTTGGTGCAGATTTCACATATTTTGGCGGCACGAGACGAAATCGCAGAAATCGATCTGAATCCGGTTTTTCTCAACGATGCGGGACCGGCGATCGCGGATGCGCGGATCGTGCTGACCTGAGGGAGTGCATCATGGAATCCTTTCTGCAACTCGAAAAAGACGAACACATTCTGCGTGTCACCTTGAATCGGCCGGAACGTCGCAACGCCTTGTCGACACCGATATGCGAAGGGTTGCTGGCGTTACCAGCACAGGTGGAAGCGGATTTGGATATTCGCTGCGTCGTTATTACAGGTGCAGGCGAAGGTTTTTGTTCCGGGGCCGACTTGAAAGAACGCCGCGAATTGGACGAGGCCGCACGCTGGCGATATGTGGAACTCGTCGATAAGGCGTTGCTCGAGATCGAAGCGATTCCAGTCCCGACCATTGCTGCCGTGAATGGGCATGCGCTCGGTGGCGGCACGGAATTGGCGCTCGGCTGCGATTTTCGCTACTCGGTTGCCCACGCCAATTTCGGTCTGACCGAAACCGGTATCGGCATAATACCCACGGGCAGCATCGTTCGGCTGTTGCGCGACGGATATGACAGCTTGAATTCCCTGTTGACCTACACCGCCGGTCATTTCCCCGCGATAAAGATGCAGGAGATGGGATTCTTGAATGGGGTCCTCGGCGACAGCGCTGCCCTGCACGCGGAAGCCAATGCACTTGCGGTGCAAATCGCTCGGAACGCGCCCTTGGCATTGCGAGCGGCAAAGCGGGTGAAACGGGAACTCGCGGCTGAGCGGACGAAGGCTGCGATGCGCCAAGCCGAAGAGATCCGGCGGTCGCTCGATGACACGGAAGACTGTTTGGAGGGGCTGGCCGCTTTTGCCGAAAAACGCGATCCGGTATTCAAAGGTCGCTGACTGTCTTTTGTGTCAATGACCCGGCCTCTCCCTTAAGGTCACCAAAAATCCGTAATTCGAAAGGATAAGCTTATGCGCGGTGCCGATCTCGTCGCAAAATCGTTGGCAGAAGCCGGTGTGCGGACGATCTTCACGCTTTCTGGCAATCAGATTATGCCGATTTTCGACGCTTGCATTGATGTCGATATCCGGCTGATCCACACGCGGCACGAGGCAGCGGCGGTTTACATGGCGGATGCGTGGGCGCAGATCACCGGCGAGGTCGGAATCGCCATGATCACTGCGGCACCCGGTTTCGCGAACGGGCTATCGCCGCTGTTCTCTGCTCGCGCTGCCGAAAGCCCGGTCGTGCTGCTTAGCGGTGATTCGCCTGTCGTACAGGATGGGCTGGGCGCCTTTCAAGAATTGTCACAGGCGGACATCGCAGCGCCCTTGACCAAGGCTGCGTTTCGGTCCGCCAGTACCGAAGGGTTGGGTCACGACATTGCGAAAGCCATCCGTATCGCACGGTCCGGGCGGCCAGGGCCGGTTCATTTGGCGTTACCGTTTGATTTGCTGAATGCCGATGCGTCAAGTGCGGCGATTCCGCGAAAGGCGGCGTTTGAGTCGGATGCGTCGTTGGCCGATCCGGCGGCAATTGAAGATTTAGCGCGCATCCTGGGCAAGGCCGAGCGGCCGCTCATCGTAACAGGGCCTGCGCTGAACAAGTCGCGGGCAGGCAACTTGCTGGATAAATTGGCTGATGCCGTGGACGTTCCTATTGTTGCGATGGAAAGCCCGCGTGGTCTGAAAGACCCGTCATTGGGCGCCTTCGCTGAAATGTTGCCGCAAACCGATCTGCTTGTCAGTCTTGGCAAGGCAATTGATTTCACATTGGGCTTTGCCAAACCGCCCGCGGTCGACATCGATTGCCGCTTTATTGTCGTCGACGCCGATGGTGACGCTGTCGAGCGGGCACGGCGTGGTCTGGGCGGAAGGCTCGCATTGGCATCGCGTGCCGACCCGCGAGATGCGGCGCGGCAACTGCTTGAAATTTCCAACGGCGGCGAGGCGCGTGCCGGTTGGCGAAAAGATGTCGCGGACGCCATAGCGTATCGCAACACGGGACTCTCGGCGTCGGGCGATAAGATGCCGTCCTGGACATTGTGCGAGGGTGTGCAGAGGGCCCTCGACGCCGCGGACGATCCGATCCTCGTCTCCGACGGGGGCGAGTTTGGGCAATGGGCGCAGGCGATGGTGTCTGCGCCGACACGCATTATTAATGGTCCATCCGGTGCGATCGGCGGCGGCATTTGTTACGCTATCGCTGCGAAATTGGCGCGCCCTGAAGCGACGGTCATCGCCTTGATGGGGGACGGGACGGCTGGGTTCCATTTCAGCGAATTCGACACCGCGGTACGGGCAGGAGCAGCCATCGTCGCCGTGATTGGCAACGATGCCCGCTGGAACGCCGAACACCTGATCCAAATGCGCGACTATGGCGAACAGCGCCTGATCGGCTGCGAATTGAACCAGACCCGATACGACCTTGCCGCAGCCGGGCTTGGTTGTACTGGCGAACATGTGACATCGGAAGATCAGTTGGCCGGTGCCCTGGAGCGGGCGGTGTCGGGCGGACAGCCCTCTTGCGTCAATGTTGAGATAGAAGGTTTCGGGGCGCCGAACTTTGTGCGTGGTTAGCGG
>CAJWOT010000315.1 GCA_913044215.1 uncultured Rhodospirillaceae bacterium | reverse complement strand
CGACACCAACATGACGGACGTCATCCTGCACGGTGCGGTCCTGACCGGGGCGCCAATCTCGAAGGTGCCGATCTAACGGATGCCGCGCTCAATGACAGCGACATGCATCGCGCCCTGCTGGTCGATGCGAATCTGACCGGCGCCGATATGCGCGGTGCCGACCTCACGGACGCCGACGTGCGCGGTGCCACCGGTCTGAAGCACGGCTGAATTCCCCGACATTCCCTCTGACGCGGCCGGCTGCTAGCGTTACCGTCCTAGGCTGATAAGGGAGGGACGGACATGAACCGGGTGGACGGTAAGGTTGCGCTCGTCACGGGCGGCGCACGCGGAATCGGTGGCGAAGCGGCACGGCAGCTGGTGCAAGCCGGCGCCAAGGTGGCGATCACCGATCTCTTGGAACCGGAAGGCGAAGCGCTGGCGGCCGAACTCGGCAACGGTACGATTTTTTTGCAGCACGACGTGACCGACGAAGCGGCTTGGGCGCGGGTGGTGGGCGAAACGGTCGGCCAGCTGGGCGGCCTCGACATCCTGGTGAACAATGCCGGCGTCTGGGAACGCTCCGTCATCGAGGAAGCGTCGGTCGAACAGTTCGACCGCATTTGCGGTGTCAATCTGAAGGGCGTCTTTCTCGGCACAAAGCACGCCATCAACGCGATGAAGAGCCGCCCGGCCGATGCGGACAGCGCCTCGATCATCAACCTGTCTTCGACCGCCGGGCTGGTCGGCTCCTCGACTTCGGCGATCTACAGCATGACCAAGGGCGGGGTACGGCTGTTCACGAAATCGACCGCGATCGAAGTGCGCGCGCGCGGCTATAACATCCGCTGCAACTCGGTCCACCCAGGTGCGACGGAATCGGCGATGCAGGACGACATATTGGCGACCAGCAACATGACCGCGGCGGAGATCGAAACCCACAAGGCGACCCGCACCCCCATGGGCCGGTTCGGCAAGCCGCTCGACATCGCCCAGGCGATCCTGTTCCTGGCGTCGAACGATTCCGCCTGGATGACGGGTTCGGAAATGGTTGTCGATGGCGGCTATACGGCGCGTTAGACGCCGAGATGCCGCGTCAGCAGGTCCGGATCCGCCATCAGCGCCGCGCCGTCACCCTCGAAAACGATGCGGCCTTTGACCAGGATGTGATGCCGGTCGGCGATGTCGACCAGGCGTTTGACGTTCTTGTCGACGATGATGCTGGCGATACCCAACTTCTTGATCTCGCCGATGACGCGCCAGATCTCCTCGCGGATCAGCGGTGCCAGCCCTTCCGTCGCTTCGTCCAGGATCAGCAGGCTGGGATTTGTCATTAGAGCCCGGCCGATCGCCAGCATCTGTTGTTCGCCACCGGACAGGACCGCCGCCGTGTTGCCCGACCGCGCTTCCAGCGCCGGAAACAGTTCGTAGATGCGATCCAGCGTCCAGGGCGTCACTTGCCGCTGATGGTTCGCCGCGGTGGCGACCAAGTTCTCGCGGACGGAGAGGTTCGGAAAGACCTGCCGGCCCTCCGGCACCAGACCGATGCCGCGCTGCGCGATGCGGTAGGACGGATGGCCGGCCAGGTTCTGCCCTTGGAACGTCACCTGCCCAGCGCGCGGCGAGACCAATCCGATGATCGAGTTGAGCGTCGTCGTCTTACCCATGCCGTTGCGGCCCATCAGGGTGACAACCTCACCGGCCGCCACCTGAAAATCCACGCCGAACAGCACCTGGCTGTCACCGTAGAAGGTTTCCAGGCCGCGCACCTCAAGCATCGCCGACCCCTTCCTCACCAAGATAGGCCTGCTGCACCGCCGCGTCGGCGCGAATTTCGTCCGGCGTGCCGGTCCGAATCGCCTGACCGTAGACCATGACGGTGATCCGGTCGGCCAACGCGAAGACCGCGTCCATGTCGTGTTCGACCAGCAGGATCGCATGGCGCGCCGTCAACTGACCGATCAACGTCACCATCCGCGCCGATTCCTCCACGCCCATCCCGGCCATGGGTTCATCCAACAACAACAGCTCGGGCGACGTCGCCAGCGCCATGGCGATCTCGAGCTGGCGGTGCTCGCCATGCGACATGTCACCCGCGCGACGGAGCGCCGCTTCGGCAAGCCCCACCGTCTCGAGCGCCGCCATGGCGGGTCCGGACAGCCGGTCGTCGCCACGGGCCGGACGCCACATCTTGAAATAGGCCCGGCCTTGGCCGGCCTGCGTCGCCAGCGCCACATTGTCGAGCACCGACAGCTCATGGAAGATACTGGTGATCTGGAACGATCGGGCGATCCCCAGCCGTGCGCGCTTGTAGGAAGGCAAGTTCGTGATCAGCCGGTCCTGGAACCGAATGCTGCCCGCATCGGCCGGTATCGCGCCGCCGAGCAGCGAAACGAGCGTCGTCTTGCCGGCCCCGTTCGGCCCGATCACGGCGTGGATCTCTCCCGGCAGAACATCCAGGCTGACATCGTCCACCGCGGTAACGCCGCCATAGGTCTTGCGCAGTTCCGTAACGGTCAGAATCGGATCAGCCATCGCGGCGGCCTCTCCCATCCAATAACCCATCGATGCCGCGGCGGCCGAACAGCACGACCAAGATCAGGAATGGGCCGAACAGGATGTGCCAATACACGCCGGACCCCGGCATGAAGAGGTTCATCAGCGGCGAGAGATATTCCTCCGCGACGACGAACATCGCGGTGCCGAGGACCGGCCCGAAGAGGCTGCCTGTTCCACCGAGGACAACCATGAAAATGAGCTCACCGGATCGGGTCCAGTCCATCATCTCCGGGCTGATGAAACCGGTGAAATTGCCCAGCAGCGCACCGGCCAATCCGCAGATGGCGCCCGAGATCACGTAACAGATCAGGCGATAGAGAAAGACGTTGTAGCCGAGCGCGTGCATCCGCGCCTCGTTGCCCATCCCACCCTGGATAACCATGCCGAACCGGGACGCGACGATGCGCTTGACCAGATAGATCGTCCCAACCAGGCAGACGAAGATGACGTAGTAGAGCGTGACCGGGTCCTCGAGATCGAGCCATCCGAAAAACTCGCTCTTGAAGTCGATGACCAGCCCGTCATCGCCGCCATATTCCTCTATGCTGACGAAGGTGAAGAACACCATCTGCGCGAAGGCGAGCGTAATCATGATGAAATGGACGCCGCGGGTGCGCAGGCAGATGAAGCCTGTGATCAGCGCGAACAGCGCTGCCGTACCAACCGCCAAGGGTATCTGCACAAAACCGCTATAGATCTCATAGTAGGCGGGGATACCGACGGCGTAGGCGCCGATCCCGATATAGGCGGCGTGTCCAAAGCTGATCATGCCGCCATAGCCCAGGATCAGATTTAGGCTGATCGCGGCCATCGCCAGGCACAGCATGCGCATCACGATATCGAGCACGAACGGCGCGTCCATTATGCCGGTGAGCGGGGGCACGACCGCCAGCAAGGCGAGCGATCCGAGGGTGACCCCGGTCCGGAGCGTTACGCCACCCATCAGCGCACCCGGGGCGGAAACAGGCCCTGCGGCCGGAAATACAGGATCGCCGCCATCAGGATGTAGATCAGCATGGCCGAGATCGCCGGCGCGGCCGTTTCCGCGTTCTGGTCGGACAGGAACAGCTTCATGAAATCGTCGAGGAAGGACCGGCCCATCGTGTCGATCAGTCCGATCAGGATCGCGGCGACGAAGGCGCCGCGGATTGATCCGATGCCGCCGATGATGATGACCACGAAGGCGACGATCAGGATGTCGTTACCCATGCCGATATTGGCTTCGGTGATCGGCGCGATCAGCAATCCTGCCAGACCGGCCAGTACGGCGCCGCCGGCGAAGACGAAGGTGAACAGCAGGTCGATATTCACGCCCAGCGCCGCGACCATGCGCCGGTTCGACGCACCCGCCCGGATCAGCATGCCGATCCGGGTCCAAGAGACGACCCCGTAAAGGCCAAGCGCGATCAGCAACCCAACGGCGATGATCAGCACGCGATAGGTCGGCAGCACCAGCCCCGAAGCGAGCTCGACCTGACCGTCCAGGAACGGCGGCAATGCAATCGCCTTGCCTTCAGGGCCCCAAACCAGGTGCACCAGCGCGTCGAAAAACAGGATGACGCCGAACGTGGCCAGCACGTGATCCAGATGATCGCGCGCGTAAAGCGGCCTGGCGACCACAATCTCAACCGCCATGCCGACCAGAAAGGTCAGCGGCAGCGCGATCAGCACGCCCAGCAAAAAGGAATCCGTTACGTCGGTGAAGGTCGCGCAGAAATAGGCGCCGACCATGTAAAGCGACCCGTGCGCCAGATTGATGAAGTCCATGATCCCAAAGATCAGGGTCAGGCCGGCGGCGAGCAGAAACAGCAGCACGCCGAGCTGCAGCCCGTTCAACAGCTGGACGATCAGAAGGGTCCAATCCATGGGTCGTCGCCAAAATGCAGCCGGCGGAGACGCTTTAGCATCCCCGCCGGCTATCCTTAGTTAGACAGGCGCAAACCTACATCTTGCACTTAGACGCGTAGGTGTCCTGATGGCTGGTGTAGACGGTCTTGACGATCTTGGTCGTCCAGTTGCCGTCGGCATCGGCGGCCGCTTCCCGCAGGTAGAAATTCTGCACCGGGAAGTGGTTGTTGCCGTAGCTGTATTTGCCGCGCACGGACGGGAAGTCGGCTTTCTTCATCGCCGCCCGCATGCCGTCCATGTCCTTCAGATTGCCACCGACGGCCTCGACCGCGCTCTTGATGAAGAACACCGTATCGTAGCTCTGCGCGGCGTAGAAGGACGGGTAGCGGCCGTACTTCGCCTTAAAACCGGAGACGAACTTCTTGTTCTGCGGCGTATCCAGATCGGGCGCCCAGAACT
>CAJWOT010000314.1 GCA_913044215.1 uncultured Rhodospirillaceae bacterium | reverse complement strand
GCGAGCGCAAAACACCCGCCAGGGATGGGATCTTCGTGCCATCGATCGCGATCTGTTCGGACCAACGGCGCGCATAGCGGCTATCCGGCTTCACGCGACCAACGTCGTAGCCACGCAGTTCCCTGAAACTCAGACTGTTGGGCGCCGGACCGCGCGCGCCACGATGGCCCTGCAGGTCGAACGCCATTGCGGCATTCGCGCAGAGACACAGGAAAATTCCGAGGGACGTCCGGCCGAGCCGAGACGTCATCGGCGCGGCATGTTACGGCGCAGCTCGTCCTCGTCCCAATGCACGAAATCGGGGCCGAGCTGATCGAGCGACGTCACGCCGATCTGCGCCATCACCAGATCGATCTCGTTGCGCAGGATGCTGGCCGCTTTCGATGCACCGGCAACGCCGCCGGCGACAACGCCGTATAGGGTCGGCCGGCCGAGGAAGATGAATTTCGCCCCCATGCACAGCGCGATCAGCACATCGGAACCGCGGCGCACCCCGCCATCCAGCATCAGGGTCATGCGGTCGCCGACCGCGGCATTGATCGAGGGCAGCAAGTCGAGCGGCGACGGCGCCCGGTCGAGCTGGCGCGCGCCATGGTTGGAGACCATCAGCCCGTCGACGCCAATCTCCGCCGCGCGGATCGCATCGTCGGTGCGCATGACACCTTTCAGCACCATCTTGCGCGGCCACAATTTGCGGAAGTTCTCGATGTCATTCCAATTCAGCGAGCCGCGAATCTGGCTGGAGACGAACTCGCCCAGCATGTTGGCGTCCGCCCCTTCCGGCGCGTAGGGCGCCCAGTTCGGCAGCTTGGCGATGCCGTGCCGCATATAGTCCTTCATCCAGAGCGGCCGGCGCAGCGCGTCGAGTTTCGAGGCCAGGGACAGTTTCAGCGGCCGGCCGAAACCGTTACGACGGTTGCGCTCGCGGTTCGATCCGGTCGGCACATCAACCGTCACGACCAGGGTCGACAGGTTGAGATCGGCTGCGCGCCGGATCATATCCTCGGAGATTGAACGGTCCTGGGCGACATAGAGCTGGTACCAGCCATGCTCAGGCGCGACCTTGGCCAGATCCTCCATCGACGCCGTCGCGGCGCCGGACATGATGAAGGGGATATTCGCCTCGCGGGCCGCTTCCGCCAGCATCAGATCACCGCCCCAGCGGTAATTGCTGATGCCGCCGGTCGGCGCAATCCCGAAGGGGCTGGAATATTGCCGGCCGAACAGCGGCTGCGACTGGTCGCGCTCGGAGATATCGACCATGTAGCGCGGCATCAGGGGCCGGCGGCGGAAGGCGTTCTCGTTGCGATCCAGACCGTCTTCGTCGTCGACGCCGCCTTCGATGAAATCATAGATGATCTTCGGCAGGCGTTTCTTCGCCAAAATCCGCAGATCGTCGAAATTGATGGCGTCGTCGACATTCATGGCTCTATCCGCTACTCCGCTGCGACCGCCGAGCTGTCCTCATGCTCGGCGATGAATTTTTCCGCTTCGAGCGCCGCCATGCAACCCATGCCGGCCGCCGTCACCGCCTGGCGGTAGACCTTGTCCACCACGTCGCCCGCGGCGAAAACGCCGGGGATCTCCGTCGCCGTGCTGTCCGGCGCGGTCAGGATGTAGCCCTCGTCGTCCATTTTGACATGGCCCTTGAACACGGCGGTCGCCGGGTCGTGGCCAATGGCGATGAAGACGCCGTTGACGTCCAGATCGGTCGTGGCGTCGGTTTTGACGTTCCGGACCCGGGCACCGCTGACACCGGGCGGGTCGGATTCGCCGGTCACCTCGTCCAGCACATGGTCCCACATCACCTCGACCTTGGGATTGGCGAACAGCCGGTCCTGCATGATCTTCTCCGCGCGGAAGGCGTCGCGCCGGTGGATCACCGTGACCTTGCTGGCGTGGTTGGTCAGGTAGAGCGCTTCCTCGACCGCCGTGTTGCCCCCACCCACGAGGGCCACATTCTGATCGCGGAAGAAGAACCCATCGCACGTCGCGCAGGCCGAGACACCGAAACCCATGAATTTCTGCTCCGACTCCAGACCGAGCCAGCGCGCCTGTGCGCCGGTCGCGATGATTACCGCATCCGCCGTGTAGGTGTCGCCGCTGTCGCCGGTGCAGGTGAAGGGCCAGCTGCTGAAATCCACATCGTTGATGATGTCATGCACCATGTTGGTGCCGACGCTTTCGGCCTGCTTCTGCATCTGTTCCATCAGCCAGGGGCCCTGGATGACATCCGCGAAGCCGGGATAGTTCTCGACATCGGTCGTGATCGTCATTTGTCCGCCGGGCTGCAGGCCGGCGACGAGGGTCGGCTTCAAATTCGCCCGGGCCGCGTAAATCGCCGCCGTGTAGCCGGCCGGTCCGGAGCCGATGATCAGAACCTTGCTGTGATGTCGTTCCGCCATGGGAGGCGCACCTTTCGTCTTATTTCAATTCCGTAACGCGGAGCAGGTAATCTGCCCGAAAGGGCAATTCAAGTAAATTGGCCGCCCTTCTCTACCCGGACGGATCAACGTCGAGCCTCATAACGATGCCTTCCGCCTCCGGGAAGGGGGCGGGATACCGTTCACGCACCAGCGGATCATGGCCCGGAATGATGTGATTCGACGAGTCTGCCAGGAGTGCCATCGTGCGGTAGCCATCGATCATGTCGCCGACATTGTAGACCAGCGGGAACGGGTTCGGCGCTTCCATGTTCTCGTAGTAATGCGCCGCATCGGCCGCCAGCACGACCCAGCCGCGCTTGGTGAAGACGCGAACGATCTGCAGACCGTCCGTATGGCCGCCTACATGATGCACCGACAGGCCCGGCGCCAGTTCCTCCATCCCGTCGACGAAGACGACCCGGTTGTCATAGACCTTGCGCAGCATGTCGATCACATAGTCGATCGAATAGGCCATGTTGAACGTCTCGTGCCGCATGTTGCGGCCGGTGGCGAATGCCATCTCGCGGTCCTGCAGATAGAACTGCGCCTTGGGGAAGTCGCCGACCGAACCGGCATGGTCGTAATGCAGGTGCGAGATGATGACGTCCTCGACCTGCCTCGCATCGATGCCCAGCAGTTTCAGCCCTTTGGCCGGGCTGCGCAGTAACGTCCGGCCGCGTTTTTCCGCCTCCTTCTTCTCGAAACCAAGATCGACGACGAAGGTGCGCCCATTGCCGACGATGGCCCAGACGAAGTAATCCATCGGCATCGGTCCGTCATGCGGGTCCGGATGCAACAGATGCTGATTCCGGCTGCCGACGCGCTCCGCATATTTCACGGCGTAGACTTCATAGGGATCGGGCATATCCTGTCTCCAAATGTCGTATGAGGGTTGGCCGCGGGCGCCGCCGCCGTCCTATTATCCCGTATCACATCAGAAGAATACAGGGAGGGGCCGCCATGGCGGACATCAAGAAGATCGGATTCATCGGGACCGGGGTCATGGGCGGCCGGATGTGCCGCAACCTGGCGACCAAGGGCGACGTCCCGGTCATCGCCTTCGATTTGGATTCGGACAAGGTGGCGGCGCTCGACAATGCCGGGGTCGAGGCGGCGCCGAGCATCGAGGCGCTGGTCGCGGTATCCGACCTGATCGTCATCTGCGTGCCGGGCGAGCCGCAGGTGCGCGCCGTGCTGTTCGAACCCGGTGGTGTGCTGGAGCATGTCAGCGCCGGCCAGACCGTCGTCGATATGACAACCGCGACGGCGGACGTCGCCCGCGAGGCGTCGGAAAAGCTCGGCGACAAGTCGGTCGACTATGCCGATGCGCCGATTGCGCGGGGCGTCTCCTCGGCCGAGGACGGCACGCTCAGCATCATGGTGGGCGGGTCAAAAGAGGTCTTCGACCGCATCCATCCGGCGATGTCCTGCATGGGCACGGAGATCACCCATTGCGGCGGCGTCGGCACCGGCATGGTGATGAAGCTGATGAACAATTTCATCGTCTTCATGAACACCTCGGCGCTGGCCGAGGCGCTGCTGATCGGCACCCGCGCCGGTGTCAATGGCGAGCTGCTGTTCGAGACGCTCGCGCGCGGATCGGCCGACAGCTTCGTGCTGCGCAAGCACGGCATGCAGTACATGGTGAAAGAGGATTATCCGGACGATGTGTTCTCCGTCACCTACTCGCTGAAGGATCTCAGCTATGCGCTGAAACTGGCGGAGCAGACCAACGTCAACGCGGAGACCGGCAAGCTCGTCGAGCGGCGCTTCAAGGAAGCCATCGATTCCGGCTACGGCCCGTTCTACGGACCGGTCGTCTACAAGCTGTTGCAGGACCAGAACTAGCGGCCGATGGCGCTCGGCCGCACCGCGTCGCTGGCGCTGATCGCGTTCTGCGAGGTCGCCGCCTTGGCGGTCTGGTTCTCCGCCTCTGCGGTCGTGCCGGTACTGGTCGATACCGTCGGCTGGAAATACGCCTTCGCCTTCCTGGCCCCAGGCCCGGCACTCGGAATCTAGGCGATGATGACCCTGCGTCGCCACCCGGATAGCGTGCGTTTGGCCAACGGAAACCGTTAAGGAAGTTTACCAAATCGTAACCACGGACGCCGATACTGCGGCCATCGCCCGCAATGTATCGAGAGCTGCACGTGCCCCCCTATGAAGCCATCGCGGAAGACGATCCTGCGGTTTCGGGCGCGCCGCTGACGCAGCACGAACTCGACGAGATCCTCGAGAAGCACCGGCGGTTCGTCGCGCATGAGAAGGAAGGGGTTTGGGCCAGTTTCAAACTGATGGACCTGTCCTATCTCGATCTGTCGGGTAAGGATCTGCGGACGGCGGATTTCACCGGCGCGGACATGCGCAACACGCAATTGGCCGGCGCCAACCTTTCCGATGCGATCATGTTCGCCGTCGATTTGCG
>CAJWOT010000313.1 GCA_913044215.1 uncultured Rhodospirillaceae bacterium | reverse complement strand
GGTCAGTCCTGGGCGGCGGACACTCGGTTTGAATCAGCGCCGGGGCGGCTCGACCATGTCGATATGCTCGACACCGCCATCGCGGGTTGGACCGCCGGGCTCGACCGTGACGCGCTGGTCGCACATCTGCGCGACGCCGGCATCGCCGCTTCCCCAGTCCTATCCCGCGAAACGATGTGGCAGGACGCGCATATCGAGAGCCGCGGCCTGAAACAGACTGTCGAGATTCCGCATTACGGCGAAGAGAGCCTGTTCAAGGCGCCCTGGCGGTTCTCCGGTTTCGCGTCGCGGATCACCCGCTGCGGGCCGACCACCGGCGAACACAATGCGCGGGTCTTTGGCGATCTTCTCGGCCTGTCCGCCGGCGAAATCGCCGATCTGTCGCAACGCGGTATCATCGCCTGAGAGCGAACTGCGCCGTTTGACGAAAGCAAGAGGAGCGAAAATGCCCGAGATCATTTTCGAAAAACGGGACGGTGTCGCCCATATCACCTTGAACCGGCCGGAGAAGCGCAACGCGCTGTCACCGGAAATGGTCGTTACCTTGGCGGAGATCTGGGACGAGCTCGCATCCGATGACGCAATCCGTGTCGCGCTGCTCACCGGCGCAGGCAACAAGGCGTTTTCCTCCGGCGGCGACCTGGGCAGCACAATACCCCTGATGATGCGCAGCCGCGAGCCGCGCGACGATTGGGAAAGACGCCTGTCAGCCGACCGCAAGCAACTGGGCCGGGCCGTTCTCCGAAACGCAACCTTCTTCAAGCCACTCATCGCGGCGATCAACGGCACGGCGCTGGCCGGCGGTGCGGAAATGGTCTTGGCCGCCGACCTGCGCATCATGTCGTCCGAGGCGACTCTAGGCCTCACGGAGGTGAAGCGCGGCCTGATCGCCGGCGGCGGGTCGCTGGCGCGTCTGGCGCGTCAGGTCGCCTGGGTCGACGCCATGGAGGTGGCATTGGTCGGCGAACCCATCACCGCCGAACACGCGCTGCGGATCGGCCTCGTCAATCGGGTCGTCCCGCCGGATCAGGTCCTCGCCACCGCGGAGGAGATGGCTAGCCGCCTGTGCACCGGGGCACCGGTCGCACTTGCCAAGACAAAGGAAGCGATGGTCCGTTCCAACGGACGTTCCTTCGAAGAGGCCTTCGCCATCGAGACCGATTGCGTGAAGCAGAATGCCGCGACCGAAGACGCCAAGGAAGGGCCACGCGCCTTCATGGAGAAGCGCCCGCCGGTCTTCACGGGACGCTGACGGGGCGCCTACTTGATGCCGGTCTCTGCGTAAGGCTCGTTTCGCCGGACGCGGTCATATTCCAGCCGCGCCAGGTCGATGCTCTGATAGGACCCGTGCAGCACGAGCTCCGAAAGCGCACGGCCGACGGCTGGGGCATGCATGATGCCGTGCCCGGAAAAACCGAAGGCGGTGATGATGTTGTCGTGACCCGGCGAGTACGGGCCGATGATCATATTGCCGTCCAGCTGGTTCTGCGCGTAATGACCGAACCAGCTGCGCTCGAGGCGCAGATTCTCGAATTTCGGCACCAGCGCGGCCAGCATCGGCCAGACGGTTTCCTCGAAATAATTGGCGAAGAAACCGCGATAGATGTCGTCGACGAAACCCGGCTCGATTTCGAAGCTCGGCCGCCCCCCGGCGAAGCCCGCGCCCTCCGGCCGAAAAAACAGCCCGCTTTCATCCTTTACCAGCGGCAGTTTCTCGGTCTCCACCGCGCATTTCCAGAAATGCTGCACTCGGCACATCGGCACGATGGGCAGGTCCGCCCCGGTCATGCGGGCGATTTCGCCGACCCAGGGACCGGCCGTGTTGATGATCATGTCCGCCGCGATCACCGTACCGTCCGCCAGCGTAACGACTGTTGCCTTCCCGCCCGTCGTCTCGATTCCGGTCACACGGCCGTCGATATAGTCCGCCCCGTGATGCGCCGCACCGCGCCGGAAACCCCACAAACCTGCATGCGGGTCGATCCAGCCATCGTCCGGCGTGTAACAGCCAAGAGCGATGTCGTCGCGCAGGATTGAGGGAAAGCGCCGCCGCAGCGCATCGCGGTCGAGAAGCTCGGCCTTGACACCCATCAACTCCTGCAGCGCCTGATTGCCGCGCAAGATTTTCGCACCATCGGCCGACACGACGAGCAAATAGCCCTGTTCCTGGAAATTCAGATCCGGCAGGTCGGGTACCCCCGCCATCTCTTCCTCGAACCGTTTGTAAAAGGCGAGGCTCCAGGTCGACATCGCGATGTTCTCGGGCTGGCTGAACTGCTGGCGCACGCCGCCGGCGCCCTGCGGCGAGGTCGCGTGCGTGTAGGTCGAGTCGGCTTCGACAACCGCGACCGACACATCCTTGCCGGAACGCCCCAGGAAAAAGGCCGCCGCGGACCCGAGGATGCCGCCACCAATGATCACCACGGAATATTTCATCGCCTCGGCTCCCCCTCGACCCTGCCCCCTCTTATCCACGATCATGTCGGCACGGCAAGCGGAAACGCCGTCACACTTTCCCCGTGCTTCCCCCACCGGCCGGCGGTGGTAAAGTGACGGCAACAAATACACACACCGACAGGGCTCTTTTCCAAATGGAACACCGCAATCTCGGCCGCACCGGCCTGCGCGTCTCCCGCGTGTGCCTCGGCGCGATGATGTTCGGCGGCGCGACCGACCGGCGTACCGCCGGCGCGATCGTCAACGCCGCGCGCGATGCCGGCGTCAACTTCATCGACACGGCGAACGGCTATAACAGGGGCGAGTCGGAGCGCATCGTCGGCAAGCTGATCGCCAAGGACCGCGACGAGTGGGTGCTGGCGACCAAGGGCGCGGCCAATCTGGGCCCGGGCCTGTACGACCGGGGGATCAGCCGCAAGGCGCTGATGAAGTTCCTCGACGACAGTCTGAAGCGGCTCGGCACCGACTATATCGACCTCTACTACCTGCATAAGGATGAAGAGGAGAAGGACCTGGCGGAAACCATCGGCGCGTTGGGCGACATGATCCGCGCCGGCAAGATCCGTTACTGGGGCCTGTCGAACTATCGCGGCTGGCGTCATGTGGAGGCGGTGCACCTCGCCGACAAGCTGGGCGTACCGAGGCCGGCGGCGAGCCAGCCCTACTACAACGCCATGAACCGTCAGCCGGAGACCGAAATCATGCCGGCCTGCGCCCATCACGGCATCGGCGTCGTGCCCTATTCGCCGCTCGCCCGCGGCGTGCTGACCGGCAAGTACGCCCCCAAGAGTGCGCCGGGCAAGGGTACGCGCGCCGGCCGCAACGACCGGCGCATGATGGAAACGGAATTCCGGGCCGAATCCTTACAGATGGCCCAGCGCATCAAGAAATATGCGGAGAAGCGCGGCATGACAGCCGCCGCCTTCGCCTTTCAATGGGTGCTGAACAACCGCATCGTCACCAGCGCGCTCGCCGGACCGCGCACCCTGGCGCAATGGAAAAGCTACATGGCGGCGACCAAGCATCGCCTAACCGAAGAAGACGAGGCGCTCATCGATTCCATGGTCGTCTCCGGCCACCCCTCGACCCCGGGCTACAACGACCCGCAATACGCCATTTTGGGCCGCCCGACGGAAAGCGGCTGATGGCGCGCCTGCCCTATCTTGGTGCGGCGGATCTCGACGGCGCGGACAAGGACATCGTCAAGAGCGGGATGAATTTGCACCGCATCCTGGCGCACAGCCCCGATGCCGCGCGCTGCTTCAGCGGCCTTGCCCGCCACCTGCGGTTCGACAGCAGCTTGGACGCCCGGCTACGCGAGATGGCGATTCTGCAAACCGTCTATATGACCAAGAGCGCCTATGCCTACAGCCACCACCTCCAACTCAGCCGCAACGTCGGCGTCACCGACAACGATGTGAAGGCGATCGAAACCGAGACCGCCGTCGGCGACAGCGGCCTGCCGGATCTCGACCGGGCCGTGCTGCGCGCCGCGCGTGAAATGACGGATGAACGCGAACTAGCAGATGCGACGTTC
Source organism: uncultured Rhodospirillaceae bacterium (assembly GCA_913044215.1). Classification (GTDB taxonomy): domain Bacteria; phylum Pseudomonadota; class Alphaproteobacteria; order UBA8366. Next base: position 876 of record CAJWOT010000313.1, on the reverse strand, counting down.
GACACCTTGCGCGCCCATCTGAGCACAGCGCACGTCATCGATCTGCTGATGGTGATCGCGCTCTACAACAGTGCCGTGAGGTTGCTGGGAACGCTCGAGCTCGACGTCGAGCCCGCCTTTCAGACGGAACTCGATGCCCATCCGTTTGCGAAGGAGATCACCTGATGGCCCGCCTGCCCTATCTCGACGAAGACGACCTGGCCGAGGAAGACAAGGACATCGTCAAACGGCCGATCAACCTCAACCGCATCATCGCGCACAGCCCGGAAGCCGCGCACAAGTTCAGCGGCGTCGGCGGCTACATCCGCTTTGGCAGTTCACTCGACCCGCGTCTGCGCGAGATGGCGATCCTGCAGGTCGGCTATCTGACCAAGAGCCCCTACGAATACAGCCACCATCTGAAAATCGGCCGCGATTTCGGGGTGGCCGAATCCGATGTGACGGCAATCGAGACCGAGACCGCGGGCGGCGACAGTGGCCTGCCGGAGCTCGACCGCGCGGTGTTGCGCGGCGCACGCGAGATGACCGAAGGGATGAAACTCTCCGACGACACCTACGCGGTGTGGGCGGAACATCTGAGCGAGGCGCATATCGTCGACCTCACCATGGTCATCGCCTTCTATAACGGCGTCGTGCGGCTGCTCGGCGCACTGGAAATCGATGTCGAACCGGAATACGCCCCGGAACTAGAGAAACATCCGCTGCCGGAATGATGAGCGAACAGGTGTCTTTCAAATTGGAATAATTCTCCCCTCACCCTGCCCTCTCCCCAAGGAGAGGGTTCATGTCGAGTGCGCAACCAAGCTCCCTCTACCTTGGGGAGAGGGTTGGGGTGAGGGGAAGAACCGCGCGACATCGCGACTTTGATAAATTGCC
>CAJWOT010000312.1 GCA_913044215.1 uncultured Rhodospirillaceae bacterium | reverse complement strand
GCGGCAAATAGGCGTCCAAGTTCATCTGATCGATGGCCAACCGTAATCCGAAACCGGGCCGATCCCGCAGCGCTACGGCCAACCCGCCCGTCATCGTACTGGCGTCCAGGCGGACATTGATATCCTGCACTTCAACCGCAGTCGGTGTCAGCTTTACCTTGCTTGCGTATGAGAAGCCGCGCAGCCGGTCGGGTGGGAGCGCGCCCGCCTCCACACCGGCCCAATCCAGCAGTGACCGCAGATTGTCCGACGCTGCTGCGACCTCTCCATCGAAACGGGGTTCTCCCTCGATGAAGGACAAGAATCCCAGAAGCGAGACATCCGAACCGCCGGGCAATAGGGCGGCGGCCCGGTCCAGAGTCACTTCGCCATTGGCCAGCGCGGCGCGCAAACCAGCTTCCCGGATCACACTGCCGCGATACTGGATAACGTCTATCGCGAGATCGAAGGACGCGTTGATGTTCTTGGGCAATTCCACAGCGATAGGGTCGGAACTCGCGGCTTTCGGCCCGGTCGAAGACTCCGCCGGTTTTGCCGTTTCCGAGGGAGTCGTCGGCGCTGCGGTTGCCTGCTTCAGCAATTCGTCGAGATTGAGACGGCTAACCGAAACGGCGATATCGGCGTTCATCGGTTCGCCCAGCGTAACGCTTACCGCGCCGTTGCCACTGAGTGAGCCGAACTTTAAGGCCGTATCGTTCAGCGCGACCGCATCCGGCGAAACCATGAGGGTGCCTTCGATCGACACGGGTTGCGAGAGTACGGGGGGCAGATTGTCCTGGCCAGCGGCCGATGCGAGTTTCGCGGCACTCGCCCCCGTGATTTCGAGCTTCCCGGACAGCAACCCGGTCGGAATCGGGGCCAGCATTTTGCCGTTGAAACGAAGTTCCGCATCGGCCTCGGTCAAGGCCGCTTTCAACCCGATCGTGAGCGGCTGCTGAGGCTTCAGAGCACCTGTCTTCAATTCGAGCGAAACCGGCATGCCGCGCGCGCGAGCCGACGCCGTCACATCGAACGGGCCGGACAGCGACGGCGCGCCGATTGCCATTTGCAGATCTTCGACCTTTTCGGACGTGCCGGACCGACGGTCTTCGAAGCTCAAGGATCCGCCGCTGACGCGAACGTCAGCGAGGGAAATGTCGAGGGGCGCATCGCCGGAATCGCCTTCGGACGAAGAAGCATCGCGTCCCGCCGCAGCGGCGATGTCGATATCCCAGCTGGCCTTGCCATCTTCAGCGACTTCAAGCGCGATAACGGGCTCGATCAGCTCCAGCCGTTCGACCACGATCCGCCGTTCCAACAGCGCGCCGATCGAGACACGCAACCGAAGCTCCTTCAGCCGCACCATGTCGGCCGCCTGCGCGCCCTCGAAATTTTCGATACGCAATCCGGCGACGCGCAGTGCCGGCGCGGGGAGGACGGTAAACGCGATGTCCCCATCGATGGCAGCACCGCGGCCGGTATTGTCCCGGATCGCGGCGACGATCTGGCCCTTGTAAGAATTCCAGTCGATGAAGCTGGGGACGATCAGGACGGCCCCGACAAGCACCACCACCAGCACGACAAGCGCGATGACGATCTTTTTCAAATGAGAGCTCCGAGGTTTCGAGCGCGGGCCCAACCTGTCATTCAACCCGGAGCGGATGGCGTCATCCGTTCCGAAAACTGCCCTACAATTAAGCCGTTTGCAGGGCTATTCCAAATCGCGCGCGGTAAACTGGTCGTGCGCGCTCAGACTCGTAAAATTTTTCCCGGATTCATGATGTTGTCCGGGTCGAGAGCCTTCTTGATGCTGCGCATGACACTGACAGCGTCGCCATGTTCGGCCGTCAGGTAATCCATCTTGCCGACACCGACACCGTGCTCACCGGTGCAGGTTCCCCCCATCGCGATTGCGCGGTGATTGAGCCGGCCGATCATGTCTTTGGCGCGCGTCATTTCTTCGTCGCTGTCCCGATCCACGAGCATCACGAGATGGAAATTACCGTCACCGACATGACCCACGATCGGCGCCGGGATACCAGTTTCCTCGATGTCGCGCTGCGTATCCGCGATACATTCAGCCAGCTTGGAAATCGGAACACAAACGTCTGTCGCGATCCCTTTCGTACCCGGTTTCAGCGCCAACGCAGCGAAATAGGCGTCATGCCGCGCCTGCCACAGCTTGTTACGCTCCTCCGTCCGGGTTGCCCATTGGAACTCACTGCCACCATATTCATCGGAAATGGCGCCGACCATCTCCGCTTGCTCGGCAACCGATGCCTCGGTTCCGTGAAATTCGAACAGCAATGTCGGCTTGGCCTCATAGGCGCCCAAGTCCGAATACGTAACGCAGGCGCCCATCTGCACTTCGTCGAGAAGTTCGATACGCGCCACAGGGATCCCAGATTGAATCGTCAGGATCACCGTGTTCACCGCATCGTCCACCGTGGGATATTGGCAAACGGCGGCGGACATCGCTTCGGGAATGCCATACAGGCGTAGCTGAACTTCCGTGATGATCCCGAGCGTACCTTCCGAACCGACGAATACGCGGGTCAAGTCGTAGCCTGCCGACGATTTCCGCGCTCGGCCGCCGGTCCGGATAATACGGCCATCGGCAAGAACGACCGTCAGACCAAGTACGTTCTCGCGCATCGTGCCGTAACGCACCGCGTTGGTGCCGCTGGCACGCGTGGCGCTCATGCCCCCCAATGACGCGTCAGCGCCGGGGTCGATCGGAAAGAACAGACCCGTCGCGCGCAGTTCCTCGTTGAGCTGCTTGCGCGTCACACCGGCTTGGACTCGGCAATCAAGGTCTTCCTCATGGACCTCAAGGACGTCGTTCATTTCCGACAGATCGATGCAGACACCGCCGTGCAGGGCGAGGACATGCCCTTCCAGGGACGTGCCCGTGCCATAGGCGATGATGGGCGCACCGTGGTCTGCGCAAATCTTGACGATTGCGCTGACCTCTTCAGTCGAATGGGCGAATACAACGACATCGGGCGGCACGGCATCGAAATAATCCTCGCCATTGCCATGATGTTCACGCACGGCCGCCGCGGTCGACAGCCGTTCGCCGACGACGCCACGAAGCTCGTCGATCAGCTGGTCCGTGACCGGCGCGTAAGCGGGTTCCGCCGCCATGACATTCGTCCTCTACCCGTTCCGTATGCTAAGCAACGTACCGTGCGGCCCTGCGGCCTTCAACCTTTCCCGCCATGCGATCCGAGGCGCCGATTCGATGATCGAATTCGATATGAACCTGCTGGCGGCCGCCGGATTCATGGCGCTGGGCGGGCTCCTGCGCGGATTCCTTGGATTCGGCGGGTCAATGGGCGCGGTTCCGGGGCTCAGCCTCATTTACGGGCCGCTCGGGGCGGTATCGATTGTGTTACTGGCAGATATCGGCGCGGTTATCCAGTTGCTACGGACCGCGATACGCCAGTCCGAGAAACGGATCGTGGCCCCGCTGGCGCTGGCCTCCGTCCTGACGACACCGCTTGGGGCTTGGCTGCTGATCAATCTCGATCCCGCGGACATGCGACGGGCGATCGCCATCACCGTTCTCGCCTTTGTCGCCGTTTTGATGCTTGGTTGGCGCTATCAGCGGCCGCCTTCCCTGCCTGTCGTGATCGGCGTGGGAACAGTTGGCGGCGTGTTGAGCGGCGGTGCCGGCATGGGGGCGCCGCCCGCGGTCCTGTTCCTCCTGTCCGGGCCACACGGGCATGAAGCGGTTCGGGCCAATATTATCGGCTATCTGGCCATCGCCAACATGACAGCCCTGCTCACCATCTGGCTGAACGGCGCTTTGACCGTTGACATCATCTGGCGTGCCCTGGTTCTGGCACCCCCTTATCTGATCGCCATCTGGATTGGCGGCCGGCTGTTCCGTTTCGCGTCCGAGCTGTTCTTCCGCTACGCCGCCTTGGCGGTCACCGCGGTGATCGGGGTCGCGGCCTTAATCGCATAGAACCGTCAACGCAGTTGGTAGCGGATTTCCGATCCGTCCTCGCCATCGAAGACGACCTGCACCAGCACGTTATGCTGATCGAACCACAGCATGCGCTGGAAATCCCCGGTCATATCATAGCGGCGCGCACGAATTTCCCGGCCGCGGACGGTGATCGTCTCCTCGCCGGCCTCGGCAACCGATACCTTCATGAGATCGCCATCGGCCGGATCCAGGATCACCTGATCGCCTAGCGCTGCCTTGTTCCATAGGCTTGCCGGGCGCAGCGGCGTATCTACGGAAGTGGTTTCGTCATTGATGGAAAGCGCGCCCAAGGCACCGTCAATCGTCAACGCGATGTCGTAATCATCGCCGTTGTCGTTCGTTTCCGCCTTCATATCGATCAAATCGCCCGCCCGCCAAGTTTCCCGGGCGGTATGGCGAAATATGTAAAGCGGGATAAAGGCAACCCGATAGTCCACGTCGGCGGTGATCTGCACGATGGTTGGTTCACCGCGCCGCTCGAAGCGGATCAAATGACGGCCAATCTGCTCGCCGTTGCGCAGAATTGCAAAATCGAGCACACCGTCCTCCGGTATGCCCGAAGCGTTCGCACGCCCCGGAGTCGCCAAAAAAATGGCCAGCAAACTGAGCCAAACCCAACGCAATGGATGCATCCTTCAAATTTGACTGCGTTTTAAACACCAAGTTGTGTTCGATGCAATGCGTTAGGAATGCTGACGCGAGCACATGTCGCAGCTAGTATAATCCGATGGTTTGTAGACTCTCCTTTCGCGATACCCACGCTCGGTTCTTGCGCCTGGCGAGCGGCGCTTTGTTCGCCCTGGCCCTGATCGGCGCTCCCGGTGATGCGCGCGCCGAAGCGGTCGCCGTCGAACTCATTCTCGCCATCGATTGTTCTTCGAGCGTGCAGCCCGAGGAATATGCC
>CAJWOT010000311.1 GCA_913044215.1 uncultured Rhodospirillaceae bacterium | reverse complement strand
TCAGCCCCAAGGAAGGGGAGTTTCTTTAGCGTACGCCAATGAACCCTCTCCCTGGGGAGAGGGTGGGGTGAGGGAATCAACTGGCCATGACCTACGGTATCGGCATCATTGGCGCGGGGATGATTGCGCCGTTTCATCTGGAAGCGATTGAAGGCCTGCCGAATGCGCGGGCTGTTGGCATCATGGACAATGGCAGCGGCCGTGGGCGGGCGATTGCGCCGCAGCTGGACCCGGCGGGCGCGGACGATCTCGACGCTTTTCTGGCGCGCGACGACGTCGATGTCATCGCAATCGCGACGCCGTCAGGCACCCATCTCGATGCGGCTGTGAAGGCGGCCGAGGCGGGCGTGCACTGTATCGTCGAGAAGCCGATTGAAATCACATTGGACCGCATCGACCGCATGATCGCGGCGCACGATGCGGCGGGGACGGCGCTGGGCGGCATCTTCAACACGCGCTACAGCGCGAGCGCTCAGCTTCTGAAATGCACGATCGACGCCGGCCGTTTCGGCAGGCTCACCTTTGCCAGCGCCGTCGGCCCCTGGTGGCGCGATCCGGACTACTATGCCTCCTCGAACTGGAGGGGCACCTGGGCGCTCGATGGCGGCGGCGCGCTGATGAATCAGGGCATCCATTCCGTCGATCTGCTGCAATGGCTGGTCGGATCGCCGGTGAAATCCGTCAGCGGCCGTATTGCGACTCTCGCGCATCCGACGATCGAGGTCGAAGATACGGGGGCGGCGACGCTGGAGTTTGAAAATGGTGCGCTCGGTTCGCTCGCTTGCACGACCAGCATGTGGCCCGGCCATTTCCGTACCCTTACCCTGGCGGGCACCGATGGAACGGCGGTCCTGGCCGACGATGGGCTACTGTTCTGGCAGTTCCGCGAGGAGACCGAAGAGGATGACCGAATCCGGCAGGAGATGCTGGCCCTGCCCGGTGCCGGGGTCGGCGCGTCCAATCCCTCCGCCGGCGTCGACGCCCGCGGGCACCGTGCCGTGTTTGCGGATTTCCTAAAGGCGCTGGACGCCGGCCAGTCGCCCGCCATCGATGGCCACGAGGCGCGCAAGGCGGTCGCGATCATCCGGGCGGTTTATGAGTCAGGAGAGAAAGGCGGCGTTCCCGTCTCTCCTCAATGGGAAAAGATATCGGGATAGGCGAACAGCGCCGGGCCCCCGCCGGTATGGACGAATACGATATCGTCGTCGGGTGTCCAGCGTCCTGCTTCGATCAGTGCGATTAATCCGGCCAGACCTTTGCCGGAATAGACCGGATCGAGCGCCAGCGCTTCAAGTCGGCCCATAAGCTTGATCGCGTCGAGCGTCGCCTGGTGTGGTACGCCGTAGGCCGGGCCCGCGTGACCCGCGACCACGTCGATGCGCGCTGCGTCGAAGGGCACGTCCAGCATCTCAGCGGCGGCTGTGGCATACCGGACCACGTCGGCGCGGACGCGTTCCGGTTCCGCATCGATGTCGATGCCAATCACGGCGCATTCTGGCAGACAGGCGGCAGCGCCGACCGCAAGACCGGCCTGGGTCGCGCCGCTGCCAGAGCAATGGACGACGGCGGACGGTGCGAAGTTCTCAGCCGCCGCCTGTTGGGCGGTTTCCAGTGCCGCCGAGGCATAGCCGGACGCGCCGAGCCCGCTGGAGACGCCGTAAGGCACGATGTAGGGCTTGCGTCCCTGAGGGTGCAGGTCCCTGGCCAGGTCTTCGATTGCCCGGTTGCGGTCACCGGTCCAAGGCACGTCGTGCAGGGTCGCGCCGAACAGCCGGTTGAGCGCGATATTGCCGCTGGTCTCATAGACGGGACCCGGCGGTTTCAGCCGGCCGTGATAGACGGCGAGATGGCAGTCGAGCCCAAGCTTGGCCGCGGCGGCGGCCACTTGGCGCGAACTATTCGACTGCACCACGCCGCCGGACACGAGCGTGTCCGCATCGCTGGCTTCGGCCAGCACATAGTCGAGCTTGCGGAGCTTGTTGCCACCGAACCCGAAGCCGGAGCAGTCCTCCCGTTTCACCCAAATTTGGGGTCCGCCGAGATGGTCTGTCAGCCGGTGCAGCGGTTCCAAAGGCGTCGGTAATCGTGTGAGCCCGACACGAGGCAAGCGCACGAGCTTCGCGGCGAACCGTTCAAGCCTGTTATTGGTCATCCGAGGTGACTAGTTCGCCATCCACGGTGCCTTGGCATCGCCTTGCGTGAAGATCATCGTCGAGCCCAGAGCCGGCAAGGGCTCCACCCGGACGGTGTCCGGGGCGATTTCCCGTGTCTCGATGCCGTTGCCGTTCAGCACCGCTTTCGCCGTCGCCAGGTCCTCTGACCGCAAGGAATAGGCGCCGATAAACGGCAGATCCGGAATGTCCGCACCGGGCAGGGCGGTCCGGAACGCGTCAGCGGTCAGAATGGTCAAGCTACCGCGTCCGAGGGTGAAGCGCCACCCGCCCTCACAGGCTGCCGGGACGAGTCCGAGATAGCGCTGGAAGCGGTTCACCGCTTCCTTGGGATCGGCACTGGCCATCGCCACGTCGGTCATCGAGACGACCTTGTTGGGATGGTGCATCAGTTCCTCGCGCCACAGCAGGTCCGGCGTATTGTGCTGCAGGAACTGGATGCGGCCTTCCGCCATTTGGCCATGGATCATGCGGACGACGGAGAAGCGCAGGGTTCCGCCCTCGACCTGCCGTGTCAGATGGACCAGCGGCTGCATATCGAAGCCGGCTGCGCCGAGGCGCGCATGGTGGGTTTCCGCGTCCGGCGTCGTGAAGGCCATCAGGTGAATGCCGGTGTAGCGGCCGACTGCCTCGCGCAGCTGCTGCGCCATCGGCGCGTCGCCCACCGCGCAGAGCACTTCAATATAGCTCTCGCGCAGCATGATGCAGCGGTTGCCGGTCCCGGACGGTTTGGGTTCCTCATCCGGCGATGTCCGCATCGTGTGGGCGGTGTAAGGGGTAAGCTGGAAACCAAGCTGCTCCAGCGCGTTGCTGGCCGCATCTATGTCGGGCACGAAATGGCCGTGATGATCCAGGAAAATTTCGTCGCCTTGCGGCAGTTGCCGATAGTCACTCATTACGCTACCCACTCGCTGACGGGCGCCCGCGCTTCCTGCAGGGGCTGGGATACGATGTCGACCAGACTCGGGCCTGCCGTATCGGTGGCGGCGCGCAACGCGCCAGCCAAGTCGGCAGGGTCCTCGACGCGCCAGGTCTTCACGCCATACGCCTCCGCGATTCGGGCGTGATCGGATTGGCTGAAATCGACGGAATAATAGCGTTCCTCATAGCCCGATTTCTGCCCAGCCTTGATCCAGCCGAATACGCTGTTCGAGACGACGACGAGTGTGACCGGCAGATTAAGGCGGACGATGGTCTCCAGTTCACCGACGCACATGCCGAAGCTGCCGTCGCCCATCACCGCAACGGTGGGTGCATCGGGTCGGCCGAAATGCGCGCCGACGGCCGCAGACATGGCGAAACCCAGCGCGCCGTGCGCCCGATTGGAAATAAAGTGCCGTCCGGTTTCGACCTGATCGTAGAAGGCGGAAAAATAGGGGCAAGGGGTGCCCGGGTCACAGACGACGACCGCATTGCTGGGCAACACGTCCTGCATTGTTGCGACGATGCGTTCCGGCTTGATCGGCCGCGCCTCGGCCCGCGCCAGCTCGTTGAAGGCGTCGAACTTGGCCTTGCGTGCGGCGGCGACCCGGGTGGCGGCATCGCTGACCCCGCGGTCGCCTTGCCGCTTGGCAACCGCGTCTACCAAGGCCGCCAGCACAGGCAGTGCGTCGCCCAGAATCGCCGCGTCCGGCTGGTAGTTGGCGCCGATGACGCGCGGGTCCACATCGATCTGCACGATCTTGGCCTTGCCTGGCGCTGGATGGCGCCAGCGTTCCGTCGTTACCGAGCCTGCCCGGCAGGTGACAAACATCACCAGGTCCGCCTCCTCGACGATGGCGCGGGTCTCCGGGACGCCGCCATTGCTGCCGACCACGCCGACGGCGAGCGGGTGCCGGTCCGAGATCGCGCCCTGTCCGCTCACCGTCGTCGCGACGGGGGCGTCGAGCAGTTCGGCTAGGCTGGTCAATTCGGCTTCCGCGCCGGCGATGACCACGCCGCCGCCGCAGATGAAGACGGGATTGGACGCTGACAGCAGGACTTCCGCCGCGGCTTCGACCGCTTCGGGGGCAGGGCCGGTGCGGCGGGCCGGGAAGCGGCCCAGGTCGGCCTGGGCCCAGATGTCGTCAGCGTCGACCGGCTGGCGCTGGACGTCGAAGGGTAGGCCCAGATGCGCTGCGCCCGGCTTCCCTGTCGTCATTTCGGCGAAAGCGGTGCGCACAAGTGACGGCAGGGAAGCCGCCGTGTCGATCACCTGGTTCCACTTGGTCAGCGGCCGATACAGCGCGTTTTGATCCAACTCCGTCAGCGTATATTTGCCGCGCCCCGTGACCGAAATGTCCGTCGTGATTGCCAGGATCGGAATCGAAGATTCATTGGCTTCTACCACGCCCGGTAGGATGTAGGTCGCACCACCGCCGCTGGGTCCTTCGCAAACGCCCACCTTGCCGCTGACCCGGGCGTAACCGTCCGCCATGTAGGCCGCGTGACGCTCGTCTCGAGTAAGGATGTGGCGAACGCCCTCGCCGGTGCGGTACAGCGCATCATAGAAGGGAAGGGTGGTGTCACCGCACAGCCCGAATACCGTATCGACGCCATGCAGTTTCAACATCTGGACCAGCGCTTCAGCGCCGGATATCTGATTCATGGTTGCAGTCCCTGCCGATGATTTTATGTTTGGATAGCAGAAACGGGCAACGCTGTCCCGAACGGGTTCCGGACGTTGTTGAAATTCGAAAGGCTGTTTGTCCGGACATATCTGCTGTGCCTTCGTTACAGGAAGAGGGAGTTACG
>CAJWOT010000310.1 GCA_913044215.1 uncultured Rhodospirillaceae bacterium | reverse complement strand
ATAAAGCAAGGTGCGCTCGCGCCTGTCGATGAGGCCGCTGGCTAGAATCCGGTCCAAATGATTCTTGTCGAGCGGCCGGTCAAGAGACCCGGTCGATGTTTCGCGCCGCAGCGTATTTTATCGCCCATGAAAAGGCCTGCTCGAACCTGACATTCTCGGCGCCGCCATGGGCCGATCGTTATACGGGTCGGTTTTAACCATTCACCGGATGTGGCCTCGTCAGGTCCCGTCGACCAGCAATCCCTCGGCAGACGATCCTGTGTCGCGCAGGTCGATCTTTCAGTGTTCGTTTGTCGGAGCGTCGGCGCCGGTTCAGTACGTCGCCATACTGGTGTCTATTTCCCGGGCCCAGCTATCGATTCCACCGGAAAGGTTTGTGGCGCTGTCGATACCCTGTTGGCGTAACCATTGGGTCACCTGCCAACTGCGCATACCGGAGTGACACACGACGACCAGCAATTCCGCATCGCGCAACCTATCCAAATTGGCAGGTATGCTTTGCATGGGGATATCGAGACTGTTTTCCAATTTGCAAATCGCCAATTCTTGCGGCTCGCGAACATCCAGGATGGTCAAAGATTCGCCGGCATTCAGCATCTCGTTCAATTGCTGTACGGAAATTTCAAGCGGTGTCTCGCTGGTCATGGTTCGCTCCCTAGACGTCTACGGACAGGCTTACAGGATTGCGCCGGCTTTGCGAAGATTATCGATGTCGGCCTCGCTGCGTCCGAGCACATCGCGAAGGACCCATTCGGTATGTTCACCCAGAAGCGGCGCGCCGACGGGATCGACCACGGGCGTGCGCGAAAAGTGCATCGGCGAGCGGATTTGCGGGACCCTGCCGGCACTGGTGTGCGGCGCGTCCGTGATGAGGTTTCGGCCTTCGACTTCCGTTGACCTGAGCGCTTCGCCGATATCGCGGATCGGGCCCGCCGGAATACCCGCCTTGGCAAAGCGGGACAGCCAGTGATCGCGCGTTGCGGTGGCAAATGTTTCCCGCAGCAAGCTGTCCAAGCGATCGCTATTGGCGACCCGCGCTGGGTTGGTCGCGAAGTCGGGATCATCTGCCAACTCAGGCTGCTCCAAAACTGTCGTACAAAACGCCGCGAACTGGCGGTCGCTGGTCAGGGCCATGGTGAAATCGCCGTCGGTTGCCTGGTAGGCGCCAACCGGCATCGCCGCTTCGCTGGCATTACCAACCCGGCTCATCACGATATTGTCGACCAGATAAGCCATCGCGGTCTGGCTCAACATGTTTACGCCGCAATCGAACAGGGGGACTTCGACATACTGGCCTTTGCCGCTTTGTTCGCGCTCGTAAAGCGCCGCCAGGACCGCCTGACCGGCGAACAATCCGGTGATGATGTCGATCATCGAAATGCCGGTACGCATCGGCGCGCCGTCCTTTTCGCCCGTCATGCTCATGAGGCCGCTTTCCGCCTGAACCACGGGATCATAGCCGGGCCGGTCCTTGTCGGGCCCCTCGCGGCCATAGCCGGAGATCGCCGCGTAGATGATCGACGAGTTGGCCGCCTTGATGGTGTCGTAGCCGAGCCCGTTTCGGTCCATGACCCCGGCCCGGTAGTTCTCGATCAGCACGTCGGACCGTTGCACAAGGTCGAGGATGACGTTTCGTCCCTCCTGTGTGCGGATGTCCAGCCCAACACTCCTCTTGTTGCGGTTCAAGCCGAGGAAGTAGGACGAAATACCGAGGCGCTCGGAAATCTGCATGCCGCGGATGTCGTCGCCCCGCGTTGGCTCCTCGACCTTGATGATCTCCGCACCGAGGTCGCTTAGCGTCAGGGTGCAATACGGTCCTGCCAGGACGCGCGTGAGATCGAGGACGCGAACACCGTCAAGCGGGGCAGGGGCTTTGGTCATGACCGTCCTATTTGATGATGCCAAAGAACGTTGCGATAGCTGAAACCGATGTAGCCAACGCTCGTCAAGCCGACGATGCAGAACATGGTGATAAGGCCGGCATAGCCAATTGGTTCCATGACGGCACCGGCGATCAACAATCCAAGCGGCAAACCGTAAACTGCGAGCATGCGCACGCCGAGAATTCGGCCGCGGAACTCTTGCGAGACCATGTTCAGCAAGGTGACCGACATTGAGATCATGCCCATGCCCTGAACGATGCCGATCACGACAAGGAACAGGACCGCGTAGGTCTTATCCGTGAGCTGTGCAAAGGCAATCAGAGCGACGTACCAGAGCATCAGACTGATCAGCATGAAGCGTGCAATGCGACGCGGTCCGCCAGTCCAGACCAGCAGAAGCGAGCCGATGAACGCCCCCGTAGCAAAGGCCGCAACCAGGTGTCCGAGACCTGTCGCGCCGACCTGATACACGTCGCGCGCGGCGTAGGGCAGCAATCCGTTCGTCGCGGGGTAGGCCGTAAAGTTGATCAGAAAGGCCAGAATAAGGATCGCGCGCACGTTCGGTGTACGCCAGGCATACGCCAACCCCTCGAGCAGATCCCGCCACGGGGACGCTTTTGGCAGTTCGTCCTCGGGCTTTAGAGGGCGTGCGACACCGAAAGTCAGGCAAAGGCTTGCCATATAGAAGGCGGCAACAACGATATAGGTCTGCCCCATGCCGAGCGCGGAGAACAGCCCGGCGCCCGCCAGGGCTCCGGCAATGCGCGCCGTGTCCTGGGTGGTGCGTGAGAGGCTCATGGCACTCATCAGCCGGTTTGGCGGCATTGTGTCGCCGATCAGGGCGTTCCGCATGACCAGGTCGGAGTTTCGGATCATGCCGGTGCAGAACACAATCGCGAACACGTGGTGCGGCGTCAGTTCGCCCGTGAGCCCAAGCACCATCATCGTCGCGGCGAGCACGAAATAGGTGCCGCGCAAAAGGCATAGAACTGTTCGGCGGCCGATCCGGTCGCCGATAACACCGAACATGGGTGCGACAAGGGTACCGATATATTGCAGCGCCCCGACGAGGGTAAGCAGTAGGACGGAGTCGGTTTCGACCAGTACGTACCAGCCGATGATCAGGGTTTCCATTTCGAAGGCCCAAGAGGTCAGCAGGTCCGCCGGCCACTGGAAACGGAAACTGCGTACCTTGAACGGCGCCAGCGCCGCGTAGTCCCGTCCCCTCACGATGGTCGCCCTTGTTCTTTTTGGTTGGCCGGCAGCTTATACGACGCGTTCTCCCTTAGCGAGGTGGGGGGCGCGCACGCCTTGTGGACGAATGGCCAACATGGGAGAACGCGGGACCCGCAAAGGCGCGGGCGCCCGGCCATCACGCAGAGGAATGATCCAATGAGTCCGACTTCGATTTTCGACTGGACGATTTACCGGCATATGTTTGACACACGGGCGATGTCTCAAATTTTCAACGAAAGTGGCACAGCCGAAGCGTGGGTCGAGGTCGAGAAAGCGGTGGCGCGGACGCAAGGAAAGCTCGGCATCATTCCGGAAGACGCCGCGTCGGCGATCTGCGCGCAAATTTCCGCGGCACAACTGGATCTCGAACAATTGCACGAGGACACGGTCGATGTGGGGCGTCCGATCGTCGGGCTGGCCAAACAACTCGCCGAACAGGTCGAAGACGCGCACGCCATGTGGGTGCATTACGGCATCACGACGTATGACATCATGGACACGGGGAAGGTTCTACAGTTTCGCGATGGTCTGAACGAAATCCGACGGCAATTGATGGCCTACCGGCAGGCGCTCATGAATTTGGCGCGGGAGCACCGCGACACGGTGATGATCGGCCGGACGAACAACATGCACGCTCAGCCGCAAACCTTTGGCGGCAAGATCGCCGTCTGGATCGAGGAGTTGCTGCGACATGAGGAAAGGCTTGATGCGGTTCGGCAGCGGATACAGGTCGTTCAGTTCGGCGGTGCGGTCGGTACGCTGGCGTCTTTGTCGCCGGACGGGTTGAAATTTAGAGAGTCCATTGCCGAAGCGCTCGGCCTCGGTACGGCGCTGTCCAATTGGCACAACGCGCGAGACAGTGTCACGGAAATGTCCCTCTGCTTGGGAAATATCTGCACCACTCTGGCCCGCATCGCGCAAAATCTGAACAGCCTCGGCAGTACCGAGATCGGCGAAATTTCCGAAACGGGCGGCGCCGGGCGTGGGCGTAGTTCCGCGATGGCGCATAAAAGGAACCCGCGGGCCGCGGAGTTCGCGGAGTCGGTCGCGCGGTTGGGACGCCAACGGGCGATGGGAATGGTCGAGGTTGCCGGCCAGGAACACGATCGTTGCGGCGGCACCTGGATCGCTGAGTGGATGCTCGTGCCGGAGACGTTCCTGCTGACGGCTGGCGCGTTGCAATGGGCTCTCGATCTGGTCCAAAGGCTCGACGTACATGTGGACCGAATGCGCGAAAATATCGATCTCATGAACGGGCTGGCACTGACCGAACGGTTCACCCTCGAGCTGGCAAAGCGGATGAGCAAGTTCGAAGCGCGCGCGATCCTCGACAAGGCGTGCGCGGACTGCCGGGTAACTTCGTTACCGCTCGCCGATGTGCTGAAGGACATGCCCGAAGTGTTGAACGTGCTGAGCGCTGAGGAGGTCGACGCCATCGCTGAACCGGAAACCTATACCGGCGCCGCGGCGGAAATCGTCGATAATGTTCTCGCGGCGGCGGCAGCGCACGACGCGGCCGGGTGATGGCGCAGCGTTAACGGGCGCGCATTCACCGCTATCACGTCACTTGGTCACCGATGCTGCGTTGGAAGCGCTTCACGGATCAGCTTCGTACCTTTTCCACATATGTCCAATCGATCTCGACTCCGAAGCCGGGATCGTCATTCAGGTGAACCAAGCCGTCGCGCACTTCTGCCGCATTTTTGTAGAGATGTTCTTGAAGCGGGTGCCGGTCGTGGCTTCCATGGGATTCCGCGCCAAAGGCAGCTTCGCCAAATGCGGAAAC
>CAJWOT010000309.1 GCA_913044215.1 uncultured Rhodospirillaceae bacterium | reverse complement strand
GGGCCGGAGAGGGGGAGGGGATGAAGAAGAACCGGATCAAGAAGATCGTCGATCAGTGGATGTTCCCCACGGAAAGCGGCAGCTATATGGGCGGTCTGGAAGAGCGGCCGGTCCTGGAAAAATCCGAAGGCGTGATCGTTACAGACACCGAGGGCAGGGAATATCTCGATTTTCAGTCCGGACAGATGGGGGCGGCGCTGGGCCATCAACACCCCCGCATGATGGCGGCGATCGAGAAGACGTTGCAGACGATGATGCATGCCTCGAATGCCCTGCTGCATGTGCCGCGTCTGAAATTGCACGAGACGTTGGGCAAGCTGCTGCCCAAGCCGCTGAAGAAATCTCTTTTCCTGGTCAGTGGGAGCGACTCCATCGAGGCTTCGATCGATCTGGCGCGCAAGGCGACGGGCGGCTTGGATGTGGTGGGCTTGCATGCCGGACTACACGGGTCGACCTCCTACCTGACCCGTTCGATTTCCTTCAACTGGACCCGGCGTAAGCACAGCGTGGTCGCACCGGCGACGGCGTCGATCCTGGCGCCTTACTGCTACCGTTGCCCGGTCGGATTGAAATATCCAAGCTGCAAATTCCAGTGCCTCGCATCCGGCATGGAGATGGCGGACGCCAACTTCACCGCCAAGCCGGCTGCATTTATCGCCGAGCCGATCCTCAGCGCCGGTGGTGTCATCGTGCCGCCCACGGGCTATTACGAAGCGGTGCGCAAGGCGTGCGACGACCGCGGGATGCTACTGATCTTTGACGAGTCGCAGACCGGCCTCGGCAAGACCGGCAAGCTGTTCGGCTATCAGCATGAGGAAGGGGTCGATCCCGATATCATCACCATCTCCAAACATTTTGGCGGCGGCTTGCCGATCAGTGCCGTTTGCACGACGGACAAGGTCGCCCAAGCGGCCGTCGATGCGGGCTATTTCGCGACCCGTAGCCATGCGACCGACCCGTTGCTTTGCGCGGCGGGCGAGGAGAGTCTTAAGATCGTCGTCGAGGAAGACATGCCGGGCCGCGCATCGCGGATCGAACGCCGCATCAAGGGAGCGTTCCGTAAGATGGCCAAGGAGTTCGAGCTGATCGGCGATATCCGCGGACGGGGTGTGTTGCTGGGCGTCGAATTCGTTACGGACCGTGTCAAGAAGACGCCTGCGAACAAGGAAGTCACGGCGATGTTCGAATACTGCCTGTCGCATGGCTTGATATTTCAGACGCGCGGGGTGCGCGACCTGAAGAACGTCATCCGGCTCGTGCCGCCGATGACCAGTAGTAATGAGGAAGTCGACCGAGCGATGTCGATCATGTATGACGCTTTGAGCACCGTCACCAAAGGACGGCGCAAGGGGAAGAAAACAAAAAAGGCCGCAACGGCGGTGTGACGTATAGAGGGAGATTTAGACCGTGAGTATTGCCAATCCATATCTCATGTTCTTGGGCGATGCGGCGGACCAGCTTGCCGCCAAGACCGCGAATGGCGTGGCCAAATGGCGACCGGAATGGTGCCTTGGCCAACTGCGTTTCGACGGCTGTAAGGCTGATGTCGGCCTGCCGGATATGACGCTGGAAGAAGGCGCCGCCGCTGGTGCGAAGACCTTGGTTGTCGGCGTGGTGAACCAGGGCGGCTATTTGCCGGATACGTGGATTTCCAGCCTGGAAACCGCGCTCGATCTTGGCATGGATATCGCCAGTGGGCTGCATATGCGTCTAACCGACCTGCCCGGCGTCGCCGCAAAGGCGGAGAAGCTCGGCCGCACTCTTTACGATGCGCGTCACCCGACCCGTGATTTCGCCACAGGGAAAGGCCATAAACGATCCGGCAAGCGCCTTCTTACCGTCGGTACCGACGTGTCGGTCGGCAAGATGTTTACCTCGCTTGCGATCGAGAAGGAGATGAAGGCGCGCGGCATGAAGGCGACCTTCCGGGCGACCGGGCAAACCGGCATTTTCATCGCAGGCGATGGCGTGTCCGTCGATGCGGTGGTCGCCGATTTCATTTCCGGCGCGACCGAATGGCTGACGCCGGACAATGACGACGATCATTGGGATGTGGTTGAAGGTCAAGGGTCGTTGTTCCACGCAGCGTATGCCGGCGTCACGCTGGGTCTGCTGCACGGGGCGCAGCCGGATGCGATCGTACTGTGTCACGAGCCGACCCGGCCGCACATGCGCGGCACGCCGACCGTGCCCATGCCCGATCTGCAGGCGGTGATCGACGCGAATATCAGGGCGGGGCAGCTGACCAACCCGGATATCCGCTGCGTCGGCGTGTCTGTAAATACGTCGGCCTTGTCCGACGGCGAAGCCGATAAGCTGCTGCAGGAACTGGAAGCCAAGCTTGGCTTGCCCTGTGTCGACGCGTTCCGGCACGGCGCGGCGCGCCTTGTCGACGCCATCTGATGCCGCAGCTTAAGGTCGCGCATCAGTCGTGGCCGCTGGCCACGGCCTTCACGATCTCGCGTGGCAGCCGGACCAGTGCCGAAGTTGTGGTCGCCGAAATCAGCGACGGCGATCATGTCGGCCGGGCGGAGTGTATGCCTTACGCCCGGTACGACGAGACCGTGGAGGGTGTGATCGCCGATATCGAGCGGTTTGCCGGGCCGGTCTCGGACGGGCTTGACCGGGCGGCGCTGCAGGAAGCGCTGCCGGCGGGCGCGGCCCGGAACGCGCTCGATTGTGCGCTATGGGATTTGGAGGCGAAGCGGAAAAGCAAACCGGTCTGGCAGCTTGCGGGGCTGGGTGCGCCAGGGCCGCTTGTGACGGCTTATACGCTCAGCCTGGATACACCGGAGAACATGGCCAAGGCGGCGGCCGAGAACGCGCACCGGCCGCTGATGAAGCTCAAGCTGACTGGTGACGGCGATATCGCCCGTGTCTCGGCGGTGCGAGAGGCTGCGCCGGACACCCGTATAATCGTCGATGCGAATGAAGGTTGGTCGCCGGAAATGGTCGAACCCTTCAGCGCGGAACTGGCGCCGCTGGGTGTCGAGATGATCGAGCAACCCATACCAGCCGGACAGGACGCGGTACTAGCGGATTGCGCACACCCGGTGCCGGTCTGTGCCGATGAGTCTTGCCACACCAGCGCCGATTTGGAGGCGCTCGACGGCCGCTACGAGTTCGTAAATATTAAGCTCGACAAGACCGGCGGCCTGACCGAGGCGCTGATCTTACGCGATGCGGCGCGGGCACGCGGGATGAAGATCATGGTCGGATGCATGATCGCCACATCCCTGGCGATGGCACCCGCGGTGTTAGTAGCGCAGGGCGCGGAGGTGGTCGATCTGGATGGGCCGCTGCTGCTGGCGAAAGATCATCCGGACGGTTTGGCATACGAAGGCAGTACCCTGAGCCCGCCGGAGCCTGCGCTCTGGGGCTAAAGAGAGTCCACGGCGGCGATAAGCCGATCGACCTCTTCCTCCGTGTTGTAATAATGCACCGAGGCGCGAACGAGGGCGTCGATCTGTCGGTCCGCCATATCGAGCAGGGTGGAACTGCGCCGCGAAGCGGAGACGTTGAAGCGCTGTGCTGCCAAGGTTTCCTTGATATCCGCCGGGGCGTGACCGTCGACGGTGAAGCTGACGATGCCGCATTTCTCCGCCCCAAGGTCGCGGACAGTGACACCGGAGAGCGCGTCGAGGCCGGTTCGCAACCTTTGCGCCAACGCATAAATGCGGTTGCGTATGGCGTCCATGCCGAGATCGAGCGCGTAGTCGATCGCCGCGGCGAGACCGAGCCGCCCGGCGACGAAACTTTCCCAATTCTCGAAGCGGCGCGCGTCGTTGCGAACCTCATAGCTTTCCGGCCCTGTGAGAGTCGCCGCATGCAGATCGAGTAAGGGTGGGTCCAGGGTTTCGATCAGCGGCTCCCGGACCCACAGGAATCCCGTCCCGCGGGGACCGCGGAGATATTTACGCCCGGTCGCCGACAGCATGTCGCAGCCGATCGCCTTCACATCCATCGGTATCTGGCCGACGGACTGACAGGCATCGAGCAGGTAAAGAATGCCACGCGCCTTGGCGACTTTGCCGACCTCCGCAGCCGGATTGACCAAACCGCCATTGGTCGGGATATGGGTAATCGCGATGAGTTTTGTGCGGTCGGTGATGCGCTCTTCCAAGGCCGAGACTGAAATCTGCCCGTGTTGGTCATTCGGTACCGCAATGATCTCGACGCCGCACCGTTTGACCATGTGCAAATAGGCGATGTAGTTAGCGGCGTATTCCGCCTGCGCGGTCAAAATCTGATCGCCTTCCTGCCAGTCGATCGCGTAAAACGCCATGTCCCAAGCCCGCGTGGCGTTCTCAATATAGGCGATTTCCTGCGGCTTACCGCCGATCAGCTGCGCTGCAGTGGCATATAAGTGCTTAAGCCGATCGGACGCCTCCGCCGCCGCTTCATATCCGCCGATCTTCGCCTCTCGATTGAGATGGGCGATCACCGTATCCAGTATCGGCTGCGGCGATAGTGCGGCACCGGCGTTGTTGAAGTGCGCTTGGTTTTCACAGCCCGGTGTATCAGATCGTACCCGCGCAACGTCTATGGTCATACAGTCCTCCTTGCGACTAACCGGCAATTACCGCGTAGCCGACTGTACTGCAAGGATTCAGTCTGAATTGGATCGGGGCACCAAGGCCGCTTCCGGGAAATGAACGGTGATGGTTGTGCCCTCTCCCTCCGTGCTGTCCAAGGCGACGGTCGCGTCATGCATCTCCGCAAGCGATTTGACCAGCGCCAGACCCAGACCCGCGCCCTCGTAGCGCTGCAAGCCGCTCGCATCGAGTTGGACGAAAGGAGTGAACACGCGTTGCTGATCTTCTTCGGCAATACCGACGCCATTGTCTGCCACCACGATGTCCAGACCTTGGTTCTCCACGGCGGAAACGGTGACCGCACCGCCACGGGGTGTGAACTTGACCGCATTGGTCAGCAG
>CAJWOT010000308.1 GCA_913044215.1 uncultured Rhodospirillaceae bacterium | reverse complement strand
AAAGCCATGCGGCATGAAGGCGTCAACAAGGCGGAACTGGCCCGCCGTCTCAACTGCCATGCCCCACAGGTCGACCGTCTCCTGGACCTCAACCATTCCTCGAAAATGGAGCAAATCGACGCCGCCTTCGCCGCGCTGGGCCAGCGCGTAGCCGTCGACCTCGTGGCGGCGTGAGTCGTCTCAAATCTGAACGGCTTCCAAGACGACTAAATCTGCGCACCCTTCTAGGGCCTCTACTCCCGATACAGGAACATCGTGAAATCGTGTGGCAGATAGTCATGCCGCAGCATGATGAAGGGCGTGAGTGTGCGGCAAAACGCGACGGTTTCCTCGGGGTCGGCGCTGAAATAGCCGAGCTTCTTGTTGACCTCGTCCCAGGCCGATAGTGAGTTGAAGGCGACGCCGCGCTCGCACGAGGCATACATCACCGACAGGACCCGCTGCATGAATTGCGTGTCGCCGAGATGGAAGATACCGCTCGACATGACGTAGTCGGCGCGGTAGCGGTCCGGTTCGAGAAGCAGGTCGCAGACCTCGAAGCGCATGCCGGGATTGAGTTCGCGGGCGCGCTCGACCATCTCGGGCAGCAAATCGATGCCGATATAGTCGCCCTCATACCCGTTTTCGTTCAGCCATTTCGCGAAATGGCCGACGCCGCAGCCGACATCCAGGATCGAGGCCTCTCGGATGTCGTCGATGCCTGCCAAGATGACGAAGCGTGCCAGATGGTTGCCGGAATGGTGGTAGTCGACGACCTTGCTCGACGCGCCGTATTTCGCCAGCAGCGGCAGGTAATGCGCGCGCACCCGCTCGGCATGCTCCTCCGGCTCCAGGACCGCCATCAGTGCAGCGCCCCCAACCGGTTGTGCAGCCCGGCGGCGAACTGCTTCATGCGCAACGGCTGGCGCTTGCGGCCCCAATCGCCGGGCTTGCCGTCGAACACGCCGGCGCATGCTGTGCCGCAGCGCGGGCAACAGCCGTCCGCGGTCAGTTGCCAATCGCTCAGCTCGTACCAGTCGCGGCCGATCAGGCGCAGGCCGCATTGGTGGCAATAGGTGCTACCGGTCTCCTTGTTGTGGATGTTGCCGGTATAGGCGTAGCGCACGCCGTTCTTGCGCGCGATGCGCCAGGCGCGGATCAGCGTCTCCGGCGGCGTGTTGGGTTTGTCGGTCATCTTGTAATCCGGATGGAAGGCGGAGAAGTGCAGCGGTACGTCCGGCCCCAACGCCTCGACCAACCATTGCGTCAATTCTTCGATCTCGCCTTCGGAATCGTTCTCGCCGGGGATCAGCAGGGTCGTGATTTCCAGCCAAACGTCGGTCTCGTGCTTAATGTAGACGAGCGTCTCCTTGACCACCTCCAGCTCCGCCGAGCAGAGGGTCTTGTAGAAGCCCTCGGTGAAGGCCTTGAGGTCCACATTGACGGCGTCCATCGCATCGTAGAACTCGGCCCGCGCCTCCGGGCAAATATAACCAGCCGACACCGCGACGTTCTTGATCCCACGCGACCGGCAGGCGGCGGCCACGTCGAGCGCGTATTCGAAGAAGATGACCGGGTCGTTATAGGTGTAGGCGACCGAGCGGCAGCCGGTCTGCAGGGCCGCCTCGGCGATCGCCTCGGGCGGCGCCTCGTCCATCAGCCGGTCCATCTCGCGCGATTTGGAGATGTCCCAGTTCTGACAGAACTTGCAGGTCAGGTTGCAGCCCGCCGTGCCGAAGGACAGCACGGGCGTGCCCGGCAGGAAATGGTCCAGCGGTTTCTTCTCGATCGGGTCAATGCAGAAGCCGCTCGACCGGCCGTAGGTGGTCAGCACGATCTCGCCACCACGCCGCGCGCGCACGAAGCACAGCCCGCGCTGCCCGTCGCGCAGCTTGCATTCACGCGGGCAGATATCGCACTGCACCCTTCCGTCCGGCAGCGCATGCCAATGCCGCCCGCTGACGCCTTCGATGATGTCCCGGTCCGCCATGATGTCGCCACTATAGCGTATTTCGTTAAGCGTCCTTAAACGGCGATATGCAATCTGGCCGGCTTGCGAGGCTTGGCGATATACTGGCGCCACAACGACGAAACGGGCGGTTCATGGGCCATATCAGAGCAGCGGCGGTTTCCGGCATGTTCTATCCGGACGATCCGCGCGAGCTGGCGGCGAGCGTGGCGCGCTACATGGCGAGCGCCGTTCCGGCCGGCGGCGCGGTGCCGAAAGCGATCGTCGCGCCGCATGCGGGCTATGTCTATTCCGGCGCCATCGCGGGCCGCGCGTACGCGACGGTGAAAGCGGCCGCGGACCGGATCTCACGCGTGATCCTGCTGGGGCCGGCGCATAGGGTTGCCTTCGACGGGCTTGCCGCGCCCGACGCGGATGCCTTTCAGACGCCGCTCGGCCAGGTGAAAATCGACCGCGCGGCGATCCATGCCGTGGCCGACCTGCCGCAACTCGTGCAACGCGACGATGCGCATCGCGAGGAGCATTCGCTCGAGGTCCATTTGCCCTTCCTGCAGGAGATGCTGGGCGACTTCGCGCTAGTGCCGCTGGTCGTCGGCCGCGCCAGCGAGGCTGAGGTCGCGCAGGTGCTGGACCGGCTGTGGGGCGGTGACGAAACGCTGATCGTGATCAGCACCGACCTGAGCCATTACGAGGATTACGCGACGGCGCAGCGCATGGATTCGGCGACGGCCGCCGCGATCGAGGAGTTGCGCACCGACGGGATCCGCCAGCCGCAGGCCTGCGGCCGCATCCCGGTCTGCGGGCTGATGACGACGGCCAAGAAGCGCGGCATGACAGTCGAGCGGCTCGACTTGAAGAATTCGGGCGACACCGCGGGCTCAAAGGACCGGGTCGTGGGCTATGGCGCCTGGGCCTTTCACGATGCGGCCACGGCGAGCGATACCGAGATCATCACCCGGCACCGGGCGGAAATCCTGCGGGTCGCCGGCGCCTCGATCAAACATGGGCTCGCCAAGGGCAAGCCGCCGGCCGTCGATGTAAAGAGCTTCGCCCGCGATCTGCAGCCGCGGCGGGCGACCTTCGTGACCCTCAAAAAGGACGGCAAGCTGCGCGGCTGCATCGGCACCGTGACCGCCCACCGGCCCTTCATCGAGGATATCGTGCACAACGCCTACGCCGCCGCCTTCCGCGACCATCGTTTCGCACCGCTGCAGGCGGACGAAGCGTCGAGCACGCGCGTCTCGGTGTCGCTGCTCGGCATCCCGCAGGCCATGTGCTTTGCCGACGAGGCCGACTTCCGGGGCCAGCTGCGGCCGCACCGGGACGGGCTGATCATCCGTGACGGCGACAAACGCGCCGTGTTCCTGCCGCAGGTCTGGGAGGATCTGCCAGATCCCGCTACCTTTCTGTCGCATTTGAAGCGCAAAGCCGGCCTGGCCGAGGACCACTGGTCCGACCGGTTCGAAGCCTGGCGCTTCTCGTCGACCGCCACCGATAAAATCACGCCCGAGGTGAAATGACTGATACCCAAGCCCTGTTGTCCGACATCGTCGCCGTTGCGCACGAAGCCGGGGCCGCCATCATGGATGTCTACGCGACCGATTTCGACGTCGCGCGCAAGGACGACGACTCGCCGGTGACCGAAGCGGATTTGGCGGCCGAGGCGCTGATCACGCCGGTGCTGAAGCGGCTGACGCCGGACTTTCCCATCGTCGCCGAAGAGGCCGCGTCGCGCGGCGAGGTGCCGGATGTGGGAGACAAGCCGTTCTGGCTGGTCGATCCGCTGGACGGCACCAAGGAGTTCCTCAACCGAAATGGCGAGTTCACCGTCAATATCGGTTTAATCGCCAATAGGGAACCTATCTTCGGCGTCATCTTCGCCCCGGCGCTGGGCGACACCTATACCGGTCTCGTCGGCGTCGGCGCGACGCGGGCGCGTGAGGGCGGCACGCCGGAACCGATCACGATCCGCGAGGTGCCGTCCGAGGGGGCCACCGTGTTGGCGAGCCGCCGGCATGGCGATCCAGAGACCCTGAAGGCGTTTCTCGAAGGGCGCCCGCTGGCGGGCACCAAGAACGCCGGCAGCTCGCTCAAATTCTGCCTGCTTGCGGCTGGTAGGGCCGACGTATATCCGCGTTTTGGTCCGACCATGGAATGGGACACGGCGGCGGGCCACGCCATCTTGCGCGCCGCGGGCGGCCGGGTGACGACGGAAGACGGCAGCCCCCTGCTTTACGCCAAGGACCCGCTGCGCAATCCCAACTTCATCGCCTGGGGCGGCCTCCGGTAGCCGTCCATATGATCCGCGCCCTCGCCTTCGCCTTCCTGTGCCTCCTTGCCGCCAATGCAGCAGCGCTTGAGAATTTCGAAAAGTCCGCGCTGTCGATCGAGACGGCCAAAGGCGTTCAAGAGTTCGAGGTCGAGCTGGCAATCACGCCGGCGCAACAGTCGCAGGGCCTCATGTACCGGCGCGACATGGCCCCCAAGGCAGGCATGCTGTTCGTCTACAACCGGCCGCAGCCCCTCTCCTTCTGGATGAAGAACACCTTAATCCCGCTCGACATGATCTTCATCGCCGCCGACGGCCGCATCCTCAACATCCGACAGCGCACCGTGCCGCACTCGCTCGCCCCGGTACGCTCGAAGGGCTACGCGCTGGCGGTGCTGGAATTGAACGGCGGCACAACATCCCGCCTCGGCATCAAGCCGGGCGACCGGGTGCGGCACGACGTTTTCGGGAATTAAGTGGGGATTAGGCTTAGGATCCGGTATCGGCCCTAAATGCGCTGCCGCGCCGGCACGAGGTTTTCCCAGCTGTCCCCGGCGGCGACCATGCAGGTCATGCCGTTCGGCGTGGTGACGATGATCATGAAGGTCGAGCCCGGCCCCGAGGTCAGGATCTCGACGACGACGCCATCCTTGGAAACCTCCATCGCGACGGGCGCTTCGGCGTATTTCGAGGACAGGAAATCAAGAACCGCTTCACGGGATTCACAGGACGTATTCGCCGGGGTGTCAGCACTGC
>CAJWOT010000307.1 GCA_913044215.1 uncultured Rhodospirillaceae bacterium | reverse complement strand
GACGACGGCGCTTTCATATTGTGCTTCATCGATATTCATGGAGGCCCATTTTCTTGGCAAGCTAGACCACGGTCGAACGGCTGCGATTTTCGCCAATGATGCCTTTGCACGCAAGCGGGACACTGGGGTTTGAGGCGGAAATTCATGTCGAAACTGAGGTTTGTGCGAACCTTCCCCGACGATTTCGTTGCATGGTTGAGGAACGGTTGAAATTGGTTAGGGGGAGGGCGGTATGAAAATCGTCGATGCGCATCACCACTTCTGGGATCTCGAGCGGAATCCTCACCCTTGGCTGACCGAGGACGGCAAGATTCCCTTTCGCTATGGCGATTACGCATCGATACGCCGGAACTACTTGCCGGACGATTTTCGCGCGGACGGTGCAGCGTTCGACATCGTCGGCTCGGTTCATGTCGAGGCGGAGTGGGATCCCAGCGATCCGGTTGGCGAAACGCGCTGGCTCCAGTCCGTGCGCGAGGATTGCGGGCTTCCGTCGGTCTGCGTCGCCCAGGCATGGCTCCATCATGAGGACGCTGCAGCGATTTTGGAGGCACAAGCCAGCTATCCCTTCGTTCGGAGCGTGCGCCATAAGCCGCCTGAGCCTGCCGGCTTCATGGATAGTACGGCGTGGCGACACGGCTATGCGCAGCTCGCTAAGCATGGTCTCTCATTCGATCTGCAAACCCCTTGGAATCGGCTGGCGGAGGCCTATCGGCTAGCGTGCGATTTTCCGGATACGCGAATCATTCTGAATCATGCCGGCCTCCCTGCGGACCGGAGCGCCGCGGGACTTGCTGGCTGGCGGGACGCCATGCGCCGATTCGCCGAAGCGCCCAACACTGTCGTGAAAATCTCGGGGATCGGTGTTCCGGGAGCGGGCTGGTCTGTCGAAACCAACCGCACGGTTGTGCTCGATGCGATCGAAATCTTCGGCGTCGACCGTTGCATGTTCGCGAGTAACTTTCCGGTCGATAGCCTGGTCGTCGATTATGAACAAATCTTTAGCGGATTTTTGACGATCACCGAGGGTTTTTCCGAAACGGAACGCGCAATGCTGTTTCACGATAACGCGGTCCGGTACTATCGCATCCGCGAATGATCAACGGAGGCCTCCCATGACGGGCGAGAAGATCGGATTTATCGGGCTTGGCGCGATGGGCGTCGGCATGTCGAAGAACCTGCTCGATGCGGGGTATGCGGTTTGCGGTTACGACGTCAACGCGGCGTCCATGGCCGCGCTGGTCGATGCGGGCGGGACCGCGGCGACGAACCCGGCGCTGCTGGCGGCTGACATATCGCTGTTGATCGTTTGCGTCTTCTCCGCGGATCAGGCGGAAGAGGTGCTGTACGGAGAAGACGGCGCGGCGGAGACGTTACCCAAAGGCAGCACCGTTGTGATGTGTACCACGATGGCACCTGAGCATTGCCGTGATATGGCGGCGCGCCTGGAGGCGTCCGGTCACCTGTTCGTCGACGCACCGGTCACGGGCGGCAAGCGCGGTGCCGATCAGGGTACGCTGACCGTGATCGCTTCCGGTTCGGACGAAGCAATGGCCGCCGCCGATGGGGCCTTCAAGGCGATGGGCGGTCGGGTATATCGGGTCGGAAATGCGCCGGGCGCAGGATCGTCGGTCAAGATGATCAATCAGCTTCTTGTCGGTGTGCATGTGGTGGCGGCGGCGGAAGCGATGGCGCTGGCGACAAAGGCCGGCGCGGACCCGCAAACGGTCTATGACGTGATCACCCATGGGGGCGGCAATTCCGTCGTTTTCGAGTCCAGGGTGCCCTATATGCTGAAAGAGGACTACGCGCCGCGGGGCGTCGTGGATATCTTCATCAAGGATCTCGGGATCGTGACCGATGCGGCCCGGTCACTGCAGTTTCCGCTGCCGTTGGCGACCAACGCGCTGCAGCAATTTCTAGCGGCCTCCGCGGCAGGTTATGGGCGATCCGACGATGCGTCCGTCGTAAAGGTCTACGAAAAACTGGCCGGGATCGATGTCGCGAAGACAGCTTCGGGGGAAGGCGACTGACGCCGTTACCGCGCATGGCGGAACATCCATTTTCTTTTGCCGAACTGTTCGATGCGCCGTTGCCCCGGCTCAAAGTCGTCGATGTGGGCTTATTACCTGTCGAAGGCCATGAGGAAATCTATCAGGGATTATTCGATCGCGATTTGTGCGATGTGATCGCATTCGAGCCCGATGCCCAGCTATGCGCCAAGTTGAATGCCGAAAGCGACGGCCGTCGCATTTTTCTGCCGGAGTTCGTTGGCGACGGGGAGGCCGGCACCTTAAGGGTCTGTAAGGCCCTGATGACTTCGTCCTTGTACGAACCGAATTCGGCGCTTCTCGATCTGTTTCAAAACATCTCGGCGCTGCTCGAAGTCGTTTCCCGCGAAACGGTACAGACCGTCCGGCTCGATACGCTGGCCAGCGTATCCGGTACCGATTTTCTGAAACTCGATGTGCAAGGGGCGGAACGCGCCGTGATCGAAGGGGCTACTGATACGCTGAAAGGCGTGTCGGTCGTTCATACCGAAGTCGAGTTCGTGCCGCTATACGAGGGGCAGCCTCTGTTCGCTGAAGTCGACCAGGCGCTGAGGCACAATGGATTCCTGTTCCACAAATTTATTGGTTTTGCTGGCCGAGCGTTCAAGCCCGCGATGGTTCCGGAGCAGCCTAGCGCTATGCTGAGCCAGATGCTTTGGAGTGAAGCCGTCTACGTAAAGGATTTCACGCTGTTGAGCCGTTTGCCGTCGGATCAGTTGCTGAAGATGGCGCGAAATTGATGGATAAACCGGAGGCGCCGCCCTATTGCCGAGGCTTCGTCTATGCGAGCCGCGATTCGGCGGATTCGCGTTTCAAGGAGGGATCATGAAACCACGGGTGGGATTGCTACTCGGTGACCGCAACGGCATCGGCCCGGAGATCGCGGCCAAGCTTCTGGCCCGGCCGGAAACGCATGAGACCACGGAAGCGGTGCTGATTGCCGACCCCGGCGTCTATCGCGACGGGCAAAGCGTCGCCGGCATCGAGATCGGCCGGGAGCTGGAATTCCACCCGCTGGCAGCACCCGCGAACGGGACCGACCGCGGCACCGCGACGGCGGCGGCCGGGAAGGAGGTCCTGGCGACGATCAAACAGGCCGCGGATATGGCCGCGGCGGGCGACATAGACGGCTTCGTCTTCGCGCCGCTCAACAAACAGGCGATGCACCTGGCCGGGCTCGGCTTCGAGGACGAGATGCAGTTCCTGAAATCGCATATCGGCTTCGAGGGCGAGGTCGGCGAGCTGAACGTGCTGGAGAAACTTTGGACCTCGCGGGTCACCAGCCATGTGGCGATCCGGGACGTCGCCGACCACATCACCACGGACGGCATCGCGCGGGCCATCGGGCTGCTCGACCGCAGCCTGCGCGCCTCGGGCCTTGAACGACCGCGGCTCGCGGTGGCGGCGCTCAACCCGCATGCCGGCGATGGCGGCAATTTCGGGCGCGAGGAGATCGATGTGATCGAACCGGCCGTCGCGCAGGCGGCGGCTGACGGGGCGGCTGTTGAGGGCCCTTACCCCTCCGACACCGTCTTTGTGCGCGCCAAGGAAGGCGCCTATGACGGGGTCGTCACCATGTATCACGACCAGGGGCAGATCGCGATGAAGCTGATGGGCTTCGGCAGCGGCATCACCGTGCTGGGCGGTTTGCCCTTTCCGGTCACCACCGCGGCGCATGGCACTGCCTACGACATCGCAGGGAAAGGTGAGGCCGATCCGACGGCCTTGATCGAAGCCTGGCGGACCTGTACACGCATGGCGCACAGCGCGAAGGGAGCCAACACATGAAGATCGTCATCACCGGCGGCACCGGGTTCATCGGCCGCCGTCTGGCGCTGAAACTGCTGGAAAAAAACGATTTAGATTTCGGGCGCGGGCAGGGGGCGCTCGACAGTCTCGTCGCCTTTGATGTCGGCGAGCCGGATCCGCCCTTTCCGGACGATCCGCGGCTTGAGACGGTGACAGGCGACGTCACCGACCCGGACCAGCTGCGGGCTCTGATCACGCCGGACACCGACGCGGTTTTCCATCTGGCTGCCGTGGTCAGCGCCGGGGCGGAGGCCGATTTCGATCTGGGTATGCGAGTCAATCTCGGCGGCACGCGCACGGTGCTCGATGTCTGCCGCGAGCTCGGCACCAATCCAAGGGTCGTCTTCGCCAGTTCGGTCGCCGTGTTTGGCGGGCTCGTGCCCGACGTGATCCAGGACGACACCCACCTCAACCCGCAGACGTCCTATGGGGCGCAGAAGGCGGCAAGCGAGCTCTTGATAAACGATTACAGCCGCAAGGGTTTCGTCGACGGCCGGGCGTTGCGCCTGCCGACCGTGGTGGTGCGGCCGGGTAAGCCGAACAAGGCGGCCTCGACCTTCGCCAGCTCGATCATTCGCGAACCGCTGCAGGGCGACCGGGTCGACTGTCCGGTTTCCGAGGATCAGGCGATGTGGCTGCTGTCGCCGCGCCGGGTCGTCGATGCATTTATTCGCGCCGCCGAGATGCCGGCTGACGCCTGGGGGCCACACCGTGCCGTCTCGATCCCCGGCATCACCCACACGGTGCGCGAGATGGTCGACGCGCTGACCGAGGTCGCGGGACCGTCGGTCAGCGACCGCATCGACTTCAAGCCCGACGCGGACATCCGCGCCATCGTCTCCGGCTGGCCGATGAAGTTTGCCGCCAACCGCGGCCGCGAGCTGGGCTTCCAGGCCGACGGCTCGATGCAGGAGATCATCCAGGCATTCATCGAGGACGAGCTCGGCGGCAACTTCGCGCGGTAGCAAGATGGACCATCCGACACCATCCAGTCCTTCGCCAAAGGCGAGGTCCCGGATCATCGACGCCACCGGATCGCCGCTGAAGCTTTTCGCGTAAGTCGTACTGGTGTGCTGTTCCGTATTCGCGGTCGCGGCGGGTGTGTTGGGCCATCCGG
>CAJWOT010000306.1 GCA_913044215.1 uncultured Rhodospirillaceae bacterium | reverse complement strand
GGTGCAGATGGCCGCGCGCGTGCTCAGCAAGGCGGAGGGCTATGAGATCGCCGTTTCCAACCTGGTGCACGAGATGTGCGCCGGCAAAAATTACGGCTTCATGAAAAAGGGCGACTTCGAGCTCAAAGGCTTCGACGAACCCGTACCGATCTTCTTGGTCGAGTGGCAGGCCGCGACGACGGTGCCCGGCGAGGCTGCGTAGCTAGCAGCATCACGGCATTACCGCGTGTCGAACTCCGGCAGGGTGTAGACCGCGATATCGTGGTCGAGGCCGGGCAGTGTGTGTTGGCCGAGCGGCGCGGTATTTCCGTTGAATTGCGCCTGGAACCCCTCGGACATCACGATGGGGACGCCCATCGTCTTGCAAAGCCCTTCAAGCCTGGTCACCTGATTAACCGCCGGGCCCATGACGGTGAAGTCGAGGCGGCGTTCCGTGCCCAAATTGCCATACATGACCTGGCCCAAATGCAGGGACAGGCCGAAGCTGAACCCTTCGTCTTCAGGGTTTTGGCCGCTTAACGCGGCGGCGCGGCCGAAGGCTTCGCGCGCTGCGCTGATCGCGGCGCGGCACATATCGACCGCCGGACGGTTCTGCAGGTCGATCGGGAAAATCGCCATCACCGCGTCGCCGATGAACTTCAGAACCTCGCCGCCATGATCGGTGACCGCGCCGGCGCTGCAATCGAAATACTTGTTGATCAGCGAAAGATAGCCGTCGAGCGGCAAATTCTCGGCCAGCTTCGTCGAGTCGCGCAGATCGCTGTAGAACAGGACGCAATCGATGATCCCGCCATCGCCGCGTTCGACCACGCCTTCCAGGACCCGGTTGCCGGAATAGCGGCCGAGATAGGTGTCGAGCAGCGCGCGTGACAGTTCATGCGTCGTCGAGGATTTTATGTTCAGGGTGAGCGGCCGCATCATCGCCTGCAGATAGGCGATCTCCATACCCGCGAACCCGCCCTTGCGGCAGGTCGAAACGGACAGGATCACGCCTTCCATGCCGGACGGCAGGTCAGCCCAGATGGGGTCCAGTTTCCGGTCGTAGGATTCGAAGAACAGCAGTTAGTCGGTCACGCCTTCCGACCGCAGCCGCTCGAAGATAGGGAAATCCGGCGTCACGGCGCCCTCGCCGAGGCGGAACCGGCGGAAGGGGACATGCTCCGACATCGCCCAGAAAAACGGCGAGTTCTGAAAATCTTCCGTGGTGACGACGCCGCGCGGCATCATCTGCGAGTTGATCGTGTCGTCTTTGCCGTTCCAGACGACGTCGAGCGCGCCAAATACCGGATGCAGCAGCAAGCCGCCCAGGCTGACCCGGTTCACCGACACGCCCGCATCGACCAGACCGCGGCCGAAGCCCTGTACGACTTCTTCGACCGAGGCCTCGCGGATGCCCTGTTCGATCAGCCAGTTGCCCAGACTGTCGAACATGGGCGACGTGGAAAACTCTTTCGTCATGCGGGCATTGTGGGGAGCTTTGTTCGCGTGCGTCAATTGCCCGATTGGCCCCGCTATTCCCCTTGCCGCGCCAATCGGTATCATTGGGGTCAACCGTTTGACCCATACGTGCCGGAGGGAGAGACCGCATGCCGACCATTCAAGCTGACCGTCTGAGAAAAATTGGCGAAGTCCTGTTCGAGAAAGCGGGCGCGTCGGCGGAGGAGGCGGCGACCGTCTCGCGACATTGCGTCAACGCCAACCTGACCGGGCACGATTCGCACGGCATCATCCAGGTGCCGACCTATATCGACCGGGTCGACCGTGGCCATATCGTGCCGGGCGCGCCGTTCGAGATTGTCCAGGAAAGCGCGACCACGACCGTGATCAACGGTAATTGGGGCTTCGGCTATGTGGTCAACGAGCGCGCTATGAACATCACGATCGAGAAGGCGAAGAAGGCCAATGTCGCCGCGGCCACGGTCTATCATCAGAGCCATGTCGGCCGCGCGGCGTCCTATCCGATCATGGCCGCCGAGCAGGGCATGATCGCCATGATGACCGCTGATTCCGGCCGCTCGCCCAAGGCGGTGGCACCCTTCGGTGGGCGCGCGGCCCGGCTCGGCACCAACCCGATTTCGATCGCCATGCCGTCTAATCTGGAAGGACCGTTCTTCATCGACATGGCGACCTCCGCAGCGGCGGCGGGCAAGGTCAAGCTGGCGCAGGCGCGCGGCGATTCGATCCCCGACGATTGGGTGGTCGACAAGGATGGCCGCAAGACGACCGATCCGGCCGCTCTCGGCGAGGGCGGCGCGATCCAGCCGCTCGGCGGGGCGCAGGGCTTCAAAGGCACCGGCCTGGCGGCGATGGTCGAGATCTTCTCCGGCTTGCTGACAGGGCTCGGCTTCGGCGTCGAGCCGACAGGTAAGCACAATGACGGCGTCTTCATGGCGGTGTTCAACGTCGAGGCCTTCCGGCCGCTCGACACCTTCAAGCAGGAGGTCACCGAATTCGCCGAGTATCTGAAGGCGACACCGACCGCAGAAGGGTTCGACTCGGTCCTCTATCCGGGTGAAATCGAGCATCAGCGCATGCAGAAGCGCCTGGTCGACGGTATCGAGGTCGAGGATGCGACCTGGAACAAGCTGGTGGCGTTGGCCGAGAAGTACGGCGTCAGCGAGATTGTCGCGTAACCGACCGCACAGCAAAGGGGAATCCCCATGGCCTACGAAACCATCGAAGTCGAGCCACTGAGCCCGAACATCGGGGCGGAGATTTCCGGCGTCGACCTGTCGCAGCCGCTCGGCAACCAGACCTTCTCGGAAATCCACGACGCGCTGATGGAACATCAGGTGATCTTCTTCCGCGACCAGACGATGGACTGGGAGCAGCACAAGGCGTTCGGCCGCCGCTTTGGCGAACTGCATGTCCACCCGACCGCGCCGTCGCCGGAAGGGCATCCGGAAATCCTGACCATTCGTGGCGATGCCAAGTCGAAACAGGTCGCCGGACAGCACTGGCACAGCGATGTGAGCTGCGACGAAGAACCGCCGATGGGCAGCATCCTGCATCTGCACGAGGTGCCGGTGCCCGGCGGCGACACGATGTTCGCCAGCATGTACGCCGCCTATGACGCGCTGTCGGACACGATGAAGGCGTTTCTCGACGGCAAGCAGGCCTGGCACGAATCCGAGCATGTGCACGGCAAGCGCTACGGTCACAAGGGCGGCATGCGCGACGGTGAGGAAAACCTCTATCCGAAATCGCTGCACCCGATCGTGCGCACCCATCCGGTGACCGGCCGCAAGGCGCTGTTCGTGAACTGCAACTTCACGACTCGGATCGAAGGTCTGAAGCAGAATGAGAGCGATGCCATTCTCGGCATGCTCTATCGCCATATCGAGACGCCGGAATTCCATTGCCGCTTCCCGTGGCGCAACAATTCCGTCGCCTTCTGGGACAATCGCTGCGCCCAGCACAAGGCGCTGTGGGACTACTACCCGAAGACCCGGCACGGCTATCGGGTCACCGTCCAGGGCGACCGCCCGGTCTAGATAAGGGAGTTTTCGGATGCCATACGAAACCATCGAAGTATCGCCAATCAGCCCGGCCCTGGGTGCGGAGATTTCCGGCGTGAACCTGGCCGAACCGCTCGGCAACCAGGCGTTTTCGGAGATTCATGACGCGCTGATGGAACATCAGGTGATCTTCTTCCGCGACCAGGAACTGACCCTGGATCAGCACAAGGATTTCGGCCGCCGGTTCGGCGAGCTGCACATCCATCCGGCGATGCCCGGCCCGGAGGGCCATCCGGAAATCCTCGTCATCCATACCGACGAAAATTCGAAATACGCGGCGGGCCAGGGGTGGCACACGGATGTCAGTGCAGACATCGAGCCGCCCATGGGCAGCATCCTGCATTTGCATCAGGTGCCGGAATCCGGTGGCGATACGATGTTCGCCAGCATGTACGCCGCTTATGAGGCGCTGTCGGACGATATGAAAAGCTTTCTGGGCGACCTGCAGGCGCACCACGAGTCGGAGCATGTGCACAGCCGCGGCTATGTCAGCCGGTCCGGGAAACTGCGCGACGGTGAGAACGCCTACCCGGCGGCGCTGCACCCGATCGTCCGCACCCATCCGGTCACCGGGCGCAAAGGCATCTATGTGAATTCCGGCTTTACGACGCGGATCGAGGGGCTGTCGGCGACGGAAAGCCGAGCTGTTCTCGATTTCCTGTTCAAGCATATCGAGACGCCGGAGTTCCATTGCCGATTCAGTTGGCGCAACAATTCCATCGCCTTCTGGGACAATCGCTGCGTCCAGCACCGTGCGTTGTGGGACTATCGTCCGCATGTGCGCAGCGGTCACCGGGTGACTGTGAAAGGCGACCGGCCCGTCTGATCCGGTCTAACGTTGACCTGAATCAATGTTGTCACGGCCTGGCGCGTCTAGGGTGATCGTAACGGATCATCCAATGCGCGAGGTGTGCGATGGCATTGAAAAGCATTCTCGTCCACGTGACGAATTCCTAAGTATCTGTGGCGTGCGTCGAATCGGCACTCGCCCTGGCGATGACATATGATGCCCATCTGACAGGGATCGGCGTGCGGCCGGTCGTGCAAATTCCCGGCTACGCGTCGACGAACATTCCGGACGGCGTCATTCAGGAAGTCGAAGCCCGGTAGGACGCGGCCGATCTCGCGGCGCGCGACGCCTTTCGGGATGCGGCGGCGCGGGCGGGTTGGTCCGACCGCAGCGATTGGTTGCTTGGCGAGGGCCGAGCGTCGGAGGTTGTCGGCCTGCACGCCCGTTACGCCGATCTGACGATCATCGGCCAACAACCGCCGTCAGGGCCGGATGCCACCGAAGATTCCTTCGCCGACCTGCTGGTCATGCGCTGCGGGCGGCCCGTTCTCGTGTTGCCGCATATCGGGGCGAAGAAGCCGATCGGCAAACATATCGTGGTCGCGTGGAATGCGAGCCGCGAGGCGGCGCGGGCCGTTGGCGACGCCATGCCTTTGCTCGAACGCTCGGACAAGGTCGATGTGAT
>CAJWOT010000305.1 GCA_913044215.1 uncultured Rhodospirillaceae bacterium | reverse complement strand
GTCTCGCTCGCAAATACAGCGTACCGAACGCAACAAGGAAAACTTTCTACAACACGGTTCTGCGGACCCCGGACTATTTCGAAGGCCAGCTGCAAGCCCTGTTGGAATCGGATGTCGAACTCGTCGCATTCGGCGTCGGTCTGACGCCCGATGCCGTCGCGCGCCTGAAATCCGCCGGCAAGGTCGTCGGCGCCCTGATTGGCAGCCCGCACCACTTCGTTGCTTACCGGAATGTCGGTTTGGACTTCATCGTGGCGCAAGGGTCGGAAGCCGGCGCACATACCGGTTCCATCGGCACGATGGTGCTCGTTCCGGAGATCGTGCAGATGGCAGGAGATCTGCCCGTGTTGGCGGCGGGCGGAATTGGACATGGCGCGCAAATCGCAGCTGCGCTGACGATGGGCGCGCAAGGCGTCTGGATGGGCACAAGCTGGCTGTCGACGGTCGAGCATGCGCAAGGCGATCATGCGATCGGTGACCGGCTGCGCGAGAAACTATTCGCGGCCGGCAGCGGCGACACGCGGGTGACGCGCGGCAGCAGCGGCAAGCCGCAACGGCAGATCCGGTCCGCCTGGACCGAGGAATGGGAGTCCCCCGAGGCCCCGGAACCGCTGAAGATGCCGTATCAGCACGCGCTGGTCGGCGACCTCATTACCGCCATCGAGGAACATGAAGTCGACCCGTTGCTGCATTCGCCAGCCGGGCAAAGCGTGACCTGGAGCAAATCGCTGAGGTCTGTCGCCGAGATCATGGAAGAACTGGGCGATCAAACATTGCGGGGATTGGATTGTATCGAGTCCATCCGCCGCGCTCCTTAGGCTGCCGACGGCGAACCTGGCCTAGGCGGGAAATCTTTCGACCAAATAATCCCGCCCGCGCAGCATATCGTCGAGCGATCCATAGGCACTCATATAGTGCCCGGTGAAACCCGTGGCTTCGACCCGCGTGAACATATCGGTGAAATCGATGATACCCTCGCCGGGGAACATGTGATCCTCGTATTTGCCGTGATTGTCGGCCAGCCTTACGACCGCCATCCGCTCCGTCGGCATCCCGTCCAGAAATCCGGCGATCCCTTCGGGCACGAGCGTGGCGTGGTTGATCGTGAAAACCCAGGCCAGCGCCGGTGATTGAATGGCGTCGAAATAGTAACGGCACTCCTCGATCGTGTGCGCCAGGTAATTGACCTCCGCATGCTCCGGTTCCCAGTTCAGGTTCTCGAGCAGCAGTTGCACCCCCTGTGTTTCGGCATAGGCTGTGGCCCTCTTCAGCCGCTCCAAACCCGCCGTCATGCGGAGGTCGACGTCGGAGGTGAAGTGATATCCGGCATGCACCTCGACCCATCCGGCGTCGAGCCGTTTTGCCGCATCGATATAGGCGGTGAGATAGGCATCGGCCGCGTCGCGCAGGAACGGGGACACTTCCGCGATGTTGACCGCGGATAATGTGTGCAGACCGAGATGAATGTTGTTGGCGGCGCACGCCTCGCGGATCGGGGCGCAGCGCGCTTCTTCGAAGCTTTCTAATGCGTTCGGGGGCAGGTCGATGCGGCAGTCGATATAGCGGACCTCGTTTTCGGCTGCCCATCGTACGGCTTCTTCGACTGACAGTTTTTCACCGATATCGACGCCGATCCTGCTTCGGATATCCATAGCGATCCCTTTATCCCGCTTGACGCAGCGGATGGAATAACGGCAAATCGGCGCGCCCGCGCACGGCGGCCTTCTCGACCAATCCATCTGCCGGAAAGAACGAACGATGCCCACACTGCAGCACAATGGTGCGACCATCAACTATCGGGAATCCGGAGAAGGCGACGTCCTGCTTCTCTTGCACGCAGCGGGGAGCACGAGTGGCCAATGGCGTGGCTTCACACCGCATTTCGAGGATCGGTACCGCGTTATCGCGCCGGATCTGTACGGGCACGGTAAGAGCGACTTTTGGCAAGACCCCAAGACGTTGACGCATGATGATCAGGGGGATGTGATCGGCGCCGTGCTCGACCAGCTCGGCATCGAACGCTTCCATATGATCGCGCATTCCTATGGCGGCGGGTCTGGCATCCGGCATTTGTTGAAGCGGCCGGAAACTGTGCGCAGTCTGGTCGTGATCGAACCGATGATCGGCAGCCTGTTGTTCGAACGCAAGGAAACGCAGGCGATATCCGAAGTGAAGCAGATGTGGGATGGATTTCTAGAGAGTCTCGATGACGGGGGACCGGAGGCGGCCTGGAAAGGATTTCTGGATTTTCGTAATGGTCCCGGCACCTGGGAAAATTATCCGGAGAAGACCCGGAATAATTTCCTCAGCCGCACGGAAGGTCACGTTGCCAACATCTACGCAAACAAAAGCAACCCGACCACAATGGCGGAATTGGCGACGATCACCGCGCCGACCCTGGCGATCCGCAGCGAACGCCCGACGCATTTCGATCTGCGCATGGTCGAACTGGTCGCTGAAGCGATCCCGGGCTGCGAATTCATCACCCTGCCGGACACTGAGCATATGTGCCCGCTGACCCACCCCGACCTGGTGGCCGAGGCGGTCGGTAAGCACCTGGCGAAAGCGGCCTAAACTGCGTCCTCGATCCGGTAGACCCGCGCCGCCGTGTCATGTAACAGCGCCGCCTTTTCGTCCGCTGAAGCGCCGCTGGCGATGCGCTTGAAGGTGTTCCAGAGCACGTTGTAGCTGCAGGTCACCTTGTCGACGGGGAAGTTCGATTCGAACAGGCAGCGGTCGGCGCCGAATGTCTCGATGCAATGGTCGTAATAGTTCCGCGTCGCGGCGGCGAGCTCCTCACTGGTCGGCGGCTTGTCGTTCTTGTGCCAGCCGAAGCCGTTCACCTTCATGTTGATCCCACCTAGCTTCGCGACGACGTTCTCGCACTCGGCCAACGCTGCGATGTCTTTTTGCCATTGCCCGAAATATTCCTCCCGCGTGCCCTCATACGGGCCGATGCCGAGCGGGCCGCCGAAATGATTCAGGATGATCGTCGTGTCCGGAAAGGCGCGGGCGAGATCCGTCAGCTCCGGAATTTGCCTGTGATAGCACCAGCCTTCGAAGCTCATGTTCCGCGGTGCCAGTTCGGCAAAACCCGCGCGATAGGTCGCATCGGCGAACATGCCGGGGAAGGGGTGGGTGTGGGAGTTACGCACATCCGGGCTTTCGTCGTAGCCGCCGGCATGGCGGATGCCCCGGAACCGACCGCAGCCGGCGGCGATATGGGCGTCGAGGACTTCGCCGGCCGCTGATCCGAGATTGAGGTCCGCGTAGCCGACGATACCGGCGGCTACGCGAGTCTTGCCGTACTGACCCGAAGCGCTCATGGCGGCGATACCGTTGACGAACTCGGTCTCGCCGACGGGACGCAGCGCTTCCGGTCCCGTCGATTTGTACATCGACGCGCATTCGATGAAGACCGTTGAGACGACATTGTGCCCGCTGCTGGTATCCGCCAGGATCTCGTCCAACAGGTAGCGGTTGGCGACCTGTTCGGCCCGGAACGCGACACCAGGCTCGTAGCCCGTATCCCAAAGATGGTGATGCGGATCGCAGATCGGCAGATCGGGTTCGAGCGTTTCCTCGGTCGTCAGCGCCAGCCAGTCGTCATTCGTACCCATCGGTAAGCCTCGTAAGTTTCAGGTTGTTGGCGAAAGCTTACGAACTGTGGCATGCCGGTGCCAGCGATGGCTTGCGAATTAGCGGTTGCCGTCGCGCGGCAACTCGTGGAAGTTGGTGCTTCGTGCAGCGCAGGAAGCCGACATGACCCAGACCATCGCCGTTGTCACATACCGGTTGCCGGACGGCACCGACCGGGAAACCGCTTTACAAATGTTCCGCGATTCCATTCCGCGCTACATGGCGACGGAAGGCATGCTGCGGAAAAACGTGCTCTATCAGGAAGGCGTCGG
Organism: uncultured Rhodospirillaceae bacterium; assembly: GCA_913044215.1. Classification (GTDB taxonomy): domain Bacteria; phylum Pseudomonadota; class Alphaproteobacteria; order UBA8366. Next base: position 1,150 of record CAJWOT010000305.1, on the reverse strand, counting down.
CGGCGGGGTCTATCTGTGGGAATCGCGCGAGGCGGCGGAAGCGGCCTATAGCGATAAATGGAAAGCCTATATGACGGAGAAGTACAATCATCCGCCGGAGCTGACCTTCTACGAGTCGCCGATCACCATGGACCGGCAATATGACACGGTCTATGACGAAGACGCGGTGCCGCAGGCTGCGGAGTAGCGCTTCGCTGCAGTGTTGTTAGGCGGCTTGAAGGGCTTCCTTCGCAGCGGCCGCACCGGCGCCGCGTTCGATATCCCGCCCAAGCTCGATAAGCGACACTTCCAGATGTTGCAGGTCGGTGACGATGTCCGCGTCCTCGACCGCACCCATCGTCCCGAACCGGATCACGGTGCCGCGCAGCTTGTTCCTTGCGCCCGCAACGACGGTGCCGTGTTTTTCATAGAGATGCCGCACGATGGGGCCGGCTTCCCGGCCTTCCGGCAGCTGCAGCACGGTGACCGTGTTGGAGCGGATAGGCGCTGTCGTGAAGACCGCAGGCCTAGCGCTCTGGCGCCTGACTGGAGAGCAGCGGCATGACGTGCATGCCGGTCCAATACGTTTGGCAGGCCTTCCTCACCGATCAACCGCAGGGCCTCTTGCAGCCCGTACGCAAGCGAGACGGCGGGGGTGAAGGCGGTTTGACCCTCGGCAGTATTGTCGCGCGCCTTGCGGAAGTCTCAATAGTAGCGCGCGGGGGGGCGTCGGTGTCGATGACCCGCCAGGCCTTCTCGCTGACGCTGACCAGGCCGAGCCCGGTCGGGCACATCAGTGCCTTTTGCGACGCCGAGACCAGCACGTCGACGCCCCAGCGGTCCTTTTGCATCTCGATCCCGCTGACCGAGTCGACGATTAACAGCGCGTCCGTCTCGCGAACGGCGGCGCCGATCGCCGATAGGTCAGCGACGGCGCCGGTGGAGCTCTCATTGTGGATCGCGATGACGGCGCGATAGTCGGTTGCGGCAAGCCGCTCCTGCAGCACCGCAATATCGACGGCCTCGCCCCACGGCACATCGAGCTTATCCGCCTACAGGCCCAGACCGCCTGCGATGGCCGTGAACCGGTCGGCGAACTGACTGTTGCAGATGAACAGCGCCTTGTCTCCCGGCGCCATGACGTTGGCGAGGCTGGCTTCCATCATGCCCG
>CAJWOT010000304.1 GCA_913044215.1 uncultured Rhodospirillaceae bacterium | reverse complement strand
AGGTGAAAAAACGGTGTTGGAACGGCTAGTTACCGCTGGCCTTACCGGCGACGTGCTCAGCCGCCAGCAGACCGGTAATGACCGATTGTGACAAGCCGCCGACATAGCCGGATGCCGACCCGCCTTCGAGCCCGCCCGTCGTGGTCCCAGCGGCGTACAGCCCTTCGATGGGACTGTCATCGGCGCGCAGGACGCGGGCGTCACCATCGATAGCGATGCCGCCCATCGTGTAGGTGATCCCGGCGCAGACTGGCGCCGCGTAATACGGTGCGGTGCGGATCGGTTCCGGCATCCCTTTTAAGGTCGTCCGCGGTGGCGACAGCGCTTCGATAGCGCCGGACTCGACCGCCTGATTGTAGCGTTCGATCGTCTGACCGAGTCGTTTCGCGCCGATCAACACCGCCAGTTCGGCAACACTGTCCGCCCGGTGCAGGGTACCGCCTTCCCGGATCAGATGCGGGTTCACCGAGATCAAGCCACCTTTCCCGGCCCCTTCCCAAATGTCCTGGTCGAAAACCACGAACGCGGACTGCGGATCCGCCAAGCCGGCGACGGCGTTGGCCGCATGCACACCGCCCAGTCCCTCATCGTCGATCCGGTCGCCCTCGCCATCGACAAGGATCGCTGTACCGATGAGCGAGTCGAAATAGGGATAGGGCCAAAGATTATCGTTCGTCAGCGCATCGAGACTGATCAGATGACCGTAGAAGCGGTTCAGACCGACTGACGCGGCCCCGGCGTCCTGTGCCATTCGCAATCCGTCCCCGGTCCCCGTCCCCGCATTCCGCTGATGCAACCGTTCCGGTGCGCTTGAGATATGCGCTTTCAACAGGTCCGGGGCGGCCTGATATCCGCCATCGGCAAGCACAACGGCGCTGGATGAATACGATTGCGGTTCACCGGCGATATCAGCAGCGATTCCGACACAGCGGCCGTCCGCGACGATCAAATCCCGGGCACGCGCGCCGCGGAAAAGCGCACCGCCACGCTCGGTCAGATTATCGCCAAGGCGGCGCAACAGCACATCGCCAGCCCGGCCCTCCCAGTCCAATCCCGGCCGCGTCCGGCCCGGCGGCGCCAGCACCCAGCGGTGGTGCGGGCTGGCGCTCGCCTTGATGAATTTACTGCCTTCGCCCTGCAGCCAGCGCACGGCGCGTTCCGCGTTGCGGGCAACCGCGCGCACCAAGTCCGGACGGGCGTCATCGCAAAGGCGCTCGATCGATTCAACATGCGCCGCCTCCCCCGACATAATGTCGGTAAGACATATATGCACCGTCCCCCCGGTATAGCGCGTGTTGCAGAGATAACGGTCGTCCGCGCCCTTCTCGAGCACCGCAACCGTTAGCCCAAGCTGTGCGGCGCGGTTCGCCGCCGTCAGCCCGGCGAGGCCGCCACCAACAACCAGCAGATCGTATTCCCGGCTACTCATGGCGTTTCGTGATAGGCGCATAAACGGCGAGGCCGTCCATGGCCGTCAGGTTCAGCGCCTCGACGGTCGCCGCATCGGTTACCGCGATCGCCCGGCTTGCCGGCTGACCGTCCAACGAGGTGGCACCAGCCTGGCGCGGTCCCGAGGCGGCACGAAGGGGGGTAAAGAGTGTGTTCGGCAGATCGAACCCGAAAGGAGCATCCTCGCAATACAAAATGCGACCATCCTCACGCACTTCCGGCATCCGCGCGATCCCATCATAGACATTCCGCCGCCGCGTGATCGCCCCGTGATAGGCGACGCTCGCATTGCCGCCGCCGCCCATATTCCGGTAGGCATCGCTTTCGTAGACGTCCAGCGTTTCCAGGCTGTACAGCGCCAGGAACTCCCAGGTCACTATCTCCGGCGCCGCCGCACGGAACCGTTGCGCCGTGTTCAGACCGTCGAGTGAAACCAATTTCATCAAATAGGTCTCGTACCAGGCGTGCCATTCCGTCTCGCGCGACGGATCGCTGAAATTCAGTTCAACGGAATAGATCATTCTTCGCCTTCTCCCCCAGCACCGTGCCTAGTCGCTGGCCAGCCTGGCGCTCATCCCGGCCTGGGACTGGCGGTTGAGATGCCGCGAGACGAGCAGCCGCAGCATCTCGCTCGACCCGTCGCCGATTTGGAACAGCTTGGTCTCGCGGTAAAACCGCTCGACCGGATGATCCTTCGTCAGGCCGTGCCCGCCGAGAAACTGCACCGCCTGCTGGGTGACCTCGGTACACACGTCGCTGGCGACCATCTTGGCCATCGAGGCGGCCGTCGGCGCATCGTCAGTCTCATCCTCGGCCAGAACGGCGGCGTGATAGGAAAGCTGGCGTCCTGCCTCGATCCGCGCGGCGAGCTCCGCAGCGCGGAAGCGCAGGGCCTGGAAGGATGACAAGGGCTGGCCGAACTGTTCGCGTGTCTGCATGTAGGACAGTGCGTAGTCGAGTGCCCCTTGCGCCACGCCGGCGCAGCGCGCGCCGTAAATCGCCCGCGTCTTCGCAAAGCCGACCTGGATGTAGCGGAACCCTTCGCCCGGCGCACCCATCAGGCAGCTGTTCGGTACCCGGCAATCGTCGAACACCAGCTCGGCGATCGGATTGGCCGTGTGCGCGATCGTCTCATAGGTCTGGCCGACCGAGAAACCGGGTGTCCCCTGTTCGATCAGGAACAAGCTGATCCCGCCGCCGCGCGGCGCGTCCTTTTCGGTCCGAGCGAACAACACGATCAAATCGGCGCGCCCACCATTGGTGATGTAGATCTTGCGACCGTTGATCACCCAGTCGTCGCCATCGCGTTCGGCAAAGGTCTGGATCGAGGCCGCATCCGAGCCGGCGTCCGTTTCCGTCAACGCGAACGCGGTAATCAATTCGCCACTCGCAACCTTCGGCAGGTACTTGTTCTGCTGTTCCTCTGTACCGGCGAATAGCAGAGGCCCAGTCAACAAAGTCACCGGATAGGTGCCGGCTGAGAACCAGACCGCAGAGATCTCTTCCAAAATGATCGCGCAGGTAAGCGTATCGAGCCCAAGCCCACCATAAGCCTCGGGGATATCGAGCCCCATAAAGCCGCGCTCCGCCATCAGCGCCAGCGCCTCGCGCGGCAGCGGTTCGCCGGCCCGTTCAACGCGGGTGGCAATCGGCAGCAGCTCCTCCTGTGCGAAGTCGCGGGCCGCTTGCTTGAGGCGGCGCTGTTCGTCGGTCAGTCGATAATTGGTCATGGGATACGCATCCGGCTGCTAGAGCCGGTCCTCCAGCCCGTAGATCCGGATCACGTTGTCGCGCAGCAATTTGCGCTTAGGCTCGGGCCGGAAGCCGAGATCTTCGATCTCCTGCCGGGTGCGCTCGAAATCCAGCACCGGGAAGTCCGTGCCGAAGATCACCTTATCCTGACCATATGTGTTGATGTACTGAACGAAACTCGCCGGCCAGTATTTCGGGCTGTGCGCGTCGCAGCCAAGATAGACATTCTTGTGCTTCCAGGCCATTGCAATGGCCTCGTCGGTCCAGGGGATGCCGACATGGATGCCGATCAGCTTGAGCTCAGGGAAATCGCAGGCGACCGCATCCATGGTGATGGGCTGGCCGACGGAGCGGATCGGGTAGTCCGGCGCGTAGACCATCGACTGCCCGATCTGGAACTGGATCGGCACGTCCAGCTCGCAGCATTTCGTGTAGTAGGGATACCAGCGGGCATGGTCGATCGGTGTCTCGAACCAATGCGGATAGCCATGCGCGCCGATGTAACCGCGCTCCTCGATGGCGTGCTGGAATTCGCGCACGCCCTTCATGCCCATCGTCGGATCGACGCCGTACAAACCGAAGAAACGGTCCGGATGCTCCGCGATCGCCCGGTCCACGACCTCCATCGGGATGTGGTAGCAGGAGGGATGCCCCGGTGGGCCGCATTTGACCGCGATCAGAAAGCCGCGCTCGATCCCCGCCGCGTCCATCCGGCGCAGCATTTCGTCCAGTTCGACCCCCTGCACGGTTTCCGCGCTGGCGCCGATCTTGTCGCCGAAGAACTCGTCGCGCCATTCCGGACGGTACTGCAGCGCATCCGCGTTGAAGATGTTGACCACCGCATCGATGGCCTGGATGTCGTGTTCGGTCATGCGCCGTCCCTCTCTGTTCCAATGGGCGGCAGCCTAGCGTCTGCCTCTTCAAGCGCGCAAATAGCCGAACGAGAAACCGAAAGCGGCACCCTAAACTGCGCCGCGCTGTTGGCTATGCTACCGTTCCGTTCGTGAACACGGGAACAGCCTCAAGGAGACACCAAAGTGATTGAGAGCAGCGACTTCGATTTCTCCGGGCAGCGAGTCCTGGTCACGGGGGCGGCCGGCGGGATCGGTTCTGCCATGGCGGCGGCTTTTGCAGCCCATGGCGGCGAAGTGATCCTGGCGGATATCGCCACCAATGGTTTGGCGGAACAGGCGGATGCGTTGGGGAATGGCGCCACGTTTCTGCAGTATGACCAAAGCGATAGCGCATCGATCGTCGCGCTGTCCGACGCGGCAGGGCCGGTGGACGTGCTATGCAATAACGCCGGCGCGATGCAAGCCGGACCGTTTCTCGAGCAATCGCCAGAGACGATCGAACGGATGATCACCGTTGACCTGACCGGCCCCGTTCTGGTGGCCCGGCACATCGGTGAAGGCATGGTGGCACGCGGTCGCGGCGTCATCGTCAACACCGCGTCGCAACTGGCTTTTCACGGTTCGGGCTTCCGGACCGCCTATGCCACGGCCAAGGCGGGGATCGTGCAGTTCACAAAAAGCGCGGCCGCGGAATGGGCGCCGCACGGCGTGCGCGTCGTGGCACTGGCGCCGGGCCGCACCTTGACGGCGATGAACGCGCCTTTGCTTGCGACCGAAGAACAACGCGCCGAAGGCCTGAAGCACATCCCGGCGGGACGCTATGGCGACCGCGAAGAAATGGCGAAACTGGCCCTGTTTCTGGCTTCGGATGCGGCCTCCTACGTCGTCGGAGAAACACTCGTCGCGGACGGCGGATACGTCCTGCTTTGAGGCGATCCGGCGATGCAAAACCCGGCGCCATTCTTGCTTTGAACAACGGGACATGAAATTTACACACCGGCCTTGATCTCGTA
>CAJWOT010000303.1 GCA_913044215.1 uncultured Rhodospirillaceae bacterium | reverse complement strand
GCCCGCGACGCCCACGCAGCATCCGTCATGCGGCCCTGGACGCAGGAAGCAGTGATCGCGGATAGCGCGCGCAGCATCCTTGCGGCGGCGAGACGGACGGAGGTGGTTGAGACTTAAGGAATGGCGTTATGAACCATGTTTTGAGCGATGCGGCGGTCGAGCAGTACCGACAGAAAGGCTACTACGCGCCGGTACCTTGTTTGTCAGCTTCGGAAGTGGCGCGTTATCGCTCTTCGCTTGAAGCGATGGAATTCGATCATGGCGGATTGGTGCAGGGTATCTACCAGTTCAAGCCCCATATCCATCAGCGCTGGGCTTATGACGTGGCGACCAATCCGACGGTTCTTGATGCCGTCTCCGAAATTATCGGCCCCAACATCCTTATCATCCAATACACGGTCTGGGTGAAGGAGCCGGGGTCGGACTCGTTCGTATCCTGGCACCAGGACGGCACCTATTTCGGACTGTTTCCATTTGAGCACATAACGGCCTGGGTCGCGCTATCGCCGAGCAACCGGGAAACCGGCTGCGTCGAGGTCATTCCCGGCAGCCATCTCAAGGGACCGCGCGTCTCCTACCGTGTTGAGAATGCCGACAACATGCTTAAGACAGGCCAGCATATCGATGTCGACCCGGCGGCCGAGGGCGTCGACTATCTGGAGTTGGAGCCGGGGCAGTTTTCACTGCATCACACGATGCTGCTGCACAATTCACAGCCCAATCGGGGTGCAGACCGGCGGATCGGTTTGGGGATCAGCTATATCCCCACCCATGTTTCCTGCAACAGCCCAACGCAGGTGACCGCGATGCTGGTGCGGGGTGGCGATACGCACCACAATTTTGAACTGGAAGCGCCGCCCGAGCCGGGAAAGCCGCTCGAAGCCCTACAGAACCATGCGCACGCCATGCAGGTTTGGAACCAGTCACGGCAAGAGCAATTGAAAATGCGCGAGAATGCGGGAGCGAAAGCATGAGCGGGCAACGGCTGGATCAAAAGACCGCCATCGTCACGGGCGCCGCCGGCGATATCGGATGCGCCGTAACGCGAAAGTTCCTTGCGGAGGGCGCGCGTGTCCTGATGGTCGATATCAACGAAGAAAAGCTTCGGTCTGCGTTGCAAACTCTCGATGCGGCGTCGGACCGTTGCACGGTCCATATTTGCAACATTTCAGACCGCGACGCCGCGCATGCGGCAGTTGCCGCGGCAAAGTCAAAGTTTGGGTCGGCCGATATTCTCGTCAACGGCGCGGCGGCGATGACACCGGGCGCGACGATCGCCGATTTGGAACCGGAAGATTGGCAACAGGCGGTTGACGTCAATCTTTCCGGAGCCTTGTGGATGAGCCAGGCAGCGATCAAACAGATGCGGCCGCAAGGCGGCGGCGTGATCATCCATATCGCCTCGCAACTGGGTCAGGTTGGTGCGCCGAACCGTGCGGCCTACGGCGCAACGAAGGCCGCCTTGATTCAGTTGGCCCGGGCGATGGCGGTCGATCATGCCGCGGAGGGTATCCGCGTCGTCAGCCTTTCCGCCGGCGCCGTCCTCACCAGCCGCTTGGAGACACGATATGGCAGCAAGGAGAAAGTGGTCGAGGAATTGGGGCACAAATACCCGATTGGCCGCCTTGGGACGCCGGAGGATGTTGCGAACAGCGCCGCTTTTATCGCCAGCAATGACGCAGCCTTTATGACCGGAACCGACGTGTTGATCGACGGTGGATATACGGCGTACTAGCCGCCGCGATACCGCCCCGGCAACCGCCCGTCGAAATTCATCAGCAGGTCGTTGAGCCCCGTGCCCTGCCAGCTGGCCATCTCGGCGATGGTGATTTCATCGCCGCTATCCGCGCCCAGCACGGTGACGGTGTCGCCGACCTGTACCGTCTCGTCGCCGAGTAGGTCAAAGGTGAGATGTTCCAGTGAGATGCCGAGCACCGGGCGCCGCTTGCCATTGATCAGCACCACGGACGGCGTGCCGCCCTGCGCTTTGCGGTAGCCGTCATAGAGGCCCAGCGGCACAACGCCGGTCCGGTCGCTCTGCCGCATCGTGTGGTAGCCGCCTTCCTTCAGGGCCAGGTCGTCCGGAAAGGCGCCGACATGGATGAGCCGCGCCTTAATCGCCGTCAGCACCGGCCGGAACGGCTCGATTGAGGCTAGGTCCGGATTGACCGCGCTGAGGCCGTATAGCAAAGCGCCCGGGCAGATCGCATTGCTGCCGTCCATATGGCCGACCATGAGATTGGCGCTGGCGACCGCCTGGGTCACTGGGATGTCGAGCCCACCGTCGCGCAGCCGGTCGTTCAACCGGTTGAACCGTTCGATGCCGCGCTTCGACCATTCCTGGCCCTTCGAGTCCTTGAAGGAGAGGTGGGTGTAGACCCCTTCGATCTTGATGTTGTTGAAAGTCGACACCTCGCGGATAAACTTCTCGGCCTCGCCGAGTTCGATGCCGAGTCGTCCCATGCCCGCATCGACCTTGATGTAGACTGGCGCCGGCGCCGTGGCGGCTTCCGAGACGGCGCGCGCGGTCTCCATGTTGTAGACGGTGGGGATCAAGTCGTATTCGAGATAGCGCGCGGCGGCTTCCGGCAGGTTGCCGCCGAACATCAGGATCGGCGTCGTCACCCCGGCCTCGCGGATTGCCATCGCGTCGCGGAACGATCCGGTGGAGAGCGCGAAGACGCCGTGTTTGAACAGCACCTTCGCCGTTTCCACCGAGCCATGGCCATACGCGTTCGCCTTCAGCGAGGCGATGATCTTGACGTCCGGCCCGACGCGCCGCTCCAGCTCTTTGAAGTTCGCCGCCAGCGCGTCGAGATCGAATTCCATCCAGGCGGGATGGGTGACGAAATCCTGGTCCATATTTCACACTCTCAATCGCACAGGTTTACGGCATAGAAAGTCGCTGGTATCAATTTCCAGCCAGAGACGTCCCGGACAAGGCGCTTGGCGCCGCAGAGCCGGGACCCAAGGATACGGTCCGCGCTGCATAAGGGCTGGGCCCCGGATCGAAGTCCGGGGCGACAAGATGGTGTTTCTGGCAGAAAATTGTCACCCCACTACCACCGCCGGCACCCGCGTGTGCCAATCTGTCGCCTGCTGATAGGCATGTCCCAACCGGCAGAGCTGTGATTCCGAGAAGGGGCGGCCGATGAGCTGTAAGGCGATGGGCAATCCGGCCTCGTTGAAACCGCACGGCACGCTGAGCGCCGGCAGGCCGAGATAGCTGATCGGGCGAGTGTTGCGCGAGACCTTGAGCACCAGATCGGTCATGCCCTTGCCGTCGGAGACGTCGACCTCGTCGAGACGTGGCGCGGTGACCGGCATCGTCGGGGTCAGCAAAACGTCGCAATCGGCGAAAGTGGTAGCGCAGTACTCGCGCAAGAATTTCTCCCGCAGGGACAGCGCTTCGAGATAGCGGGTCGCCGGTTGGTACAGACCGAACTCAATGCGCCGGCGCACCATCGGGCCATAATCGCATGGGCGTTCGCGCAACCATTTGCGGTGGATTGTGGCGGCTTCGGCGGCCAGCGCGGCGGCCCAGATCAGGTTGATTTCGTCATGGGACGGGACGGGCACGGGCCGCAACGGTACGCCGGCGCCTTCGAAAATCTTCTGCGCGGCCTCGAGCGCGGCGCCGACGGCCGGGTCGAGATCGTCGTAGAAATAGCTAGTGGGGACGCCGAGACGTAGCCTGGCGGGCGGCCGGTCGCAGGCCGCCTCGCAGCCGGGCCCGGGCCGGCGGCTCGACGTCGGGTCCTTCGGGTCGTGCCCGGCGATCGTGTCGAGAATGCGCGCCGTATCGCGCACCGTGCGGGTCAAGGGACCGCTGGTGTCGAAGGAGAAGGAGAGCGGCATCAGTCCGTAGCGGCTGACCCGGTTCTGCGTCGGCTTGAACCCGACCACGCCGGACATGGCGGACGGGATGCGGATCGATCCGCCCGTGTCGGAACCCAGCGCGCCATAGACGATCCGGGCGGCGACCGACGCGCCGGAACCGCTGGAGGAGCCACCCGGCGCGTGGTCCGGGTTCCAGGGGTTGTGGCAGTCGCCGTAATGGACATTGTTGCCGATCGGGCCGACGGCGAACTCAGACATGTTGAGCCCGCCGAGATCGATCGCCCCGGCCTGCGCCAGCCGCGCCAGCGCCGTCGCGGTGCGGTCGGCAACAAAATTCGCGCGGATCTTCGAGCCGCAGGAGGTCGGCAGGCCCTCGCGGTAGAACATGTCCTTGTGGGCGAGGGGGACGCCCGCGAGTGGCCCGACATCCTCCCCCTTGGCGAGGCGCTCATCGACCGTGCGCGCCTGTTCGAGCGCGGTCTCGGCCTCCAGCCGGATGAAGGCGTTGAGGGTGGGCTGCAGCGCTTCGGCGCGCGCGATGGCGGCGGATGTGACCTCTTCCGCCGATATTGCGCGGTCGCGAATGCGACCGGCGAGGGTGCAGAGGTCGAGGGTCGCCAGGTCGCCGCTCATCGCTCGTCTGCCGGCGGGGCCAGCTCCTCCAGGGCGCGGTCGAAACCGGATGGTTCCCTATCGAACCGCATGCTCTCCGAAACCCTTTCACCGGCATCGTCCATCGGTGCCAGCATACCGGCCAGCGGCGTAGCGTCGTCCGCCGGCAAGGCGAAGCGGTGCCAGATCCGTGCCATCTTCGCCACGAAATCGCCCGTAATATCGCTCATGATCCCTCCCTTGTTTCCGCGATCATAAGCTGCCACACGTTGCGGACGGAACCGAGTCCCGCCTACACTCGACAGACGCTTCGCCGCGAGGAGACGAAAATGGGTGCGCTCATCGATGACGCCGCACTGAAGCAATATCGCGAAGATGGGTTTATATCGCCGATCCGCATCTTCTCTACCGAGGAGGCAGCGCGGTTGCGTGCCGCTATCGAGGCGGTGGAGGCGGAACGCGGCCCAGTGTTCCGCGAGGACCGCAAACGGCCGGGCGACCCGTTTCAAGGCTCCTACCGCTTCAAGAGCCATCTGCTGTTCAAGTGGCTGGCCGATGTGGTGCGCGATCCGCGGCTGCTGGACGTGGTCGAGCCGCTGACCGGCCCGGATATCCTGTGCTGGACGACGCA
>CAJWOT010000302.1 GCA_913044215.1 uncultured Rhodospirillaceae bacterium | reverse complement strand
CGACAAAGAGGGGGTTGCAATGAGCAACGGCGACAGACCGCTATCGCCGCATCTGCAGATTTATGCGTGGCAATGGACTATGGCGTTATCGATCTTGCACCGCGCGTCCGGTGTGGGGTTGTCCGTGGGAACGCTACTCATGGTGTGGTGGCTATTGGCGCTCGCGGATGGTGCGGCATCGTTCGATTTGGTGCAGAGTTTTGTTGCCCACTGGTTTGGCAAACTCTGCCTGCTCGGCTGGACTTGGGCACTATTCTATCACCTGTGTAACGGTATCCGGCATCTCGGCTGGGATGTCGGCATGGGCTTCGAGCTCGATACCGCTCGGAATACTGGCTATCTCGTCTTTGCGGCTTCCGTCGTATTGACCGGGCTTGCCTGGCTTGTTGGCCTTGCGATGGGAGGTGCGTAATGAGTCTCAGATCTCCACTCGGCCGCGTCCGCGGCCTCGGCTCCGCCAAGAGCGGGACTGAACATTTTTGGGCGCAGCGAGTTACAGCGGTTGCGCTGATCCCGCTGACGCTTTGGTTCGTCTATTCGATCCTGGCGCTGGGCAGTGCTGACCATGCGACGGCGTCCGCTTGGATGCAGTCGCCGGTGAATGCGGTCCTGCTACTGCTGCTGGTCGTCGCGACGTTCCATCACATGCAGCTCGGTCTGCAGGTCGTTATCGAAGATTACATTCATGTCGAAGGCGCCAAGATCGCGTTTCTCGTGATTGTGAAAGGGGCGAGCCTCTTGCTTGGCGTCGCCGCGGCGTTCGCCATTTTAAAAGTATCGTTTGGAGGGTAAGGCACCATGGGTGAGGCATATCCGATAGTTGATCATACCTATGACGTCGTCGTCGTAGGCGCCGGTGGTGCTGGGCTGCGAGCCACGTTCGGGCTCGCCGAGCGGGGTCTCAAGACGGCCTGCATTACCAAAGTTTTCCCGACGCGCAGCCACACCGTGGCGGCACAGGGCGGTGTTTCCGCCGCGCTCGGCAATATGGGCCAGGATGACTGGCGCTGGCATATGTACGACACGGTCAAGGGGTCCGACTGGCTCGGCGACCAGGACGCAATCGAATATATGTGCCGCGAGGCTGTGCCGGCGATTATCGAGCTGGAGCATTACGGTGTGCCGTTCAGCCGCACGCCGGACGGCAAGATCTATCAGCGTGCCTTTGGCGGCATGACCACGGAATATGGTGAAGGCCCGCAGGCACAGCGCACTTGTGCCGCCGCCGACCGGACCGGTCACGCCATGCTGCACACGCTGTATCAGCAGTCGCTGAAGCACGAGGCCGAGTTCTATATCGAGTATTTCGCGCTCGATCTGATCATGGAAGACGGCGAATGCCGCGGCGTCATGGCCTGGAACCTGGACGACGGCACGATCCACCGCTTCCGCGCCAAGCAGACCATCCTGGCGACCGGCGGCGGCGGCCGTATCTATTTCTCCGCCACCTCGGCGCATACCTGTACGGGCGACGGGGCCGGCATGGTGCTGCGCGCCGGACTGCCGATGCAGGACATGGAGTTCGTGCAGTTCCACCCGACCGGCATCTACGGATCGGGTTGCCTGATCACGGAAGGTTCACGCGGCGAAGGCGGGTACCTCACCAACAGCGAGGGCGAGCGGTTCATGGAACGCTACGCGCCGTCGGCCAAGGATCTGGCCAGCCGCGACGTGGTCAGCCGGTCCATGACGATGGAAATTCGCGAAGGCAGAGGGGTTGGCGACAACAAAGACCACATCTTCCTGCATCTCGAACATCTCGATTCGGCACTGATCGACGAGCGGCTTCCCGGCATCGCCGAGACAGCGCAGATCTTTGCCGGGGTCGATGTGACGACGGAGCCGATCCCGGTCATCCCGACCTGCCATTACAATATGGGTGGTGTGCCGACCAACTATCGCGGTCAGGCCATGACTCTGAAGGACGGCAATCCGGACTCTCCGGTTCCGGGCCTGATGGCGGTTGGCGAAGCGGCCTGCGTTTCGGTGCATGGGGCGAACCGCCTCGGCTCCAATTCGCTGCTCGATCTCGTCGTATTCGGCCGCGCGGCGGCCAATACCTGCGCCGATGTCGTCGACCCGAACGAATCGCACCGGCCGCTGCCGGCCGATGCGGGGCAATACGCGCTCGACCGGTTCGACAAGCTGCGCCACGCCAGCGGCGATACGCCGACGTCGGAACTGCGACTGCGCATGCAGAACGTCATGCAGAACAACTGCGCGGTTTTCCGAACCCAGGATGTCATGGATGAGGGCGTGGCCAAGATGAAAGAGGTGACCGACGGCGTCGCCAGCATCCGGGTCAGCGACCGCTCGATGATCTGGAACTCGGATCTGGTGGAGACGCTGGAATTCGAAAATCTGGTCGAACAGGCTGCCGTCACCATGAGCTCGGCGGCGAACCGGCAGGAATCGCGCGGCGCGCATGCCCGCGACGACATTCCGGATCGCGACGACGAGAACTGGATGAAGCACACGATCGCGTGGATCGACGAAGACTACAACGTCAAGATCGACTACCGCCCGGTGCATATGGAAACCTTGACCAACGAAATTCAACCGGTGCCGCCGAAGGCGCGCGTCTACTAGACGGCACTGTTCGACATTTAACCGGTTGAGGAAAAAGAAGGGGTAATCATGGCTGAATTCACTCTCCCCAAGAATTCGAAGGTTGGCACGGGTAAGAGCTGGCCCGCGCCCAGCGGTGCCAGCAACACCAAGACGTTTAAGATCTATCGTTGGAATCCGGACGATGGCGAGAATCCCAAGGTCGATACCTATGTCATCGACCTGGATGATTGCGGGCCGATGGTTCTGGACGCGTTGATCAAGATCAAAAACGAGGTCGATCAGACACTGACCTTCCGGCGTTCCTGCCGCGAGGGTATTTGCGGTTCCTGCGCGATGAATATCGATGGCACCAACACCTTGGCTTGCACGAAATATATCGACGACGCCAAGGGAGACGTGAACATCTACCCGCTGCCGCACATGTCGGTGGTCAAGGATCTGGTGCCGGATCTCAACAATGCCTACGCACAGCTTGCGTCGATCCAACCCTGGATGAAGAGCGAGACCCCGCCGCCGCCGGATCGCGAGCGGCTGCAGACTCCCGAGGAGCGGCGCAAGCTCGACGGGCTGTACGAATGCATCCTCTGCTTCTCCTGCGCGACGAGCTGCCCCAGCTACTGGTGGAACTCGGACCGCTATCTCGGCCCGGCGATCCTGTTGCAGGCCTATCGCTGGATTGTCGACAGCCGCGACGAGCATACGGGCGAACGTCTTGACGCTTTGGAAGATCCCTTCCGGCTGTATCGTTGCCACACGATCATGAACTGCTCGAAGACCTGTCCGAAGGGCCTGAACCCGGCGCAGGCGATCGCGGAGATCAAGAAACTGCTGGTCGAACGCCAGTACTAAGGCGACCGTATAACGCTCGAATCAGGGGTCGCGCAGGCGGCCCCTTTTTCGTGGGAGATCGAAGGAACACGATATGTATTTGCCCAAGGACTTCGCCGTCGAGGATCGCGAGACGCTGTACGGCCTGATCCGTGCCAACAGTTTCGGCCTGTTGATCAGCCAGGTGGACGGTCAGCCCTTCGCGACGCACCTGCCGTTCCTGCTCGAAGGCGATGTGCTGGTCGCGCACATGGCGCGGGCCAATCAGCATTGGCAGGCATTCGCGGGTGGCGACGAGGTATTGTGCGTTTTCCAGGGGCCGCATGCCTATGTGTCGCCATCCTGGTACACGGCGGAGAATGCGGTTCCGACCTGGAACTACACGGCAGTGCATGTCTACGGCACACCGGAAATCGTCGACGATCCGCAGGCCGCCTATGCCGATCAGGATAAGCTGGTCGATTTCAATGAGGTGGGGTTCGAAACACCATGGCGGCTCGGCGCGCGCGACCGCGATTTCGTCGACGGCATGATCCGCGCCATCGTCAACTTCCGCATCCCGATCGCCCGCATCGAAGGTAAGTTCAAGCTGAGCCAGAACCGGCCGGAAGAGGATCGCGAAAGGGTCGCCGCGCAACTCGAAACCAGCGCGGACCCTGCGGCCGCGGCTTGCGGTGCGTTGATGTCTGCGCGGCGGGACGGTTAGAGCGGATCGGGGTTTGTTGGAATGGCTTTCAGCGATCCAACAACCGCGTGAATCCGCTCTACAACTCTGATCTAACCGTTACCGGACTCCAGCCAATCAACGTCACGCGCCGGCAGCATGTCGCGGATGCGGGTGTCGTAGATCGCGAGATCCTCCGCGCTCAGGTCGGCGCGCCATTGTCCGTTCGCCCCCTTGTTGAAGAACCGGCCTTCGTCCTTCCAGCGGTTTTCACCCGCCCCGGGAACGAATTGGTCGGCCTTTTGTTTCATGTTGGCGAAGCTGGCGGTCGCCGCCATGGCGTCCAGCGCCTCATCGGTCACGTCGATACCCAGGAAGGCGGCGCAGCGTTTCATCTCGCCGCTCAGGTCCCGTTGCATGTCGCTGTAATGCATCAAATGTACGTTCGGCAGATTTTCGAACGCGCGGTACGTCTTGAAATGGTGGACTAGGTTGGCGAGCGAAAAATTGTCCGGGTCGCCTTCGATGTAGGGGCGCTCCGACCATTGCCGGAAGCCGGCGCCGATATCTTCGGTCGCGCGGTGCGCGTTCTTACCGCTCATCTGGTTCAGCGCATGATTTCGCATCGAGAAATGCGCGTCGCGTGGATCCCGGAAGACCGCCAGATACTGGCATTGCGGAAAGAAAGGGATCCCGTCGAGCGGCGTATGCGTTTTGATGAAGCGGCGGTGGGTCTGCGCTTCCAGCATCGCGGCGATTTTCTCCACCGGATGATGGGTGGCGTCGAACCAGGGTGAGATCACGCCTGGCCGGACGCTTAATTCGGGCGTTCCGAATATCAGCAGCGCGCAGATTGCTTGGGTCCAGGTGGTGCCGCATTTAGGCGGCGTGCAGATCAGGATGTCACCGTCGCGCGGACTGTAATGATCCCAGCGTGCGGCTTCGGTGATCGGTGAGTCGTAGCGTACCGTGCGGTGCGGGTGTTCAGATGTCATGCGTTGGACTTTGGTGGAGCTTACGGGGCCGTTGCCG
>CAJWOT010000301.1 GCA_913044215.1 uncultured Rhodospirillaceae bacterium | reverse complement strand
CGGTTTGTCCAGCGGCTAAAACGAAAAAAACAAACTTTGTCGCCAGCGCGCTACCACAGGCCAAGGGCGCGCAGTTCTGCGACCAGTTCCGGCGGCATGTCGTCGCCGCCGGCACCGGGCAAGAGGTCCGAAGGGGCATCGTCGCCTTCCAGATACCGCCATCCTTGAAAGGGGCGGCGTGGCCATTGATCGGTCGGCACCAGTTCGGGATCGAGAATGATGCGGCAACGGCGGCCCTTATCCTCCCCGGTCAGCGTTTCGAATTCGCGTAATGCCTGCCGGACGCGGATCGCCCCTTTGATAACCCAATAGATCGAGCCGCCATCGAGCAGCTCCGCCGAACGCCGTGGCATATGCCGCGTCTGATGCCACAGCCTGTCGCCGAGGCCCGCGCTCTGCGCCTGCTGCCGTCTCGCGTTTTGGACGGTCCTCAGATGATCGATGTCGTCAATGCCGACACAGAGTTTTATCAAATGCAAAGACATGCGCGCTTACTTGTTTGGTCGTTCAAGCTGTGTCACGGAGGCGTTTGTCGACCAGCTCGGAGAGGCTGGTGACGAGCGCTTGCGAGATCGCATCGCCTTCGCCACCGATCTCATCGGCAAGGATCGCCGCCGCGGCATCGAAATGCGACCGGAGCACCACCGCGTCGCCTTCGGTCAGCCGAAAGTCGCGTGCCTCGAGAAACGCGCAGAGCAAACCGCCAATTGACGGCAGAAGCGGATAGCCAAAGCTGCCTCCTTGGCCGCGCAAGTCATGTGCGAACGAAAAGACATCTCGCAGCATGTCGCCTTGCGGCAATTCGGTCGTCTCTTCCAATTGCGTCCGGTGCGCGTCCAGCGTCATTTTCGTCTGGTCGACGAAGTCACCGCCCAGCGCTGCCACCGCCTGCTCGGCGCGGGCCAAAATTTCTGGGTCGATACCCGGAATTTCGTCGTCACTGTCCGTCACAATCTTTCTCGCGACACGGGCGGGAACTTCAAAGAA
Organism: uncultured Rhodospirillaceae bacterium; assembly: GCA_913044215.1. Lineage (GTDB taxonomy): Bacteria > Pseudomonadota > Alphaproteobacteria > UBA8366. The sequence continues at coordinate 4,110 of CAJWOT010000301.1, read as the reverse complement.
TAGAGTCCGCCAATGGCGGTGCCGAGTCCAGCCTAATCCGATCTGGTCGGGGGTGCCTACGCTTCGGCCATCGCGAGCAGCTCGTCGCCTTCCATGACCTGGTCGCCGGCAGCGAATCGCACCGTGGCAACGACGCCGTCGGCGGGCGCGGCGATGACATGTTCCATCTTCATCGCTTCCAGCACCATGAGACTCTGTCCAGCTTTGACCTTTTCGCCGTCTTCGACATGCACCGCGACAACCTTGCCCGGCATCGGGGCGGACAGTTTTCCGCCCAACGCTTGGGCTGCAGATGCGGCGTCCATGGGGTCGACGCGGGTAAGCCGGTGCGTGTGCCCGCGCGCGACGATCACCAGATCCGCGCCGCCGTCGAAAACTGTGGCGATGATCCGCGTGCCGTCCACCTCGGCCAGCAATGTTCCATCCGCGTCGAGCGAGCCGTCCACCGATACTGTCTTATCCCGGAGCGAAACGGTATAGCCCGACCCGGCGGGGGTCGCGCGCATGACGACGTCATCCGCGCCGTCTTGGAAGCGCAGCTGTATGTCGCCGCGGCCGAACAGGCGCCAGCCATCGCCGGCGTTCCATGGCGAATGGGGATCGTTCGAAGCGATGGGATTTTGCGCTGCGGTTCGGGCCTGCTGCCGCAATTCCGCCAAAGCCGCTAGTGCCAGGATTTCGTCCGACGCAGGACCGGGTTCCGGGACCAGCGCGCCGAGGTGCGTCTCGATGAAACCGGTTTCCAAATCGGCCGCCAGGAAGGCCGGGTGCGCCGCTACTGCGGCGAGGAAAGCCAGGTTCGTGTTGAGACCAACCACCTGTGTTGCCGCCAACGCCCCGCGCATTCGCCGCATCGCCGCATTGCGGTCCTGATCCCAGGCGACGATCTTGGCGACCATCGGATCGTAATACATCGACACTTCGTCGCCCTCGCGCACGCCGGTGTCGACGCGCACATGGGGAGACTCGGCCGGGAACCGCAGATGATCCAGCCGCCCGGTCTGCGGCATGAAATTGCGCGCCGGGTTTTCGGCGTAGAGCCGGACCTCGACCGCATGTCCGTTCGCCGCGATGTCTTGCTGCGCCACGGGAAGGGGGCTCCCGGCGGCGATCTGCAGCTGCCAGTCGACCAGATCGATACCGGTAATCATCTCTGTTACCGGATGCTCGACCTGCAGCCGGGTGTTCATCTCCATGAAGTAGAAGCCGTCGGGTTCGGTCACCCGGTCGCCTTCGACTATAAATTCAACCGTGCCCGCGCCCCGATAACCGATCGCCCGCGCGGCGGCCACCGCGGCATCGCCCATGGCGGCGCGCACCGCGTCCGTCATGCCCGGGGCCGGTGCCTCTTCGACGACCTTTTGGTGCCGTCGCTGCAAGGAGCAATCGCGCTCGAACAGATGCACGGCGTTGCCGTGTCCATCGGCGAAGACCTGCATTTCGATATGACGCGGCTTGGTGACGAACTTTTCGATCAACACCCGGTCATCGCCGAAAGCGGCTTTCGATTCCCGCTTCGCCCCCTCCAAGGCCTTCTCGAATTCTTCTGGCTGGTCGACCCGCCGCATGCCGCGGCCGCCACCGCCTGCCGACGCTTTGATCAGCACCGGGTAGCCGATTTTGCCAGCCCACTCTGACAGCAGGGCCGGGTCTTGGTCTTCGCCGTGATAGCCCGGAACGAGCGGGACGCCAGCACCTTCCATGATCGTCTTGGCGTTACTTTTCGAGCCCATGGCGCGAATTGCGTCTGGCGGCGGGCCAACAAAGACGGCGCCGGCCGCGGCCACCGCTTCCGCGAATTCTGCATTCTCGGAGAGAAAGCCGTAGCCGGGATGCACCGCGTTGGCGCCGCTGCGCCGAATGGCGTCCGACAGCCGCTCAATGTCGAGGTAGCTGGCTTGGGCCGGCGAGGGGCCGATATGGTGGGCGGTATCGGCCAGCGCCACATGGCGCGCCTGCGCGTCCGCGTCCGAATAGACGGCAATGGTTCGAATTCCTAGGCGCCGTGCGGTCTGAATGACGCGGCAGGCGATTTCGCCCCGGTTGGCGATGAGCAGCGAATCAAACATGGGACCGTTCATAAAGCACGCTACCCGCTCGGACCAGCGTCAATGGTAAGGGCGCCCTGACGCCACTTTGCATTTCATGTTCTCAGAAAGTGTAGGAGGGGAGAAATTGGCTTTGAATCAGTCTCTTAATATGAGAACAAAAAAAGAACTTGCGAACAAGAACAAACTGCGTACATTGAGTATTCTAATTTGCTGACCGGAACGCTGTCGAAGACGGAAGGGGAATGGTAATGTCGAAGTCCGCTCTACATCTCGTTGAAAAGGAAGTCATGGATAAGACGAAGGCGCTGGACGCCGCGCTTACGCAGATTGAACGATCCTTCGGTAAGGGATCGATCATGAAACTCGGCCAGGAACAGGCGGTCGAGATCGACTCCGTATCGACGGGCTCGCTAGGACTCGACATTGCGCTCGGCATCGGCGGCTTGCCGCGTGGCCGCGTGATTGAAATTTACGGACCGGAGAGTTCCGGTAAGACGACGCTGTCGCTGCATGTCGTCGCCGAAGCGCAGAAGGCGGGCGGGACGTGCGCCTTCGTCGATGCGGAGCACGCGCTAGATCCGGCCTATGCCCGCAAGCTCGGTGTCGATCTCGATGAGTTGCTGATCTCACAGCCCGACACGGGTGAACAGGCGCTGGAGATTGCGGACACGCTGGTTCGTTCCGGTGCCATAGACGTATTGGTGGTGGATTCTGTCGCTGCCCTGGTACCGCGCGCGGAACTGGAAGGCGAGATGGGCGACACCCATGTCGGCTTGCAGGCAAGGCTGATGAGCCAGGCGCTGCGCAAGCTTACCTCCTCTATCTCGCGCTCCCATTGCATGGTCATCTTCATCAATCAGATTCGCATGAAGATCGGTGTCATGTTCGGTAATCCGGAGACGACGAGCGGCGGCAATGCGTTGAAGTTCTATTCCAGCGTTCGGCTCGACATCCGCCGCATTGGGGCGATCAAGGACCGCGACGACGTGGTCGGCAACCAAACGCGGGTCAAGGTCGTGAAGAACAAGGTGGCGCCGCCCTTCAAGGTCGTCGAATTCGACATCATGTATGGCGAGGGTATTTCGAAGACCGGTGAATTGCTCGATCATGGTGTCAATGCCGGTATCGTCGAGAAATCCGGATCCTGGTTCTCCTACGACAGCCAGCGCATCGGGCAGGGGCGGGAGAACGCCAAGCGGTTTCTGTTGGAGAATACCGAGGTTGCGGACACGATCGAGTTGCGCATCCGCGAGAATGCCGGCCTGCTCGCCGAATCCATGCTGAAAGGCGGTCAGGAAGAGGCTGCGGGCGCTGCCGAAAGCGATGGTGCGCAGGAAGGGGTTGCGGACTGAATCGGGGGCCGCGCTACGGCCGGACGGAGCGAGGGGGCGTAAAGCCCCCTTTTTCGTGGCCTGCTTCCAAACCTGGCGGCCAGGCGTTAACGGATGCGCAGACGCTGTTCAGCGCAACTGGCCAACGGCTGCCGTGAAGCCCTTGAGCGAGATTGGAATGCGCACCGGCTTGCGCACCGTATTGTACGACGTGATCTCGGCAGTTGTGCCACCCTTGAACGTGCCGAGCAACGCGTCGTCGATGCTGAAACGGACACGACACCCTTTGGCGCTGCAGATTTCGAAGGCCATCTCATAGGTCTGGCCCTTGTCGACCTGCAATGTCAGGCCCTGGGGCAGATATACGCCGAGCGGCAGGGTGACCACACCAACGGGGGACGGCACATCGTTAATGTAGCCGATCACCATCTGAAGGATCGGTTGCCCTGTTTCCTTGACGACCACGTTCTGAAACATCTGGCATTTCGATGGCGCACCGGTCGCTGAGTTGCACCGAATCCGCCAATCGCCAAATATTTTCGCGTGTGGGTTTTGCGCATTGGCTGTCGATGCCAGAGAAAGGCCGAGCAGCATAAAGACGAAAAAAGCGGCGCCTGCGCGCACCGGGACTTTCGCAGCGGTCATGGTGTGGCGTATGCCTTCGTGTAATTGAACCGGAATGTAGTTTTTTATCTCCACCAGTTTACTTGAAGCCAAACCTAATCGGC
>CAJWOT010000300.1 GCA_913044215.1 uncultured Rhodospirillaceae bacterium | reverse complement strand
GGGTAATTATACAGCTTCGCGGGTCATGCGGTAGAATAACCGGCAGCCCATCGTTTTCCGGGAGTTCCCTGTGCAGAACACGCACGCCGACATTATCCAAGTGATTCATGACTATATGAGCGACCCGGGGACCGCTTGGCGTATCGGCGAGCAGGCTGTCTTTGTGCGTGACGCGGATGAAGAGGTCGAAATTTCGTTGGACCACGCAGGCGGTCTCATCGTTTCGGAAATGGGGGCGGTACGGATTGCCATTTCGGGATTGACGCGGCTCGTTCCGGCCGAAGGGCTGACGGAAGCCCTGTGGATCCAGGCGGGACTGCTCTGCCTTCGGGACGGGGACGCCGGCATGGCGAAGCGCACCGTTTTGACCGAGCTGGGCGCGGATATGATGGCCGCCAAGCCGATCAACCGGCTCGGAACGTTGTTCGACCTCGGCCGCGGCGACGGACACGCCGATTTTTGCCTCCGGACAGCCGACGAGGGTCTTTGCGAGCTGCTGCGCGCCCGGGAAGGCAAGCCGATGGAAAACGAGGATCGCGTACTGTCCGAGGCGATCGCCGCGGTTGGTGCCGACTATGTGGTGATGTCGCGTCTCGGCCGTATCGAAAGCTTCGGGCGAAACGTCGCGCTCGATCCATCGCCGAATCCCGCGCCACCTTCGGGCTACACGGTTTGCCTGTCGTTCGATCCCCCGCGACCAACGCGGGAAAGCCCTTTCGACGAAGCGACCTATGGCGCGTTTCGGGTGCTCTACGGCATCTTCGCCGACCCGGAGCTCGTCCGTCTCAAACAGTCTGTCGCGGATGCGATCCGCGACGGCGCCGCCCCCGAAACGGTTGCAGCCGAGGCGCCCGAGGCGCGCGCAGCCGTAACCGTTCTGCTCCGCCAACTGACGGCCCGTGACGGTTCATCAGAAACTCTGCGCCGCTGGCGCGACGCTTTCGAGCGCTAGAGCTGGCCTTCTATAACGTAGGTCAGCAGACGAACGACCTGTGCCGGCGTTTCCGCAACGGCCAGTGCCGCGCCGTCGACTTCCTTCAACGCGTGGGTCAGGCCGGGATCGTGCAAGGTAATGATCGGTTTGCCCAGTGCCGAGGCGTAACCGGCATCAAAGGCCGCATTCCATTGGCGATACTTTTCACCAAACCGGATGACGGCAAGATCGGCACGGGATATCTGGGTGCGCGTGCGAATCGCGTTGACCTTCGCCCCTTTGTGATCGTGCCAGAAGGACGATTCTTCAGCACCGAGGATATCCACGCCGCAATCATCGCTTGATGCATGATCGGTGACTGGGGACACGAATGAAACCGGGAGGTTTGCCGCCTCGGCACCGGCGCTGATTTCTTCGCGCCAATCGGTGTGAATCTCGCCGGACAGGTAGACGGTCCAGTGCTGCTGGGACATGTTTGGCGCTCCTTGAAAGCTCGTGCTGGGAATATCTCGGGGCGTTGTTACCATGGTCGATCCGTCGCCAACAACAGGAGCCCCATAGATGGCCGAGTCTGCGCCCGGTAAGGGGATCGCCTGTATGCTGGCGGGCGGCCTGCTGCTGACGATCAATGACGCGATCCAGAAGTCGATGACGGCGGACTTCCCGACCGGGGAACTGCTCGCCATGCGCGCGGTCTTCATGCTTCCGCCCATCGCATTTTTGGTCTGGCATGCCGGTGGCCTGGCTGCATTGAAAGTTACGAATCATCGGGGCCAGGCCCTGCGGGCCGTCCTGGTCTGCCTGTCATCCTTTCTGTTCGTCGGCGCGCTGAGCGTGATGCCGCTGGCCGATGCGATCGCGATCACCTTTGCCGGTCCCTTGTTCGTCACGGCATTGGCCCCTTTGCTGCTGCGCGAACAGGTCGGATGGCGCCGGTGGGCGGCCGTGCTCGTAGGGTTCGCGGGCGTCATCGTTATGGTGCGACCCTCCGGTACCGCGGCGCTGCAATGGGTCGCGTTGCTGCCGCTCGGTGTCGCCCTGTGCGGCGCCATTCGCGACATCGCAACCCGTCATATGCACGGTACGGAAACGACGGCGGGTATTCTTTTCTATTCGACTTGTGCCGTGATGGCTGTCGGTTTCGCCACGGCACCCTTCGCCTGGGAACCGATTTCAGCCGCGCAATACGGAATGTTCGCGATCAACGGGCTCGTGCTCGGCGGGGCCTATTTCCTGCTTGTGGAAGCACTTCGTTTAGCGGAAGCCTCCGTTGTCACGCCGTACAAATACGCCACGCTGATCTGGGCCGTCGTGATTGGCTTAGTAGTTTGGGGGGATATTCCTGAGCCGCAAATGTATGTTGGCGCTATTCTGGTTGTCGGCAGCGGTCTTTACATTTTGCATCGCGAACTACGGCGAGTCGGCTAAGGCCGCCATAAATCTGCCGGAATTGTCAGTGCAGCATGATCTTTCGTGAGGGAAGGCGGGGCATACCGGATATTATTGCGGGCCATAGAACCATATGGCAGAAACCGCTCAGGTAATGCGGAGGACGGAATGAAATCGATTGGGGCTTGGCTGGGCGCAACGCTCTTGGCACTGACGGTTGCGGCACCGGCGGAGGCCGATTTTCAGGCCTGGTTGAAGGAGCTGCGTGCCGAGGCTGCGGGCAAGGGCATTTCTGACGCCACGCTGGATGCCGCATTGAATGGAATCAAGCCGATCCCGCGGGTTATCGAGCTCGATCGCAAGCAACCGGAATTCACGCTGACGTTCGAGCAATATATGAACCGCGTCGTACCGCGGTCTCGCGTCGAAAAAGGCCGAAAGAAATTCGCGGAGAACAAGGCGCTGCTGACCGAGGTCAGCAAAAAATTTGGCGTGCCGCCGCAATTTCTCGTGGCGTTCTGGGGAATCGAAACGGATTTCGGCCGCGTCACCGGCGGTTTCAAGGTGATCGACGCATTGGCGACCCTCGCCTATGACGGACGCCGCAGTAAATTCTTTCGCCGGGAACTCCACTTGGCGCTGAAGATCATCGATGGCGGACATATCAAAGCCGATGTCATGGTCGGCTCGTGGGCAGGCGCTATGGGACAGCCGCAATTCATGCCGTCCAGCTTCGTCGGTTACGCGGTCGATTACGACAAGGATGGCCGCAAGGATATCTGGAAAACGCGGGCCGATGTGTTCGCCTCGGCCGCGAATTACCTGTCACGCTATGGCTGGCGCGCTAGCGAACGGTGGGGCCGTCGCGTCAACGTACCGGAGGGATTTGATCCCAAGCGCGCCGATTTGAAGGTCCGCAAGACGGTTTCCGGTTGGGCCGCCGAAGACGTTACCCGGGCCAACGGATCGCCATTGCCGAACAGCGACCTGGACGCCTCGGTCATAATGCCGGCAGGCGCGGGTGGACCGGCCTATCTGGTCTACAACAATTACCGCGTCATCATGCGCTGGAACCGCAGTCACTATTTCGCGATGGCGGTCGGACGGCTTGCCGATCAAATTGCCGGACAGTAATATATCAATATTCAGTGGTTTGGGGCGGGCTCGACACCAAATAGAGGGGGCACTGCTGTGACTCATCGATGGGCCTGGCTCACCGCGATAGGTTTGGCATTGCTTGTCACCGGTTGCGCCGAAACCCAATTCGTCGTCTCGTCCGCAAAACGGATTTCCGGATCGACCGAAGCGACGAAGCAGAAAGACCCGACGCCGGGCCGGTACAAGATCGGCGACCCCTACAAAATCAATGGTATCTGGTACTATCCGAAGGTCGATTACGGCTATAGCGAAACCGGAATCGCGTCCTGGTATGGGCCTCAGTTTCACGGCAAACAGACCGCCAATGGCGAAATCTTCGACATGAACGAGATCAGCGCCGCGCACCGAACCTTGCCCCTGCCGAGCGTCGTCAGGGTCACGAATTTGGACAATGGCCGCTCGCTGAAGGTCCGTGTCAACGACCGCGGTCCGTTTGCACGTGGCAGGATCATCGACATGTCGCGACGTGGCGCGCAGCTGCTCGGCTTCCAACGTGCCGGCACGACCACGGTAAGGGTCGAATTGCTGGAGCGCGAAAGCCGCCAGATGGCGGCGGCGTATGGCCAGTTCGTCAAACCCATCAAGTCCGACAAACCGCCCCCCACCGCTGCACCGCGGGGTGTCGTGACCAGTCAGTCGCTTAAACCGCCGCCAGGTGCAAACGCCGCACCACCGCCGACCAACAATCATAAGGTCGTCGCTGTCGAGTCGGCGCCGGAGCGGGATGTCCGACGGCCGTCTGGCGTGCCGGTCCTCGACGAGACGGTGAAGGTGGTGCCGATCGGCGCGAAACCGCAACTCTATGTGCAGGTCGGTGCCTTCAGCCAGTACGACAATGCAAACAAGATGCGGGCCAGACTGTCTTTGATCGGGCCGGCGAAAATCTATCAGGTCCGTACCTTCGAACGGCCGTTCTTCCGCGTCAGGCTCGGTCCCCTGACGGACGTCGCCAAGGCGGACAGCCTGCTCGAATCCGTCATCGACGCCGGTATGAAGGATGCCCGTATCGTGGTCGAATGAGGAAAACCGGACAATGAGTACGCGGAATCCTTCGTTCCGCATCATACGCGTATCATAGAAGAGTTTTAGGAGGGCCCATGAAGCCGATCGGCGTTCTCGCAAGCGTATTTACTGCCATCTTGGCGCTGTTCGTATCAACGGGTGGCGCAGATGCCATCGAGACCGATGCGAAGCAGGCGATCGTCATCGAGTTCGATACCGGCGCAGTGCTCTATCACAAGGACGCGGACAGCATCATGTTCCCGGCATCGATGACGAAAATGATGACGGCCTATCTGTTGTTCGAGCGTCTCAAGAACGGCAGCCTTTCCTTGGAAGACACGTTCCGGGTCAGCGAAAAAGCATGGCGCAAGGGCGGCTCGAAAATGTTCGTCAAGGTGGGGGATCGTGTTTCGGTCGAGGATCTAATCCGCGGAATCGTGGTGCAATCGGGTAACGATGCGACGATTGTCGTAGCGGAAGGGATCGGCGGCAGCGAGGCCGTGTTCGGAGATTTGATGACCGAGAAAGCGCGGGCGATCGGGATGGCGAATTCCACTTTTCGCAATGCCAGCGGTTGGCCAGACCCGGACCATGTTACGACGGCGCGGGATCTGGCCATTCTCGCGGAGCGGAC
>CAJWOT010000299.1 GCA_913044215.1 uncultured Rhodospirillaceae bacterium | reverse complement strand
GAAAAGGGAAGATAGGGAGAGAAATGTTGTTTAACAGTGAAGGGATCGGAGGCAGCGGTGACCTCATGCACCGCGCAAGCTTGTCGCTCGTAGCCGACACCGGCGGTCGGATCGGCGACGTCTCGATTCCGAACGACGCAAACGACTCCGTGCGAACATTGTTCGAGTATTGGCTGTCGATGTCGCCGGACGGTCGTCTGCCGGGCCGCCGTCACTTTGATCCGACAGACGTCCCGTTCCTTCTGCCGAACAGCTGACTAATCGACGTCCACCGCGATCCCATGCGCTTCTGGCGTCGGCTGGTCAGCACAAAGATAAAGGAATTCGCCGGAAAATCACCACAGGGCGGATGGGTGACAGACCGGCTGAACGGCGATAGGCTGTCATCCGCAAACCAGCATCTGACACAAGTCGTGGAAACCCTGCGGCCAAGCTGGCGCCGCGGGAAATCCCTCATCCAGTTCGAAAAGAAATACAGTGAAATCGAGAGGCTCTACCTGCCCTTGGCGGCTGACGACGAAACCGTCGACATGATTCTGGCCATCTCGGTCATCTTTACCAAAGACAGACAATGGGCGTAGAGAGGAGCGCGGCTTTCTAAAAGGGGAGAAATCCCGTATAGCTGCGCCCCCGGACGCGTTTCGCCACTCTTGACGGGACATGCAAATGTCAGCCCTCACTATCGTCCAAGTGTCGGATACCCATCTCAGCCGCAAATGGGCCTACTTTCAGGACAATTGGGACGCATTCCTCGACTGCATGCACGAGGAGCGCCCGGACTTCATCTTCGTCACGGGCGACATGTGTTTCAACGGCGCGAAGACGCCGGACGACCTCGCCTATACGCGCGAACAGATGGCGCGGCTGCCGGTGCCGTGGCGGGCCATTCCGGGCAATCACGATATCGGCGATACGCCGCCGGATCGGCGGTTGAAAGGACCGATCACCGCAGCGCGGCGCACGCGCTACCGGCGCCAATTCGGGCCTGATTTCTGGGTTGAGGATCTGGGCGGCTGGCGCTTCATCGGTCTCAACGCCCAGCTCCTGGAGAGCGGCCTTGCCGCGGAGAAGGCGCAGATGGCGATGCTGCAGGATGCGCTTGCGTCGGCGGACGACCGGTCAGTCGCCCTGCTGATCCACAAGCCGCTTTTCCTGCAAAACCGCGACGAAACCGGACACGCGCTGAGCCGCCTCTGGCCGCGCAGCCGGAAACGCCTGCTGTCCCTGTGTGAAAAATACCGTGTGAAACTGGTGGCGAGCGGCCATCGCCATTGCTACCGAAGCATGCGGCACGGAACCACACGTCTCATTTGGGCGCCGCCGACCTCTTTCATCGACACGCGGGCGACGGGCAGCGGCCCCCGCTTGACGCGGCGGGTCGGCTATATCCGGTACCGGTTCGAGGGCAAGCGGTTCAGCCATGAATTCGTGGAACCGCCGCGCTTTATCAACTACGACATGCGAAACTGGATGGCCGCGCACGGCTCCACCACCCGGCTGCCGCCGCGTCCGCTACCGCGCGGCGAAAGCGAGCGGCACCAGCGGTTGGCAAGACAGAATTAAGGATAGCGTCCGCTTAACCGCCGTCCCAATTAACGGGACATAATACTTATCTCTGCAGAAAATTTAGTATTTTGTCCCCGTAATGGACCTACTCATTCAAGAAACCGCGCTGGCCTCATGCGGGTCCGCATCGCGCTGCGGTTCCGGTTGCGCACCGCCGTGAAGGGAGAGGGTAAACCCGCGGTAGCCGTCCGCGGCGATCGCCTCGCAGAGGCTGCAATACCTGTCGAAACCGCCGAAATAAGGCATGTAGACGCGTTTCTTGCCCGGCACGTTGGCGCCGACATACCACGAGTCGGCCTTCGGCATCAGCGTCGCCTCGGCGACCTCCCGGACATGATCCACCCAGTCTTCCTGCGCCAGTCTATCCGCTTCGATCCGATCGAAGCCGGCTGCTGCGAGATGGTCCAGCAACGCCATGATCCAGTCGGTGTGCTGTTCCAAGGCGACGATCATGTTTGCCTTCACCGACGGGCTGCCGGGACCGTTGATCATAAATAGGTTGGGAAGACCGCTGACCATGAGCCCGAGATAGGTCGACGGACCGTCCGCCCAGGCCTCCTTCAAGGTCATACCGTCAGCCGTGCGGATGTCTATAGCCAACAGGGTTCCGGTCATGGCGTCGAAACCGGTCGCAAAGATGATCGCGTCGAGATCGTAATCCGCCTCGCCGGTTTTAAGGCCGCTGGCCGTGATCCGTTCGATGGGTGCGCGCTTCACATCGACCAGCGTGACGTTATCCCGGTTATAGGTGGCGTAATAGTCGGTGTCGATCGGCGGCCGCTTCGACCCAATCGGCAAATCGGCCGGCGGACAAAGCCGCGCCGCGACGGCCGGGTCTTCGACGATTTCGCGGATTTTCCCGCGCACGAAGTCGGCCACGACGGCGTTGGCGGTCTCGTCGACACCGATGCCCTTATAGATCGCCAGCAAGGCCGGCGGCATACCGCCCTCCGCCCAGCGCCGCTCCAGCAGGGCCTGGCGTTCCTCCTGCGTGTCCTCGTCCGGGAATTTCGTCGGCAGCGGAAACCCCGTGATGGCAGCGAAGCTGTGCCGAACCTCGTCGCGCCACTGCGCGTGATGTTCGTTAAAGGCGCGCTGCTCGTCCCGCGCAAGCGGGCGGTTGCATGCCGGCGTCGTATAGTTCGGCGTGCGCTGAAACACCGTGAGATGTTTCGCCTGAGCGGCGACCACGGGGATGGCCTGGATTCCGGTCGACCCCGTCCCCACGATGCCCACCCGCTTGCCTGTGAAATCGACCGCGTCGTGCGGCCACATTGCGGTGTGGTAGCTGTCGCCCCGGAAGTCCTCAAGGCCGGGAAAGGGCGGCCGGTACGGCGTCGACAGGCTGCCGGTCGCCATGATGCAATAGGGCGCCTGCGCCACGTCGCCCCGGTCGGTCTCCAGCGTCCACAAATTGGTTCGGCGGTCAAACAAGGCCGACGTCACGCGCGTCTCGAACGTGATATCCCGGCGGAGGTCGAAGCGGTCCGCGACATGGTTAATATAGCGCAGCAGTTCGGGCTGCGACGCGAACCGCTCCGTCCAGTTCCAGCTTGCGGTCAGTTCGTCGGAGAAGTGATAGCAGTACTGCATGCTCTCGACATCGACGCGCGCTCCCGGATAGCGGTTCCAGTACCAGGTCCCGCCGACGTCGCTGCCGGCCTCGTAGGCCCGGGCGCTCAGCCCGCGCTGGCGCAGGCAATACAGGATATAGAGACCGGCCAGCCCCGCCCCGACGACAAGCACATCGACTTTTTCCGGGGCGCGATCCCCCTCGCGGCCGGACACAGCACCATCCATCACCCTCTCCTCACCGGTGGGTTCGTTGACACATCTTGCGGCACTGTTGCCGCCTTGTCGATGCAGCCCCCTCGTTGCGGGGACACAATCTTTCTATTCCGGGGACATAATACTTAATTCAGACTCAAGATTAGGTATTGCGTCTCCGGAATGTATGTCTCGCGTAATAGGGCAGATCGGTCAACGCGGTCGGTGGGCGGCACAGAGCTTGTTGCCTGCGGGGTCGCGGAGGTAGGCGAGATAGACGCCGCTCGGCCGCAGACCGGGCGGGTCTTCGCAGGTCGTGCCGCCATTGGCGACACCGGCGGCGTGCCAGGCATCCACGGTGTCGGTATCCCGGGCGGCGAAACCGACGGTGCTGCCGTTGCCGTTGCTAGCGGGCGCGCCGTCGATCGGAATCTTGATCATGAACACGCCGCCTCTGCCGCGATAGCTGCAGCGCACTTCGGAATCCTTGACGCCGGGCGCAATGCCGAGAACCCCTAAAAGGGCATCGTAGAAGCGTTTCGAGACGTCGATGTCGTTCGCGCCCAACATCACGTGGTTGAACATGGCAAGTCCTTCCATTGAGAGAAAAATCGGTCCAGTCGCGGCATGCTAGAGGGCGGCCACCCGGTCGGCCACCCTCGCGGCAATCCTTGATCGTCGTGGTCTGGGCTGAAACATTGGGGCGGGCGATCCTCAAGGAGGGGGTGAAATCGATGGGTGAAACGATCCATGCAGGCGGCTGCGTCTGCGGCGACATCCGGTACACGGTCACCGGCGACCCGGACATTGTCGTCGTCTGCCATTGCGAGTGGTGTCAACGCCGCACCGGTTCCGCCTTCGCGATGATCCCAAAATGGGAACAGTCGAGCTTCGCCTTGACCGCCGGTTTGCTCACCACCTACCGCACATTCAACGATTCCGGGCGCTGGCTCGACCTGCAGTTCTGCGCACGGTGCGGCACGAATATCGGCTTCACCCAGGAACGCCGCGCCACGGCCCAGGCGATCGACGCGGGCACCTTGGACGACCCGTCCATCATCGATCGCGACAAGCACGATTTCCGCTACATCTATGTCCGGTCGCATCAGGACTGGACCGAGATCCCGAAGGGCGAAGCGGTCTATGACGGCGGCTTGCCGGACGACGTCAGCGAACCTCCGCCCAAGCGGCAATAGCGGTGCCGCTTCTATTAAGGGAACATAATAATTAATTGTGATCAGAGAAAAATATTATGCCAGCGAATCTAAATTACGGTTAGAGATAAGTATTGTGTTCTCTATATTTTAGAGGCACCGGGCGATCGGCCCGGCCCTACCGCCGCGCGGGTAACGTCCGGCAGAAGCAAGCACTGTCGATGACGACATCGGCACGTGGCTTGGCGAAATACAGACTCTGCTGTAATTGCCGGCTCTTCAGCTACCCCGTGGTCTGCGCGAGGCATTCGGCAAGCCCTTGCAGCGCCCAGACAGTGTTCGGGTGCTGGCAGCAGCGCGGGAGACCTTGGTCGAAACCGAGATCGGCGCGAAATACGGATTCGGCGTCGCGGAACTGCCCCTGCTCCGCCAGCAGCGCGCCGAGCGCGTGGCGCGGCGGATGCATCCAGGCCCAGGACCCGTGTAGTTGAGCCCGTCATCGCGCTCGACCGCGAGGCGCAGGCTGCGGAAAGGGCGATATCTCCAAGGCGTGAATGTACATATGGAGAAGGCTGGGATGGGATGCGCCGGCCCCGCCCGCTCGATCCGCTCCATCCAGTGATCGAGGATCGGT
>CAJWOT010000298.1 GCA_913044215.1 uncultured Rhodospirillaceae bacterium | reverse complement strand
GACACGGTTCTGGAACCCGGCATGGTCGTGTCCATGGAACCGATGATCATGATTCCCGAAGGCGAACCCGGCGCCGGCGGCTATCGCGAACACGACATCCTCATCGTCACCAAGGACGGCGCGGAAAACATAACGGGCTTTCCCTACGGGCCGGAAGAGATGATCGTTGGCAGGCCGGCATAGTTGGGCAAAAACCCGAACGTCGCAAAACACAATAAAGCATCGCAAACGAGATCATTCCTGACAACTGATCCCGGCCACCCTTGAATAGGTTCCCGGATGATGTTTATGTGATCCCCTCAAGCGGTGCGAAAAGAAAACCGCTTGGCAATAACATAAAATCTCGAGTGAACAGGGGGTATTGTGGCGGAAAACGCCCGTCAGGCCGGCGCAAGCAGCGACTCGGCCGGACCAAGCGAAGCGCTCGTGCGCTTTGCAGAAGTGCAGAAAAGTTACGACGGCATTTCGCTGGTCGTAAAGAATCTAAATCTTTCCATAGCAGACGGCGAATTCCTGACGATGTTGGGCCCGTCCGGATCGGGCAAGACGACTTGCCTGATGATGCTCGCCGGGTTCGAAACCGCAACGCATGGCCATATCTACCTGGACGGCGTGCCGATCAACAACGTACCGCCGCACAAGCGCGACATCGGCATGGTGTTCCAGAACTACGCGCTATTCCCACACATGACAGTGGCGGAAAACCTCGCCTTTCCGCTCAAGGTTCGGAAGATGGGCGCCGCTAAAGTCGAGGAACGCGTCAACCGTGCGCTCGACATGGTACAACTCGGGACGTTCGGCGGCAGGCGGCCGGGACAGCTATCGGGCGGCCAGCAGCAGCGTGTCGCGGTGGCCCGCGCGTTAGTGTTCGACCCGAAGCTAGTACTGATGGACGAACCGCTTGGTGCACTCGACAAACAGTTGCGCGAGCAGATGCAATACGAAATCAAGCACATTCACGAGAGGCTTGGTATCACCGTCGTCTATGTGACGCACGACCAGTCCGAAGCACTGACGATGTCGAACCGCATTGCGGTGTTCAATGACGGGATCATTCAGCAACTTGCCCCACCGTCGGACCTTTACGAACGGCCCGACAATTCTTTCGTCGCCCAGTTCATCGGCGAAAACAACAAGCTAACCGGCAAAGTTACCGAAGTGAATGTGAACGCCTGCGGCGTCACGCTCGATTCCGGCGAACAGGTAAAGGCCCTACCCGTCAAAATCAACGGCGTGAACAGCCCCACAATGCTATCGCTTCGGCCCGAGCGCGTCCTGCTGAACCCGAATGAAAGCGAATGCGACACGACAGTTTTAGGGACGGTCGAGGAATTAATTTACCTTGGCGACCATATCCGGACCCGGATGTCCGTCTGCGGCCGCGACGATTTCATCGTCAAAGTGCCCAATGCGACAGAACGGTCCGAGCTTCAGCCCGGTAATGCGGTCCAGATCGGCTGGAAATTAGAGGACTGCCGCGCTCTTGATCTACCAGCAACGGATTAGGCGCGGACTAACGTGAGTGTGAAACAAGAGAGTAATATCAAGGAGGAAAGCATGAAATTAACCCGGAACCTCGCTGTGGCCGTGATTGGCGCGGCATCATTCGCGGTCGCCGGATCGGCGGCGGCGGAAACCGAGTTGGTGGTGGTGTCCTGGGGCGGCGCCTATTCCGCCAGCCAGCAAAACGCCTACCACGCCCCTTATATGAAGGCGAACCCCGGCATAAAGATCATCAATGACGATTCCGCGCCGGAAGCGGTCGCCAAACTGCGCGCCATGAACGAGGTCGGCAAAGTGACCTGGGATCTGGTCGATGCGGTTGCCTCAGACGCGATGCGGCTGTGCGACGAAGGCCTCGCGCTGCCGATCGATGCTGACAAGGATTTAGCCCCGGCGCCGGACGGCACACCGGCCTCGAAAGATTTCGGCGACCTGCTCGTCTCCGAATGCTTCATCCCGCAGATCGTCTATTCGACGACCTTCGGCTACCGCACCGACAAGGTGAAAAGCAAGCCGACCAGCGTCTGCGATGTCTTCGACCTGAAAAAAATCCCGGGCAAGCGGTCGCTCGAAAAGAAGCCGATCAACAATTTTGAATGGGCCCTGCTGTGCGACGGCGTGGCGCCGGACAAAATCTATGACGTCATGGGCTCGGACGGCGGCGTCGACCGCGCGCTCAAGAAACTGGGCACTATCAAGGATCAGGTGATCTGGTGGACCAAGGGCGCACAGACCCCGCAATTGCTGGCCGATGGCGAAGTCGTCATGGGCTCGACCTATAACGGCCGCCTGTTCTCGCTGATCGAGGAAGAGAAGCAGCCCGTCGCCATGCTGTGGGACTGGCAGGTCTTCGACCTGGACGGCTGGATCATCCCGAAGGGTACAAAGAACCTGGAAGCGGTGAAGAAGTTCGTGCGTTACGCGACGGACACGCAGCGCCTGGCCGACCAGGCGAAGTTCATCTCTTACGGGCCGGCGCGCAAATCCTCCGCGCCGATGGTCAGCAAGCATGCCAAACTCGGCATCGACATGAAGCCGCATATGCCAACCGACCCGAATAATGCCAAGAACACGCTGCTCTTCAACTACGAATTCTGGGCCGATAACCAGGACGACTTCACGGAGCGTTTCGAAGCTTGGCTTGCCAAGAAGTAGAACGGTAACGGTTCCGGGGTGGCATCGCCGCCGCCCCGGGAACGCTACAACCGGGTGGGGCCATGGCTGACGCACAATCAGGCGAAATTTACACCGCGGACGGCACGCCGCTGCGGGTAAGTCTTGCCCGTGCGCAACGTCGACAAAAATTGCGAGCGCTGATGCTCGTCGGCCCCCTCTTTCTCTTTATTCTGTTCACGTTTTTTATCCCGATCGGCGACATGTTGTTCCGTTCGGTCGAGAACTCCATCGTCACCGACATCCTGCCGCGTAGCACCAAGCTGCTGGCCGATTGGGATTCGACGACGAATGAACTCCCTTCTGAAGCGGTCTTCGCCGCGATGGTGGCGGACATCAAGGAGGGCAGGAAAGCGCGCACCATCACCCGGGTCGGGCAACGCCTGAACTACGAGGCGCCGGGTATGTCGAGCCTGTTCCGGTCGTCCGCCCGCAAGACGAAACGCATGAAGGAAGGCCCATACAAGCCCGCCCTCATCAAGGCGCATAAACGGTGGGGCAAGGTCGAGACCTGGAAGGTCATCAAGCAGTTCATTCCGAAATATACCGCCGGTTATTTCCTCGCAGCGGTCGACGCGAAGCAGGAATTGAACGGCGATATCGTCCGGCTCGGCGACGAAAAACGGATCTATATCGACCTGTTTTGGCGCACCTTAAGGCTTAGCCTCATCATCACAGCGTTGACACTGATTCTCGGATTCCCGATCGCCTATCTGATGGCGATCCTGCCGACGAAGTCATCGAACCTGCTGCTTATATTCGTGTTGCTGCCCTTCTGGACATCGTTGCTCGTTCGGACGACAGCGTGGATCGCGCTGTTGCAGCAGCAGGGCGTCATCAATGAGTTATTAGTCTTCGTTGGGCTTGTCGGCACCGACAACAGGCCGCAGATGATTCATAATGAATTCGGCGCCATCGTCGCCATGACGCATATTCTGCTGCCCTTCATGGTGCTGCCCCTGTTCAGCGTGATGAAGACGATCCCGAAGAGTTACGTGCGGGCCGCGGTATCGCTCGGCGCCCATCCCTGGGCGGCCTTTTGGAAGGTCTATTTCCCGGGCACGATTCCGGGCATCGGCGCCGGCGCGATCCTCGTCTTCATCCTTGCGATCGGATACTACATCACGCCGGAACTGGTCGGCGGAACGACCGGCACCTTTATTTCGAACCGGATCGCCCACCATATCTCGTCGTCGCTGAATTGGGGTTTGGCCGCGGCGCTGGGCGTCATCCTGCTTGGCATCGTCGTCGCGCTTTATCTGCTGTACGACAAGATCGTGGGCATCGACAACATGAAGCTGGGTTAAGCGGACGATATGGGAAAACTACCGCCCTATCTCTCATTGCCCGAGCGGCTATGGCATTACGGCTTCCGTCTGCTCTGCGGGCTGATTTTCTTTTTCCTGATCTTTCCCTTGGTCGTCGTCATCCCGCTTTCCTTCAATGCGGTGCCGTTCTTCACCTTCACCAAGGAAATGCTGGCGCTCGACCCGGCGGGCTATTCGCTGAAATGGTATGAGGATTTCTTCACCAACCTGAATTGGCAGGGCGCGGTGCAGAACAGCGTCATCATCGCCTTCTTTGCGACCCTGTTGTCCACGACGCTGGGCACCTTGGCGGCGCTCGGCCTGTCGCGCCCGACCATGCCGGCGAAGACGCTGGTGATGAGCATCCTGATCTCTCCGATGATCGTCCCGCTGATCATCTCCGCCGCTGGCATGTTTTTCTTCTATTCGCGGGTAGGGCTGCAAGGCACCCATATCGGCGTCATCCTGGCGCACGCGGCGCTCGGCACACCCTTCGTGGTCATCACGGTGACCGCGACCCTAGTCGGTTTCGACAACAGTCTGATCCGCGCGGCGGCGAGCCTTGGCGCCTCGCCAACCACGACGTTCTTCAAGGTGATCGTGCCACTCATCCTACCGGGCGTTATCTCCGGCGCCCTCTTCGCATTCATCACCTCATTCGATGAAGTCGTGGTCGTGCTGTTCGTTGGCAGCTTCAAGCAACGCACGATCCCATGGCAGATGTTCTCCGGCATACGGGAGCAAATCAGTCCAACCATCCTGGCTGTGGCAACCATCTTGGTTATCGTTTCGATCGCCTTGCTGGTCACAGTCGAACTGCTGCGGCGGCGCGGCGAGCGATTACGCGGGATTCAAGAGACATGAGCGGCACCGTATGCTTGCTGGTTTCCTTGGGCGTCATCGCGATCGGCGTGGTCGCGCTGATCGTCGGCATGCGTGGTGACACCATGACTGCCAAGGTCGGCGGCGCCGTTATCACGGTGATCGGCGTATTGGGCGCTATCGCCTGCGCATCGACGGGTTAGGACAGGTTTCCCACCCGCAACGACTTTAACGGGGCAAGTGCGGCAATATGCGCCGGCGAGAGACCGCAGAAACCGCCGACGATTTGCACCCCGTTTGCGACCCAACTCGCGGCAAACTCCCGAAACGCA
>CAJWOT010000297.1 GCA_913044215.1 uncultured Rhodospirillaceae bacterium | reverse complement strand
GAATATCGGAAGATT
The DNA here is from genome assembly GCA_913044215.1 of uncultured Rhodospirillaceae bacterium. Classification (GTDB taxonomy): domain Bacteria; phylum Pseudomonadota; class Alphaproteobacteria; order UBA8366. The sequence continues at coordinate 5,133 of CAJWOT010000297.1, read as the reverse complement.
GCGCCCATGTCGCCGGCATTTGTAACGTGCGGCGACACGGCGCTTACCGCGCCTCTATGATGCGCGTTCAACAGTAGGGAACTTTCCCATTGGAGATTAAGTCAGAGTGGGCGTGCTTCGGCGGCCGTCAGGCCGTCTATGGTCACGACAGCAGCGAGTTGGGCTGCAGCATGGAAATCGCGGTCTATACCCCACCGCAAGCGGAAGCGGGGCCCGTCCCGGTCCTGACCTACCTGTCCGGTCTCACCTGCAATTGGGAGAACGTCTCGACCAAAGCGGGATTTCAGGCCTGGGCGGCCGAATTCGGGGTCATCGTGGTCTGCCCGGATACGAGCCCGCGCGGGGAGGACGTCCCGGATGCCGCGGACGAGTACGATTTCGGCAAGGGGGCAGGGTTTTACGTCAATGCGACGCAGCAGCCCTGGGCGAAGAACTACCGGATGTACGCCTACATCGTCGAAGAATTGCCAAAGCTGATCGCGGCAGAAGTCGATACTGCAGACCTTGCCCGGCAAGGAATCTTTGGACATTCCATGGGCGGTCACGGGGCATTAACGATCGCTTTTAAAAATCCCGGCACCTACGGATCGGTCTCGGCCTTTGCCCCGATCGTCGCACCCACCGAGGTCCCCTGGGGACATAAGGCGCTGGGCCGCTATCTCGGCGACGACCGGACGCGCTGGTCCGACTATGACGCCTGCGCATTGCTGCGGGCCCGCGGCTGGTCCGGCGACATCCTGGTCGATCAGGGCGATGCCGACGATTTCCTGCGCGAACAGTTGCAGCCAGAGCGGCTTCAAGAGGCCTGCAACGACGCCGGTGTGGATCTGCAACTCCGCATGCAGCCGGGATATGACCACTCCTACTATTTCATTTCGAGCTTCATGCGCGATCACGTCGCGTGGCACGCGCAGCGCCTCAAAAACTCGGGTTAAACATGGCTACACTGACATATCTGACGACAACGCATTTCGACTTCGGCGCCATTCAGCGGATTCCGTCCGCGCTGCGCCGCGCGGGAATTTCGAAACCCTTCATTGCCACGGATGCCGGTGTCCGGGCGGCAGGGCTGGTCGACACGATCACGGATACGCTGGATGGCGACGTACCGGTATCGATCTTCGACGGGACGCCCGGCAACCCAACGGAAGCCGCAGTCCTAAAAGCGTTCGACCAATACACCGTGGACGGATGCGACGGCGTGCTCTGCATCGGCGGCGGGTCCTCGATGGATTTGGGCAAGGCAGTCGCGCTGCTCGCGGGCAGCGGCGGCCCGCTGGCACAGTTCGATCCACTCGCCGGCGGGGCCAAGCTCGTCAAGTCGGTCGCGCCCTTGATCGCCGTGCCGACCACGTCCGGAACGGGCAGCGAGGTCTCCGTCGGATTTGTCATCATTATGGCGGATGGCCGGAAGCTAACCTTCGCAAGCCCGCTCTTCGTTCCGAAAGCGGCCATATGCGATCCGGAACTCACCTTGGGATTGCCGACAGCGATGACGGCGGCCACCGGCATGGACGCGATCACCCATTGCATTGAGGCCTTTCTGACCCCGACCATAAATCCCCCAGCGGACGGTGTGGCCCTGGACGGATTATGGCGCGGGTGGCGCCATCTGCCCGCCGCCGTAAAGGATGGCGGCGATCGCGAGGCACGCTGGCAGATGATGATGTGCTCGACGGAAGGCGCTCTGTCCTTCATCAAAGGATTGGGCGCGGTGCACGCCATGAGCCACGCGGCAGGACGGATCGAGCGCCTCAACCTGCATCACGGTACCCTCAACGCTGTCTTTCTGCCCGCGGTGCTCCGGTTCAACGCCCCCGAATGTGGCGAAAAATACGAACGTCTTCGTCAGGCCATAGGGTTAGCGCCTGGGGCGGATCTTGCTGAGGCGGTATCGGCCATGAATGACGCTATTGGGTTGCCGTCCGGCCTTGGTGAGATGGGCGTCAAAGAGCAAGACATCCCCGAGCTGATCGCCTATGCGATGAAGGATCTATCCGCTGTGACCAACCCGCGCAGTGCGACAGAGGACGACTTCGAAGCCATGATCCGGGAGTCATTCTGATATGGCGATGGTTCAAACGCAGGCGATTGAGGCCGGTGCCTTGCCGGAAATGGGCATTGAAACATGCGACTCGGCGGATGGGCTATCCGTCTTCAACAGACACGGCACCGAACTTGCCGTCTGGCGCCGCGCCCTTCCGCCGCAGCTTCGGGCTTGGCTCGAGGACGTTGATCCCGCAAACCTTCCGGAACACCGCGTCCTCCTCCGGCCCAGTGACATGCCTGTTGCGATGGAATCGCTCTTGGATGAATGCGGCATGCCGGCCGGCGATATGAGAGATCTGCTAATCGCCGACATACATGATCTCGTCTCGCATTTCGCTGACATCACCCGGAGTGAGTTCGTCGATGTGCGGCTGGAGCGCATCAGCCACGACTCCTGCTGGAAGTTCCACCGCGACAATGTGGCGGCTCGGCTCCTGACGACCTACCGCGGCCCTGCCACCGAATGGATCCGCGCGCCGTATGCCGAGCAGGCCTTGCGTGAACAGAAAGAGTTCGATGGCCCGATCGAGACGTTGCACCGCAACGATGTCGCGATTTTTAAAGGGAGCGCTGCGGGTTCAGGCAACGGGATCGTGCACCGGTCGCCACCGATTGTCGGCACCGGCCATACGCGGTTATTGCTCTGCCTGAACCAACGCACGGAAATTTCCCCGGCGCCCTGGCCGCAAAGCGACGACACTGAAGCCTGGCTTCGATGATCGAGGAGCGGCCGACCTACCCTTGAATCGGCGTGGTTTACGCCAGTCCAAGCGGATGGGATGGGGCAAACGAAGCAAGGACGAGTGAAACCCCGATCGCCGCAACGAGGGCGCTGCCCAAAAAGGCGACGATGTCGGCGGCGACGCCGTGGCTGCCCTGTCCGGCACCCGCGATGGAACTGGCCCAACGCCGGGCATTTACGGCGAGGAGCGCCAAGCTTGCGACCGCAATGGCAGTGCCTGCGGACATGGCGGCAACGGCCCCAATTCCGGCCCAGGCAATACCGGTTATCGACGCAAAAACCAAAACAAGCACAGCCCCGCTACAAGGACGGAGTCCGATCGATAGGATCAGTCCGAGTGCGGTCCTGAGGCCCCTCACCTGCTGTAGCTGTGCGGCGGAGGGCGCATGCGAATGACCGCAGCAGCCATCGTGATGGTGGTGACTATGGTTATCATGGTTGGCCTCGGCGCCCTGACCATTACGTTCACTAACGTGCGGCGCATTTTCAAGTGACTGGAGAGTCGTGCGCGACTGGTATCTCGCATAAAGACTCCTGACGGAGCGGATGATCAGCATCGCACCGACGAGAACCACTAGGACGTAGCTGGCGCGTTCTGACCACAGCGCGGCCGCTGAGGCGTCGCGAGGCACCCAGCCGGCGATCCAGATCAGGCCGTAGACGATCGCGATGGCCGTTATGCCTTGGCAGGTTGCCGCGGCGGCGGCCAGCCAAACGCCGCGGCGCACCTGTTCGCGGTGCGTCAGCAGATAGGTCGTCAATATGGCCTTGCCATGGCCCGGGCCGGCGGCATGGAAAATTCCGTAAACGAAGCTTGCAAGAATCAATCCCCAAGCGGCTTCCAGACCACCGCCGGCCGTGAGCCTTCGAAGGCCAGCGGTCAGTTCACGATGGAAGTGCCGCTGCTGTTCGAATATCCAGGAGAATGCTCTGGTGAACAAAGAGGGTTCGGATGTCGCGCTGGCCATTGTCAGTGCAGTAGGGCTTGCGACATCACCTGCCGCCAAGGCCCCGAGAGACGGCATCGACAGCGCGGCCGCGAGGGCCACGCATACGGCAATCGGTATAGCTCTCCTCATCGGCAGCGTATTTCAACGGTTTGGGCGAACAAGACGCCAAGTCCGTCGCCGGCCGATTGGGTGCGGTCCAGAGACTGCGCCAGCAAGACAGCTTCCATGGACGGCGTCGGTTCGATCAGAACGTGCGCGCAGTTGGCAGGCGCGCCGGCGAGTTGGATCGCGTCGTCCGCCTTCGCGTGCAGCACCTCGATAAAATAGGTGGGATCGTAAACGGCGTATTGCAGCGGCTTCTCGCGCGGATCGATGGCCGTTTTGAATGGGAGGTAGAAGGACATCGAAAGCCGTGCGCCGGTGAGTTTGGATGACATTTCGGTGACTTTCCGGAGCGCGACCGCCGCACCATCGTGCTTGACCTGCGTGAAATAGGAAAAGTCAGCAAGGTTCGTCATATTCCGATGCATCAGGCCATCGATATCCTTTTGCGCCGGCTGCGCGCCTTTCTTGGCGAGACCATCCATGGCGAAGGCGGTGTATAGCTCGTCGAACAGCCAGACCTGATGCAACCCGACCGCATTGCCGTCCTTGTCGAACGCGACGCGGACCGCGACATCGATCCAGGCATGAGGGTGCGCTTCCGCCAGCCTCGCCGGCACCATCAGTGCAATGCTGCAAAGCAAGGTGATAATCGCAGCCGCCAATATCGAACGTGGACCGTTTGCGGCCCGGCGCAGGCCGCAAACGAACGATGCGATCAGATCGCGGGCCAAGCTACGAAACGCCAAGAGCCTCCACCAAGGTTCGGTAATTGTGTTTCATCATCTCGAGATAGGTCGGCGCCGGACCATTCGGTCCAGACAGGGCACCGGGGTAGAGCGTACCGCCGACGGACGCACCGGTCTCTTTTGCGATCTGCTCGAGCAGGCGGGAGTCGGTGATGTTCTCAATGAAAACGGCCGAAATTTTCTCCTTGCGCATCTGTACGATCAGGCGGGCGACATCCTGCGCCGACGCCTCCGATTCGGTGCTCAGCCCTTGTGGTGCCAGGAAGGTGAGCCCGTAGTCGCGGCCGAAATACTGGAAAGCGTCATGTGAGGTAACGACGGTTCGGCGGCTGGACGGCAACCTTGCCATGTTTTCGCGGATTTCCCTGTCGAGTGCCTCGATTTCCGCCACATAGGCGGCACGGTTGCCATAGAAGGTTGCGGCGTTTGCAGGGTCAGCCTTGGCGAGCGCCGCGGTGATGTTGTCCACGTAGGTGACGGCGAGTTTCAGGCTCTGCCAGGCGTGCGGGTCGAAGGCACCATGATCGTGACCGGCATGGTG
>CAJWOT010000296.1 GCA_913044215.1 uncultured Rhodospirillaceae bacterium | reverse complement strand
TTGAACTCGGCCTTTTCCGGCAGGCTGTCGATGAAGCCCGGCAGCACATTGTTCATTCGAATATTGTCGGCGGCGTATTTGTCCGAGAACAGCTTGGCATACGCGGCCAAGCCCGCCCGGAAGACGCCGGAAGTCGGGAAGACCGGATCCGGCTCGAACGCGGCGAAAGTGGAAATATTGATGATCGCGCCGGATTTCTGCTGCTGCATGATCGGCGTCACCAGCCTTGTCGGTCGCACCGCGCACAGAAAGTATACCTCCATGCCTTGGTGCCAGTCTTCGTCGCTCAGCTCGAGCACGGGCGCGCGGGGGCCGTGCCCGGCGCTGTTCACCAGCACGTCGATGCGGCCCCATTTGTCCATCGCCGCGTCGACCAGCCTTTGCAGATCGTCATTCGACTGATTCGATCCGGTGACGCCGACGCCGCCCAACTCGGTTGCCAACGCTTCGCCCTTGCCGGAGGAGGAGAGGATCGCGACGTGATAACCGTCCGCCGCCAGCCGGCGCGCCGCACCGGCACCCATGCCGCTGCCGCCGCCGCTGATCATCGCGACTTTTCCTTGTGTCATGGCCGTTTCTCCTTTGGCCTAGTAACCGACGAACTTGCCCGGTCGTTTCTCCTTGAAGGCGGCGATCGCTTCCGGGTGGTCTGCGCCGGCGCGGGCGACCGCAATATGCGAACTGATCAGATCGAGCGCGGTTGCCATGTCGCTGCTCGCGCTCTGATAGGCAGCCCGTTTGATCAGCCGTATGGAGAGGGGGGGCATCGAGGCAATACGTGTGGCGATCTTGCGGGTTTCTTCCATTAAGGTCTCGTTCGGGAAAACATGGTTCACCAAGCCGATTTCTTTGGCCGTGTCGGCGTCTATGAAGTCCGCGGTCCAGAGCAATTCCAGTGCCCGCCCCATGCCGACCAATCGCGGCAGGAAATAGGCGCCGCCGCCACCTGGCGCCAATCCGATTTTGGCGTAGGTCTCCGCAAAGCGCGCGGACTGTCCGGCGGTGCGGAAGTCGCACGCCAGCGCCAGATCCATGCCGCCGCCGACTGCGAGCCCGTTCACGGCTGCGATGATGGGCTTGTCGAACCGCGCCAACCGCTTCGGGAAGGCCTGGACGCCGCCATAGATGCGGTCCTTGGTCGTATGCGGCCGGTTGTCCACCTGATCGCCCATGGCGCTTACATCGCCGCCGGTCGAGAAGCCACGGCCGGTGCCGGTCAGGATGACGACGCGCACATCGTCGCGCTCTTCGCAGTCGTCGATTGAGGCGACGAGGGCTTCCAGCATTTCGTTGGTGAAGGCGTTCAGTTTCGCCGGGCGGTTCAGGGTCAGAGTGGCGATATGGTCGCTCACCTCGAAGGTGAAGGTCTCGGGCATCTGCGGCTCCTTGTCAGTTTAATGGTCTATTCCGTGTCTTCGCGACGTCCGGCGAGCTTTTCGCCGGTTTCGTAGTAGCGGCCGGTGACGGCCAATTCGGCCTCCTCGGCGTTCTCCGCGGTCCATTGCGTCAGCGGGTAGCCGTGCCAGGGCGCCTGCAGAACGAGTTTTGGCAGACCGAGCTCGTCCCAGCGTTTCAGCGCAGCTTCCATGAAGTCCTGCCGCGGCAGCGACACCGGCATGTAGGGGTGCTCACGGCAGGCGTTGATCAGCAGGGCCGAAGCGCCCTGTCCGTCGGGATAGACCTCGTCCGGCGACGGTGGAATCGACGGGTCCAGACGGGGCACCTTACCGCGGATGATTTCCGCATCGCGGTGCGGCTGCATGCTGTAGGACAGGGCCCACAGGACCTGATCCATTGAGTCTGGATCGACGTCGCTGTCGACCGCGACGAAGATCTTGCCGAGCGAGGCGTCGAAGGCTGCCGCAGCCCGCAATGCTTGCCAGGGCTGGCCAATCGCCGGTTTGTCGAGCTGGATGACGAACATCATGTTGCAGCTCGCCATTTCGTGACAGGCGACCTTGGTCACCGATGGGATGTTACAGGCGCCCTTGAGGTGGTTCAGATAGATCGCGTCAAAGGCGATCTTGCGGATCACGCTGCTCTCGCTCGGCGGGTATTCGCTGATGATGCCCTGACAGATTGGCTGGTCGCGGTGGGTGATCGCCTTGACCTCGAAAACCTTCTCCATCTTGCGCGGGCCGAGATAGCCGCTCGCCTCGCCGAAGGGCGCCTCCGGTTCCAGGATATCGGTGCGGATGATGCCCTCGATGACGATCTCCGCCCGGGCAGGGACCATGCAGTCGAAGGTCTCCGCCGGAACCACGTGGATCGGCGCCCCGTTCAGTGCGCCGGCGAGGCCATATTCGTCGACGCCGTATGGCACCTTGCTCGCCGCCGCCAGCAGCAGGGAGGGCGGGCCGCCGATGATGATCGCCGCTTCCAGATGTTTGCCCATGCGCCGCGCCTTGTCCCACTGGATGGCGAGGTGCTGGGTCGGCACGTCGGTGGCGCAGCCGATGCGGTCCGGCGCCTTGATCATCCCGCGATAGATGCCGAGATTGTAGTCGCCATTCTCCGGATCGCGCGTCACCCAGGCGCCGGCGGTGATATAGGGCGCCGGGTCGAATCCCGGGGTCGAGATCAGGTGCGGGAATTTGCCGGCGCCGTCGCCTAGGTCGGGCGCACGGATCACGTTTGCCTTGACCGGGGCGTCCTCCGCCGCGACCACGGTTGGAGGCTGATGGCTGCCATGCGCCTTGGCCCAATGCGGCGCGATAGCATCTTCTTCAACCCCGCAGGCGGCAGCATAGACCGCACGGGAGCTGCCAAGCGCGCCGAGAATAACCGACGACCCCTCGAAATCGGTGCCGCGCGGGTCGGTCACGTTACGGAACCAGAAGGCTTTGCGCTGTGGTTCCGGCAGGCCGCGGAACTGCAGACGGACCAGCGGCACCAGCTCGGTATCCTTGTCCATCGGCGCGTCGACAGTCTGCAGCAGGTCGCGGTGGTCGAGTTCCTCGATATAGTCGCGCAGATCGCGATACGGCATGGCTGGTCTCCCCGTTTCGGCGGCCACCTTCTGCCGGGCGCCGCCACCTCATCCTGCGAAGATCGACGCCGGTTTGTCCAGCCGCCGTGAAAGGCTACGATATCGGGTGATCAGGTACGAACTGCAGGAGACGCTCCCATGACCGGCCCCGTCTTTCGCACGCCGCTGTGCGAAATGCTCAATATCGAATATCCGATTCTGCTCGCCGGCATGGGGTCGCGGGGGCTGGCGACGCCGCCGGCTTTGGTCGCCGCTGTGTCGGACGCGGGCGGCATGGGGGTCGTTGGCGGGTCGGGTCTGACACCGGATGAATTGCGCAACCAAATCCGAGAAACCCGCAAGCTGACCGACAAGCCGATTGGCGTCGATCTGATCCTGCCGGCCAAGGTGGCGGGTGGAGCGGGAAATACCCGATCGGAAGTGCGCGCGCAGCTGAAAGCGGATTTTCCCAAGCATGTCGCCTTCGTTGAAGATCTGATGACGCAGCATGGGCTCGAACAGGTCGAGCTCGACAATGAATTCGTCGTGGCGAACACGTCGGGCGATCGCGGCGAGACGCCGGGTTCGAACCAGAAGAACATGATCCAACAGCAGGTCGATGTGATCATGGAAGAAGACGTGCAGATGTTCGCCGCGGGGCTGGGCGACCCGTCCTGGGTCGTACCGATGGCGCGCGAAAAAAGCATGACAGTCATGGGCCTCGTCGGTTCTCCGCGCAACGCCAAGCGCCAGGTCGAGGCGGGCGTCGATATCGTTGTGGCGCAAGGCTATGAGGCCGGTGGTCACACCGGCAAGATCGCGAACTTTCCGCTGATCCCGCAGGTCGTCGACGCCGTGGCGCCGCGACCGGTCGTCGCCGCCGGCGGCATCGCAGATGGGCGCGGTGTTGCGGCAGCCCTATCGCTCGGCGCCATCGGCGCCTGGGTCGGCACCGCCTTCCTGGTATCGAAAGAGTGCGCCATTCACGATACGCACAAGCGTCAGATTGTCGATGGCGAGTCGCGCGACTTCGAGATCAGTCGGACCTATACCGGCAAGACTGCCCGCATGTTCCGCAACGAGGTCGTTGAGGCCTGGACGGAAGCCGATCTCGACCCGCTGCCGATGCCCTTCCAGAAGATACTGATGGATGATTTCAACGCTGCGGCGCGCGCTGCCGGTCGTCTGGAAGTGCACAGCAACCCGGCCGGCCAGGCGGCCGGTCTGTTGAACGAGGTGCGGCCGGCTGCTGATATCATGCAGGATTTGGTGGCCGGCGCGGTCGAGGCGCTGGAGAGCGTTCAAGGCCGTGTAACGACGTCTTAAGGGGGCAACGATGGACGATCTCTTTCCCGAAGAAATCGGCCTGATCCGCGACAGCGTTAACCGCTTCATGGAAACTGAGGTCGTACCGAAAATGGACGCGATCGAGGCGGCGGGCGAATTTCCACGCGACTTGGTGCTGCGGGCCGGCGCCGCCGGGTTCTATGGCAATCTTTTCCCGGAGTCGGTCGGCGGCAGCGGTATGGGCTATCTGGCTGCCGCGGTCGTAAGCGAGGAATTGGCACGCAACGATGTGCGCTTTGCGGCCTGCTTCAACCAGCAGGCCGCGACTTGCCCCTACTGTATCTTCACGGCGGGTACGGTCGAGCAGGTCGTGAAATACGTGCCCAAACTGCTGGCCGGCGAGACCATTGGCATGATGTCTCTGACAGAGCCGGGCGGGGGTTCCGACGCGCTGGGCAATATGCATACGCGCGCAGTCCGCGACGGCGATTACTACATTTTGAATGGGTCCAAGATGTGGGCGTCGATGGCGAACGAGACCGATGTCGGCGTCTTGCTGGCGAAGACTGATCCCGATTCGGGCCATCGCGGTGTTACCGCCTTTATCGTCGAGCCGAAAAAATATCCCGGTTTTGAGGCCAGGCCAGTCGAGATGCACGGCCTGTCCAAGGCGTTGCGCACCAACGCGGTGTTCCTTGACGACTTCAAGGTGCCGGTCGAGAACAGGTTGGGGGAGGAGGGCGAAGGATTCAAGATTGTCATGCAGGCGCTGCAGGCGGGCCGCGTGACCGTGGCCGCCAAGGCGCTGGGAGTTGCCCGCGCCTGTTTTGACGATGCGGTCCGCTATGCCAACGAGCGCATGGTGAAAGGATCGCCGATCGGCAAGTTCCAGATGATCCAGTCGGATA
>CAJWOT010000295.1 GCA_913044215.1 uncultured Rhodospirillaceae bacterium | reverse complement strand
GAGAATAGCTTCTTGGCGATGTCGAATTGCCGCCGGCGATGCTCTCCCTCATAGGCGCCATGGGTGAGAATGTCCCGTTTCGGCTTTTCACCCGACGCCATCCCCTCCATGTTGCGCCGACGGACCTCGTCCAGCGGCGCGCCGGTCAAGACATGCACATGCCAAGGCTGGGTATTCATCGAGGAGGGCGCCCCTTTGGCGACACTGAGAACTTCATCGATCAGCGCGCGCGGCACCGGTTCGTTTTTGTAGCCACGCACGCTGCGGCGCGTCTGCACCAGCGTTTCGAATTCCATGTTCGCTCCCAAATTTTTCGCTGAGGATCAGGCGGATCGCTGCTAATCGATACCTTCGACAATCCGCATGTCGCGCAAGACACCGTCGCCAAATGCCGCCTTTGCGGCCTGGTAGTCCGGGCTGTTGCACGCGGCGAGCGCGTCTTCGAAACTATCGAACTCGGCGATCACCGTCCGCTCCTCGAAACCGCCCTCCAGCGATTTTACCCGGCCGCCGCGGGCCAGAACCCGCGCCCCCTTTGCTTTCATGGCCGGCCCGGCCAATTTTCCATAGGCCGCGAGTTTCTCCGGATCCCGTATCTCCTGGTAACAGGACACGATATACGCCTTGGGCACCTTGCTTTCCTTCATTCTGGACATCATTCGGTGATTGGGCTTCCACCCCTTCACCCTTCGCGTTACCCGTTATGTCCTGCCGCTGAAAAGTTATCCAGCACATAGGGCATCACGCCGCCGGACTCGAACCAGGCGATTTCGCGCGCCGTATCGAGGCGGCATATCACCGGCGTTGCCGTAACCTGACCGCCGGGCTTGGTGAAGCGGATCATCGCTTCGCCCCGGACACGAACACCGCCGGCGAGGCCGCGTACCTCGACCGTTTCCGTGCCGTCGAGCCCGAGGGTAAGGCGCGTTACACCGTCCGGCAGCTGCAATGGCAACACACCCATACCGACCAGATTGCTGCGGTGGATGCGCTCGAAGCCCTCCGCAACGATGGCGCGGACACCCAGCAAATGCGGACCGCGGGCAGCCCAGTCACGGGACGAGCCGGTGCCATACTCCTTGCCGGCGACGACAATCAGGGGCCGTCCTTCATCGACATAACGCAGATGGGCGTCGAAGATCGTCATGGCCGCACCGGACGGCTGGTGCAGGGTCCAGCCGCCGCGGCGGTCCGGCGTCATCTCATTCTGTATATGCGGGTTGTTGAAACTGCCGCGCATCATCACTTCGTGATTGGCGCGGCGCTGCAGGAACCCACTGAATTCGGTTTCGGCGACACCTCGTCCGACAAGATACTCGCCGGCAACGCTGCCCGACTGGATGCGTGCGCCAGGAGATATGTGGTCGGTCGTCACATTGTCGCCGAGGACCGCGAGAATGGCAGCGCCTTCGATATCCGCCATCGGTTTCTGGCGGACCGCCGTCTCCAGAAAAGGCGGTTTAACGATGTAGGTATTATTCGCATCCCATTCATACGCGCCCCCATCGCCGGTATCGATCGCGTCCCACAAGGCACTGCTTTCATTTTCTGACGCGCCCTCTGCAAACAGGTCTGCGGTTACATGCGCGCGCACCACCTCGGCGATTTCGCCAGCGCTCGGCCAAATATCCTTGAGATAGACCGGCATACCGTCAGCCCCCTCACCGAGGCGCGCCGTCGTAATGTCCTCCCGCAAATTACCGAACAGCGCGTAGGCGACGACAAGCGGCGGTGCCCCCAGATAGTTCAGCTTCACTTGCGGATGCACGCGGCCCTCAAAGTTCCGGTTGCCGGATAATAAGGCGCCGACGGTCCGGCCGTTCTCTTCGATGTCCGCGGCAATATCCGCCGGCAAGGCTCCGGACCCACCGCAACAGGTCATGCAGCCGTAACCGGTCACGTGAAAGCCCAACGCCTCCAGCGGCGCCATCAAGCCTGACCGTTCGAGATAGGCGCCGACGGCGCGCGAACCCGGCGAGAGCGACGTCTTGACCCAGGGTTTCGGGCGCAAGCCTTTTTCGTGCGCTTTCTGCGCCAGCAGCCCGGCCGCGAGCATGACGCTGGGATTGGAGGTATTGGTGCAGGACGTGATCGCCGCGATCACCACGTCGCCATCGCGTACCGGACCGTCCGCTGACGTGCCGCCGCCATCCTCCATCGCCTCGCGGGCGGACAGATACGCCTGACTAAGCGGCACTTGGCTCTGCGGCAGTTTCGGTCCGGCCAGGCTCGCCTCCACCGCGCCGATATCGAACTCGATCGTGTCCGAATAGATGCGGTCGACGGCGTCGTCGCGCCACAACCCCTGCGCCTTGCAATAGGCTTCAACCAGGGGCACTTGATCGCCGCGGCCTGTCAGGTGGAGAAAATCGATCGTCTCCGCGTCTGTTGGAAAAAAGCCGACGCTGGCGCCGTATTCCGGTGCCATATTCGACAATGTCGCCCGCTCCGGCAGGCTGAGCCCATCCAGCCCCGGCCCGAAGAATTCGACGAACTTCTGCACAACGCCATGCTCGCGCAGGGTTCGGGTCAACGCCAACACCAGATCCGTCGTCGTGGAACCTTCGCGCAGATGGCCCGTCAAACGCACCCCGACCACGTCGGGGATCACCATGCTGACCGGCTCGCCCAGGGTCGCGGACAGCGCCTCGATCGCCCCGACTCCCCAACCCAACACCGACAGGGCATTGATCATCGGCGTGTGGCTGTCGCAGGCCAGCAGACTGTCCGGGAATGCGATGGGCCCGAATTCTGGGTGTTCCTCGGACCAAACCACCCGGCTGAGCGATTCCAGATTGATTTGATGGCAGATGCCGAGCCCCGGCGGCAGAACGTTCATGTTGCGGAAGGCCTTGCCGGCCCATTTCGCCATCCTGTAGCGATCGCCGTTGCGCGCGAATTCGGTCTCGACATTCCGCCGGAGCGCGTCCGGCCGGCCAGCCACATCGACGATCACCGAATGATCCATAACGAAATCGATCGGCCGCACCGGATTGACGGTCTCCGGATCCCCACCGCTGTCGCGCACATGCTCGCGCATGGCTGCCAGGTCGGCGAGCAGCGGGATTCCGGACACGTCATGCAGCATGATCCGGGTCGGAAAAAAGCCGACCTCCGCCGGGTTCGTTCCTTTCGCCGCCCACGCCGCAAACGCTTCGATCGAGTCGCGCCCGATCGTTTCGCCATCCTCATGCCGCAGCCCGTTCTCCAGCAGGACCTGAAGGCAGTAGGGTAGCCGGGAAATGCCGGACAGGCCTGCCGCTTCCGCCCGTTTCAGATTGAAAATCGTGTAGCGCCGATCACCGACAACCAGGTCGTCCCTGGCGTCGAAGCTGTTGGGGTTCGTCATGGCCATTCTGTGCTCCTGGCTCCGCTCCGGCCGCGCAGTCTAGGCCTTCCCGCCCCGACGGGAAACGGCACCGATTGGACATCGCTGCCCACGAAAGCCTAGACTCCGAGCTGACCGTAAGGGACGCGATATCGGGAGCAAGCGATGCATGACGTAGTGATCCGCGGCGGAACGATCGTCGATGGCGATGGCGGCACCCCTTTCACCGGCGATGTAGCGATCGATGGCGACCGCATCAGCGCCGTCGGCGGCAAGGCCGGATCGGCCCGGCGCGAGGTCGATGCCGACGGGCTGCTGGTTACGCCGGGCTGGGTCGATGTGCACACCCACTATGATGGACAGGCGACCTGGGACCCGATCCTGGCGCCCTCCTCCTGGCACGGCGTCACCACGACCCTGTGCGGCAATTGCGGCGTCGGTTTCGCGCCGGTGCGCAAGGAGAACCATCAGGAACTGATCGATCTGATGGAGGGTGTCGAGGAGATTCCCGGCACCGCGCTGGCCGAGGGTCTGGCTTATGACTGGGAGAGCTTCCCCGAATTTCTCGACGCGTTGGAACGCCAGCCGCGCACCATCGATATCGGCGCGCAGCTCGGCCATCTGCCATTGCGCGTCTATGTGATGGGCGACCGGGCGATCAATTTGGAGCCGGCAACGGCGGCGGATATCGCCGAAATGAAATCGCTGACCGAGCAGGCGCTCGCCGCCGGCGCGTTCGGCTTTACGACCTCTTTGACCAATTCGCACAAGAAACTGGATGGCGGATTCGTACCGAGCCGTTATTCCGAGGTCGAGGAGATGGTGGGCATCGGCGCCGCGCTCTCCGGCTTCGATCACGGCACCTTCGGCATCAATACCGAATTCGAAAACGAGGAGGATGAGCTCGTCTGGCTCACCGAACTGGCGCGGCAGACGGGACACCCGGTCTGGTTCCTGATCACCCAAAACACCAGCGACCCGGATCGCTGGCAGCGCCTGTTGAAGGCCATCCACGAGGCGCAGTCTTCCGGCGCCCCACTGTCCGGACAGGTCGCCTGCCGTCCGGTGGGCGTGCTGCTCGGCGTCGGCGCCACCCTGACCCCGTTCTCCGCTCGAGAGGCGTTCCAGGAACTGCGTCCGCTCTCCAGCGAGGAACGGCTCGCACGCATGCGCGATCCGGAGACGCGCGCACGGGTGCTTAGCTCACCCAATTCCGATAAGGCGATGGACCTGCTGTCGCCGTCACGCGTCCGCGCCATAACCCGCTGGGACCGCATGTACACTTTCGGACCCGAGGTCGATTACGAACCGTCGGAAGACCGCTGCGTCGTCAATATCGCCGCGCGCAGCAACCGCACCGCCGAAGAAGTCGCCTACGACTATCTGACCGAAGGTCTCGACCACTTCCTCTACTGCCCGGTGTCGAACTATGTCAGCGGTGATCTGGAAACGACCCGAGAAATGTTCCTGGACAGCGGCACCCTGTGCGGGCTGAGCGATGGCGGGGCCCATGTCGGCTCGGTCGTCGATGCCAGCATGCCGACCTACCTGCTGACCCATTGGGCGCGCGACCGCAGCCGCGGCCCGAAACTGCCGATCGAAACGGTGGTGAAGGCGCAGACCTCGGAAACGGCCAACTTCTTCGGCATGACCGACCGCGGCCGCCTGACCCCGGGCCTGCGCGCCGACGTCAACCTGATCGACCATGACGGCTTGCGTATCCACGCGCCGCACCTGGTGCACGACCTGCCGGCCGGCGGCAAACGCCTGCTGCAGGGCGTCGACGGCTACGTCGCCACGATGGTCGCCGGCGAGACGGTGTTCGAGAACGGGGAGCACAC
>CAJWOT010000294.1 GCA_913044215.1 uncultured Rhodospirillaceae bacterium | reverse complement strand
TGCGACTAAGACCTCCGCGACCGGCGAAGACGAGACCCGTAGGATCGTCGCCGACATGTTGGACGAAATCGAACAAGGCGGTGAAGACGTCGCCCGGGCTTATGGCGAGAAGCTCGACGGCTGGGACGGCGATATCGAGGTCGGCTCTGACCAGATCGAAGCCGCCGCCCGCCAGGTCCCCGATCAACTCAAGGACGATCTGAAGTTCGCTTACGACCGGGTGCGGCTTTTCGCTGAGAAACAGAAGGACAGCATGCAGGCCTTCGAGACCGAACTGTTGCCGGGCCTTTGGGCGGGCCAGCGTCTGATCCCCGTCAATACGGCGGGGTGCTACGTCCCGGGCGGGCGCTACGCGCATGTCGCCTCGGCGATCATGAGCATCACCACGGCCAAGGTCGCCGGCGTCGAGAACGTCATCGCCTGTTCCGCGCCGAGCCAGGAGCGCGGCGGCATCCATCCCGCGATCCTCTACACGATGGATTTGTGTGGCGCGGACCACATCCTGGCGCTGGGCGGCGTGCAGGGGATCGCCGCCATGGCCTTCGGCCTGTTCACCGGCAACAAGGCCAATATCCTGGTCGGCCCCGGAAACCGGTTCGTCGCCGAAGCCAAGCGCCTGCTGTTCGGCCGGGTCGGCATCGATTTGTTCGCCGGTCCGACGGAGATTCTGATCATCGCCGACGGCACGGCCGATCCCGATATCGTCGCCAACGATCTGGTCGGCCAGGCGGAGCATGGCCCGGATTCGCCGGCCTGGCTGATCACCACCAGCCATGACCTGGCCGAAAAGACGATGGAGAAGATGCCCGGGCTGATCGCCGCTTTGCCGGAGGTGCAGCGCAATGCCTCCGAGGCCGCCTGGCGCGACTATGGCGAAGTGGTGCTGTGCGATACGAACGAGGAAGCCGCCGCCGTCAGCGACGAGTACGCGCCGGAACATCTGCAGGTGCAAACCGCAGACGACCCCTGGTATGTCGAGCGGTTGACCAACTACGGTTCGCTCTTCGTCGGGGAGGAGACTACGGTCGCGTTCGGCGACAAATGCTCCGGCACGAACCATATCCTGCCCACCAAGGGAGCCGGCCATTACACGGGCGGCCTGTCGGTGCATAAGTTCATCAAGGTCGTGACCACACAGCGCATGACACGCGAAGCCAACGAACAGGTTGCCGCGGTCACCGCACGCGTGTCGCGGCTTGAGGGGATGGAAGGGCACGCCCGCACCGGCGATGTCCGGCTGGCGAAATACTTCCCCGGCCGGAACTTCGATCTGTCGGCGGAGTAGAGCGCTTCTCCCGCACCTAACCTTGTGCCATGCTGGCATGCAATTGAATTGAGCCAGCAGCGGGCAGGGTATGACGACGGAACGCTATCGCCTCGGATTCGATATCGGCGGCACCTTCACCGACTTCGTTTTGGTGGACACCGCGGAAAGCCAGCTGCATCTGCACAAATGCCTGACGACACCGGCCGATCCTTCCGTCGGTGCGCTGCAAGGTATGAACGCATTGCTGGAGCGGCTGGCAATCCCGCTTTCCGAGGTCGGCCATATCGTGCATGGCACGACGCTCGTCACCAATGCGATCATCGAGCGGCGCGGCTGCCGCATCGGATTTCTGACGACAAAGGGTTTTCGCGACTCCTTGGAGATGGGTACCGAACAGCGCTACGACATCCACGACCTGTTCCTGCAGTTCCCGGAACCGCTGGTCGCACGGCGGCATATCCGCGAGATCGAAGAGCGTATCGCGTTCGACGGCACGATCCAGTCGCCGCTCGATGAGGACGGGGTGCGCGACGCCGCGGCCGGCCTAATCGCCGGCGGCGCCGAGGCCATCGCCGTGAGCTTTCTACACGCCTACCGTAATCCGGAGCACGAGCGGCGGGCCCGGGAGATCATCCAGGCGACGCATCCCGACATCCCGGTCTCACTGTCCAGCGATGTGGATCCGGCGCTCAAGGAATACGAGCGCGGCTCGACGACGACCGCCAACGCCTACGTCCAACCGTTGATGAGCCGCTATGTCGAAACGCTCGATTCGGCGTTGCGCGAGAACGGCTTCACCGGAAGGTTTCATCTGATGCAGTCTTCCGGCGGCTTGACGGCGCCGGAAACCGCGACCGCCTTCCCGGTGCGTTTTTTGGAAAGCGGTCCCGCCGGCGGCGCGCAGGCGACCGCCTATGTCGGCGGAATGATCGGACATGAAGACATCCTGTCCTTCGATATGGGCGGCACGACGGCGAAGGCCTGCCTGATCCAGGACGGCCGGCCGGATATCGCGGCGATGCTGGAGGCCGGTCGCGTACACCGCTTCAAACGGGGCAGCGGCCTGCCGGTCCGCGCACCGGTGATCGACATGATCGAGATCGGCGCCGGCGGTGGCTCGATCGCTCGGGCCGACTCGTTGGGCCTGCTCAAGATCGGACCGGACAGCGCCGGTGCGGACCCGGGGCCCGCCTGTTACGGGCAAGGCGGAACGGCCCCGACCGTAACGGACGCCAACCTGCTGCTGGGCTATCTCGATCCGGACTATTTCCTGGGCGGCGAAATGACGCTCGACGCGCAAGCGGCCGAAGCGGCCATCCGGGACGTTGCTGAGCCACTTGGGTTAAGCCCGCTCGCGGCTGCCTGGGGCATCTACGACATTGTCGCCGAGAATATGGCGAGCGCGGCCCGGGTACACATCGTGGAGAAGGGTGCCGATCCGCGCCGCTTCGCGATGGTGGCGATGGGAGGCGCCGGCCCGGTGCATGCCGCCCATGTCGCGAACAAGCTCGGCGTCTCGGAAATCGTGGTGCCTCCGGCGTCGGGCGCGGCCTCCGCGCTCGGTTTCCTTGCCGCCCCGATCGCCTACGAAATCTCCCGTTCTCTGCCGATGACTCTGGAAGCGGCCGACTTCGAAGCCGCCAACGCGGCGTTGGCGGAAATGGAAAGCGCGAGCCGAGACCGGCTGCACGGTGCGGGTGGCGAAGTATCGGAAGTCGAACGGTTCGCCGAAATGCGGCTGCAGGGGCAGCTGCACGAAATCACGGTGCCACTTCCGGATGCACCGCTGACCGCCAAACACACCCAGGATCTCATCGCATCCTTCGAACGCGAATATACGCGGCTCTACACCCACCTGTATGACGGGTCGCGCATCGAGATCGTAAATTGGCGGGTCCGCTGCAGCGGCGCGACCCCGTCACTCAATGCCCGCCTATCCGGTACCCGAGATGTCCAGGCGCTGAAAGGCACGCGCGCGATCTACACGCCGGACGAAGGCGCGATGGTACAGGCCAAGGTCTATGACCGCTACGCGCTACAGCAGGAGGATACCGTCACGGGGCCTGCGGTGATCGAGGAGCGGGAGGCGACAACGATCGTCCCGGCGGGCGCAACGGTCACGATCGACGATGCGGCCAATCTTCACATCCGTCTCGACACCGCAAAGACGGCGGACGTGGTGATCGCGTCGGATACGGCGTTGGGTGCGGCCATTGCGCGGATAGAATCGGACCCGGTGGGTCTGGAGATCATGTGGAGCCGGCTCATCAACATCACCGAGGAGTGCTGGCACACGGTGATCCGCACCGCCTTCTCACTGATTATCGGCGAGGCGCAGGATTTTGCCTGCGAAATTCTCGACGCCAAGGGCAACCAGATCGCCCATTCGCCGCGTGCGATGCCAGTCTTCAACTTGACCTTGCCGATCGCGGTCAACGCGATGATCGAGCGCCACCCGCCGCAGACCCTTGTCGAGGGCGATGTATTGGTGACCAACGACCCGTGGCTCTGCGCCGGCCATCTGTACGACATCGCCATCGCCGTCCCGGTGTTCCGCGAACGCCGCATCGTCGCCTTCGTCGGGATCGTCGGCCATGTCGCCGATATCGGCGGCACGACCGACAAGCTGAACGCGCGGGAAATCTACGACGAAGGCATCCAAATACCGCCGATGAAACTGTTCAAGGCGGGCGAGCCGAACGAGGATTTGTTCCAGCTGCTGGGCGAGAACATCCGGCGTCCGGATCAGGTGTTGGGCGATGTGCACGCCCTCGTCGCCGCCGGTCTGACCGGCGCAAAGCGTATCGGCGAATTCATGAACGAATACGGCATGCACGACCTGGAAGCGCTCGCCACCGTCGTGCAGGACCGGGCCGAGACCGCGATGCGCGACGCCATCACCGCCCTGCCGGACGGGGACTACGAACATGTCGTCCAAGGCGACGGGATCGACGAGGTGATGACCTATCCCATCAAGCTGTCGATCCGCGGCGACGAGATCGCCGTCGATTTCGCCGGCGCACCGCCGCAAACCGAGCGGGGCGGCAGCAACTGCACCCTGGGCTACACCATGGCGCACGCCACCTACCCGCTGAAATGCATGCTGACGCCGGATGTCCCCGGCAATGCGGGGTGCTACCGCCCCATGTCGGTGTCCGCGCCGCAATCCAGCATCTTCAATTGCGACAAGCCAAAAGCGGTCGACACCCGCGTGCGCACCGGCTGGTACATCGCGCCGAACATCTTCGGCGCCCTGGCCGGCGCGGCGCCGGACCGGGTGCAGGGCTTCACCGGCATCCCGTCGAGCGCGCTGTTCAACGGCAAGGGGATCGACGGGCAATATTACAGCGATCATCTGTTTCAGGGCGGCGGGCAAGGCGCGTCCGTACAGGGCGACGGCAAGTCCGCACTGCTCTACCCGACGAGCGCGGCCAACACCTCCGTTGAACTGTTCGAGACCAGGGTTCCTGTGCTGGTCGAGGAGAAATCCTTACTGCCGGACAGCGGCGGACCGGGCCGCAAGCGGGGCGGCCTGGCACAGATCGTCGCGACGCGAAAACTGCGGGACGACGAAGAGCCGTGCCAGGTCGGGCTCTACCCGAACGGGGTGAAGGCGCCCATGCAGGGACACTATGGCGGCAAGCCGGGCCGATCGGGCGCGGCCCGGTTCATCGAAAGCGACGGGTCGACCAGCGACCTCGGCGTCGGCGCCCTGGCGCATTTCACGAATACGGGCCAGCGAGGCGACCTCGTCCTTGCCGGCGGATCCGGCTATGGCGATCCGTGGACTCGTGATTACGAAGACGTGCAGCGCGATCTCGACGAGGGATACGTTACCGCCGAGGGCGCGGAAGCCGACTATGGCTGCGTTGTCGACATGGACGGGCTAATCGACCGTTCCGCGAGCGACGACCGGCG
>CAJWOT010000293.1 GCA_913044215.1 uncultured Rhodospirillaceae bacterium | reverse complement strand
CCGGAAGTCGAGGCTGAAATGGCGGAACGGCGTGCGGTCCATGTAC
This sequence comes from uncultured Rhodospirillaceae bacterium, assembly GCA_913044215.1. Classification (GTDB taxonomy): domain Bacteria; phylum Pseudomonadota; class Alphaproteobacteria; order UBA8366. The sequence continues at coordinate 5,146 of CAJWOT010000293.1, read as the reverse complement.
GCGACCTCGCGGTCTATCGGGAGCGACTTCGACCCTTTTTTGAGGCCGGTGTCGTCGATGAAACCGGTAAGCCCCTTACAAAGGATGTTCCGAAAACGTTGCCGAAGGCCCCGGAAGAACCCGATCAAGATGACGCTTCGCTGCTTGCGGAACTCACTGCCGCGCGCGCTGACGAATTGCGGGACAAGTTGACGGCGCGCGGCGGCACGCACCAAGGCCATTCGCCGCGATATGCGGAACGGCTGAACGTTGCCCGTGGGCAGGTTGCGGAATGCCGGCCGCTGTTCGATCCGAAGGACACGGCGGAACCGCGAGCGATTTTCCAGCTTTAGAGCCGTATGGTTTCTCACGTGTGCTTTCGATCGCGGCCGAAACGCGGGGGCAGATAGCGCGAGAATTGGGCCAACACCAACATCGTGGCGCCACTGGCGATGAATACAGCGGACAGCGGAAATACCAGCAACACAACCGAATAGACGGCGGGAACCGCCAGCCGACCGGTTTCCCGATAGGTTGAAAACACGCTGGTCATCCCGGCCCGTTCGTGCGGGTGCACCGCACGCAGGAAGGGCACGTTGCCGGGGCCATCCATGATACTGGCCGCGAATGCAGACGCGATCAGTAACGCTGCCCCGATATAGGGCCAGGCCATCGTTAAGCCGGCAAGCGTCGTGGTGACGGTGGTCGCCACATAGCCCACGATCAACAGCCAGCGGATGCCATTGCGACGCCCCATCCAGCCCCAGAAGGTGACGGTAAACAGGCCCGCTGACCCGATCGAGGTGATGACGCCGCCCGCCTCCTTGCCGAGACCGGTCTCAACCGCATAGATCGGCGCGTAGATGAAGAACATGTTCCACCAGGCGGATCGCCCGACTGACAACAGCCAGGCGAGGGTGAGGCGGGGTTGCGCGAAAAAGCGGCGCACGAAGCGAAGCGGGTTGGTTCCCGTGCCGGAATCCTGTCGCTCGTCACGGGCGCGCGGCACGCCGATCAGCAGCAGATAACCGAGCAGAATCAGCGAGAATGCGCCGCTCAAGGCGAAGGGAAGCCACGGGGCGACGCGTTCTGCGAGCGCGATGCCGAGATAGGGGCCCGCCATCCAGCCGATTCCGGCAAGCACCATCCGGTTCGGCTCGAACCGGGTCAGATCGGCCTTCGGCACGTTGTCGAGAACGTAGAGGTTGAGGCAAATCGTAATGGCGGCGCCGCCGAACATCTGCAGCACCAAACCGAATGGCAGTGCCCACAGGGTCTGAACGCTGAATAGCACCACCGCGACCGCGAGGCACAGGCAGCCGCAAACTACCGCCCCCCGGCGGCCAACCGCTTTTACCAGCCAGGGAACCGACAGGCTGGCGCAAAGCCCGAACGCACTGGCGGTAAGGTAGAGCACGCTGACCGATTGCGCGGTCTCAAGCAGCGCATAGGCTTGCAAGGGCAGCACGGTAATGAGAACCGCCCGCGCCATCGTGTCGAGCGTAAACAGGACTAGGAACGCGGGGGCGCTCGGTTGAGCCAGGGAGTGCAGCATGGTCGACATGCCAGAGCCCAGGTCTCTAGCTGACCTTATATCGTTTCACCGCCGGCTCGTTGAGTTCCAGCCCGTGGCCGGCACCATCTGGTGCAGTCAAGACGCCGCTCACAGGTTCCGGCATCGCTGTCAGGATCGCGCCGCTGCGCGGCATGTATTCCAGGATTTCGCCATGCGGCGCGGCGGCCAGCAGGTGCAGGTGGAACTCTGGCGCGACATGGCCGCTCAGCGGGATCCGGTGCGCCTCGGCGAGCGCTGCGGCTTTGCGCCACGGCGTGATACCGCCGACCCGGAACAGATCGAGTATCAGCACGTCGACGGCGCCAGCCTCCAATGTGTGGCGGAACTGATGCAGCGTGTAGAGATTCTCGCCGCCGGTCACCGCCAGGTCGAGCGCGCTGGCCAGACTGGACAGGCCTTCGAGGTTCTCGTGATGCAGCGGGTCCTCCAACCAGGTGACTCCGACTTCCTGTAGCGCGCGGCCGGCGGCGCGGGCATAGGGCAGGTCCCAACTTTCCGTTCCGTCGACCATAACAGCGACGTTCGGGCCGGCCGCGTCGATGGCGATTTGGGCCCGTTCCGCCTGCGCCGCCGGACCGATCTCTTTGCCGAGCCGCAGCTTGATACCGGGATAGCCGTTTGCCGCGTGATTGCGGGCGGATTCGGCCAGTTCTTCATAACTCAGGCTGTACCACAGGCGGTCGCTGGCATAGGCGGGAATGTGATCGCGAAATCCGCCGAGCAGGCGCCAGATCGGCTGCCCCTGTACCTTGCCCGCAGCGTCCCACATCGCGATGTCCAGAGGGGCGATCGCCCAATGCAGCAGGCCCCCGGGTCCGACCCATTTTCCGGCCCGCGACATTTGCTGCCAGGCGGCTTCCGTATCCAGAACATCCATGCCGACCAGACTTTCGCCTAGTTCCCGCGCCGCCTGCGCGATCGGCTGCACCAGTTGCGCACCCAGCTTCACGACATAGCCGAACCCTTCGGTGCCGTCGCTCGTACGGATTCGCGCCAAAACGTGCCAATTGGCGTCGATCGTGCGGCCGGCTGCGACGTAGGCGTCTTCGACGGGGACTTCCAGAATATCGACTGTGACGCTGGCGATCTTCATGGCATTCACTCTCCCGATAGTGTGCGGACATATCCTCCGCTGCCAGCAAGCGGGGCGCAAGTTGATGTGTTCGCAGTGGTTAGCACGGCACAGAATCGGGTGTTCTGCACCCGCTCGCTTCTGCATGCTCGAAGGTCAGGAGGTTCGATGAGCGGTCGGGAAATATGGGTGCGCGCCAAGTTTCTGATGGAGAAATATGGCGACGAGGCCGCCGTTTACGCGGCGTTGAAGACCGAGGATTTCCTCGACAAGGGCGACGTGCGCGAAGCCGCCACCTGGCACGAGATCATCAAGGCGATCGAGGCTCTGGAAAATACCGAGCCCACGGGCCCGCTGCACTAATTCGAGGCGTTATGACGCGTCAGTCCGCGTCCTTATCCATTGCATCCCAATTGTAGAGCGGCGGTTCCTTCTCGACGAAGCGCCGCACCGCCTCCTGCGCGAAGTCACTGGTGAAGAGCAAGGTCTGGCCATCCGCTTCGGCGTCGGCGATGTCGCCGTAATTGCTTTGGAAGGTTTTGTTCACGAGGCGCTTGGACAGGGCGACCGCCGTCTTCGGTCCCTTTGCGATGCGGGCCGCATAGTCCTGCGCCGCGGACAACACATCGCCTTCCTCGACGATCGTGTGGACAATGCCCAAATCCTTCGCCTCCGCCGCGGTAATGCTGCGGCCGGTGAACATCAGGTCTTTGGCCATCGCCGCGCCGACCACGCGTGGCAGTGTGTAGGCCAAGCCCATATCCGGCATCAGCCCGATACGGGAGAAGACGGAGCAGAATTTCGCCTTCGGCGAGGCGAAAACGAAATCCGCGACCAGCGCCAGGCTGAAACCGCCGCCAAAGGCCAGCCCGTCCACCGCGGCGATAACGGCGCAGTCGAGATTGTGCAGCCGCTGCAGCCAGCCATGCACTTCCAGGATGCTCTGCCGTGACGGGCCCGGCCCGTCGGCCAGTCGGTCGGTAAACCCCTTGACGTCGCCGCCGGCGCAGAAGGCGCGGCCGGCGCCGGTCAGGACCAGCGCCTTAATTTCCTCATTGCCGTCGACGAATTCGACCATCGTTTGAAGGTCTGCCTTTAATTCCGGCGACAGGGCGTTCAACGCCTCCGGCCGGTTCAAGGTGAAGGTCGCGACGCCCGTATTGGCGATATCCAGCCGCGCGCTGTTGAAATTGGGGGTCACAGCAACTCTCCGTATCTCTGTCGGCTATTCGGCCGCTTCCGGCCGGTCGGTGCCCGTGTAGCTGACCATTGGCTGGTCTTCCGGCTCGATCCCGAACATGTTGTTGAACTGGTTCATGCCGTGCAGCGTGGTCACGACGAATCCGATTTCGACCAGCTGCGCGTCGTCGAAGAAGCGGCGCATTTCGGCAAACAGCGCATCGGCATTCTCGGTCTCGTTTCGCGCCATGGCGCCCGCAAAATGCAGAACGGCGCGTTCGCGCTCGGTGAACACATCGCTTTCCGGGTCATGGACCTGGTTCAGCTTTTCTTCCGTCATTCCGGCACGCTGACCCGCAGCGTAGCGAAAGTTCAGTCAATAGCTGCAGTCGTTCACCGTGGCGCAGCGCAGGCGGATCAGCTCCTTGATGCCCGCATCGACGCGTGTGCTGCGCCAGATTCGTTCATAGAAACTGTTCAGCCCTTCGAGCAGTTCCGGGCAATGGGCGCGGACCCGCTGGCTGGTCATCGGGCCTTCAGGCCCGGTTGGGGGAACGTGTGGCATGAGGCACCTGCGTTCAGTCTCGGAAGTGCCGCAGCGTAGCAGCCGATTCCGGCGTTGAAAATGTCCGGTTCAGTCGAGCAGCGCCATGGGGTCGCCGACATCGACGACACCGAGCGCCCGCACCGCCTTGTAACCCAGCAATTCCTGCACGCGGCGGGGCATGGCGCGTACTTTTTCCAGCGGGACGGAGAGAAACATGTTTTCTTCCGTGCGCAGCCAGCCGAGCACGTAGCCGACGAACATGCCGCGCCGCCGGACATCGCGCGTCCGGTTTGCACTGCCGCCATGGACCGTGGAGCCGAGATAGAACACCGCCGACCCGGCCGGCATTTCCGCCTTTACGATTTCATGCGGTTCCGCTTCGCGCTCTTTTGGCCAGCGATGGCTGCCGGGTGCTACTCGAGTAGCACCATTCTCGGCGGTGAAGTCCGATAGAGCGAACAGCGCCTCGATTTCCAGTTCCGGTTTCGGCTCGGGCAAGTGCCGCCACACCCCTTCGTCCCGGTGAAGCCGTTGGTCGCTCTCACCGGGTCTGATTTCGATGAGCTGCCCTGTATTCAGCAGGTAATCGTCGCAATGGGGCAGCAGGAAATGATCCGCCACGCCCAGCAGCAGCGGATTTTGCATGATTTCGAGAAAGGCTTCGGATTTGCCTGGCAGCCCGTCCGCACGCACGGTCGCCTCGCCATAGAAGGTGACCATGTCGTCTTCGGTCGGATGCCGCACGCCCGGCGGCGTGGCCGCGACGATACGGTCGAGGTCGGCATTGAGGTGG
>CAJWOT010000292.1 GCA_913044215.1 uncultured Rhodospirillaceae bacterium | reverse complement strand
CGGGCGCCAGCGGTTTCTAACTCTTCCTGTGTGCCATAACCGTACAACGCACCGATCCCGAAAAGCCCATTATTAACGGCGCCGATCATGTCATGTTCGCGGTCGCCGATCATGGCGCTGCTCGCCGCATCCGCTCCGGTTTCTTGCAGCGCGTATTCCAGCAGTTCGGACTTGTCAACCCGCGTGCCGTCCAACTCCGAGCCGAAGACCCGCTCGAAATGGCCTGCGATACCGAAATGTTCGACGATGCGGCTGGCATAGACATGCGGTTTGCTGGTCGCGACAAATAGGCGTGTCCCGGCGTCGCTGAACGCCTGCAGTGTTTCCGGAATGCCGTCGTAGAGATCGTTTTCGTACAACCCGACATCGCCGAACCGTTCGCGGTAAAGAGCCAAGCCCTGATCGGCACGCGCCTCGTCCACCAGTTCTACGAAACTCGCCCGCAGCGGCGGGCCGATGCACCAGAGCAGATCATCGGTCGCCGGAACCGGGACGTCGAGCCGCTCGAGCGCATACTGGATCGATTTCGTGATACCGATCTTGGGATCGGACAGGGTACCATCGAGATCGAAAAAAACCGTTTTCAGCACGTGTCCAGCCTTCCCTCGCGCCTGTCCTTTTCGATGCGCGTGTCATCCCGTTGCGCCGGCATGCCGTAGCCGCCGCCGCCCGGCGTGGCGATGCGCAGCACACTGTCGCGCGGCAAGGGCTGTTGCTGCACCGCCGAGGGCAGTTCCTGCGCCGTACCCGCCGGATCGAGCATAAACAGGCCAGTCGCGCCATCCGCACCGCCCTCGACACCCGGCGCGGCAACATCCTGCCGTTCGCCGCTCAGACTGACCGTAATGTCGTCTCCTAAAATACGATAGTCGCGCACGATGCCGTCGCCGCCGCGATGTTCGCCCGCACCACCAGAGCCGGTACGCAAGGCGTAGGTTTCGACTCGCACCGGATAGGCGTGCTCCAGCGCCTCGACAGGCAAATTGGCGCTACCGGATGTCAGGGTGCGCACCGCATCGAGCCCGTCGCGGTGGCCCTGCGCGCCAATAGCCCCCGCCACCGTTTCGTAGTCAACGAAGTACCGCCCGGTGCGCGGATCCGTGCCGGCCAATACAAGCAGATGGTGCGGTCCGGACCCGGCAAAGCTGCGGCCGGGAATTGCTTGCGACAGTGCCACCTGGATCACGTCCGACAGCACGCTGCAGGAAATCGAGCGAGTACCAACCGGGCCCGGCGGTACCGGCTGCACGATGCATCCCGGCGGCGCTTCGATCCCAATGACGCGGAAGGCACCGCCATTGGCCGGCGCGTCAGGATCGAGCAGCGCCTTGACGACGCAGAAAACCGTCGCGACCAGCGCCTGGTGCGGAATGTTGCGGGCGGTGTTGAGTTGCGGGGCGGTACCGGTAAAATCGAAACTCAGGGTGCCGTCGGCCACGGTCACGGTGCAGGCGATCCGCGCGAAGGTGCCCAATTCGTCACCGCTCAGGAAATCTTCCGCGCTGTATTTACCATCCGGCAGCGCGGCGACGGCGGCATGGAAACGCCGCTCGGTGAAAGCGAGGTAGGACTCGAGCGCATTCTCGAACAGCGCCGCGCCATAGCGTTCGACCAGCGCCGTAACCGCGCGGATGCCCACATGGTTGGCGGCGAGTTGTGCATTGAGATCCCCTTCCCGCTCCTCCGGCGTACGTGAATTCAGCAATATGATCTCAAAGATGTCGCGCGACAGTTCGCCCGCGGCCACGAAACGCACCGGCGGGAGGCGCAACCCTTCTTGGAAAATGCTTTCGCAGACCGCCGCCTCACTGCCAGGTACCATGCCGCCGACATCGGCGTGGTGCGCGATGTTGGCCACATAAGCGACGATGCGACCCTCGTGGAAGACCGGCGCCACCAGGTTGAGGTCCGGTAAATGCGAGCCGCCACCATTGTAGGGATCGTTGGCGATGAACATGTCGCCTGGCTTGATCGTGTCCTCGGGAAAGCGCTGCTGAAGGCTTTCGATGGCGCCGATCATCGAGCCCAGATGAATCGGAACATGCTCGGCCTGGGCTACGACTTCGCCTTTGGCGTTGAAGATGGCGGTCGAAAAGTCGTTCCGCTCCTTGATATTCGGTGAGAAAGCGGTGCGCATCAGGGTCACGCCCATCTCCTCGGCCGCGGCCAGTACGTGCCGGCCGATCACTTCCGTCGTGACCGGGTCGAGCTGTTTGATCATGCAAGCGTCCCCAACCGAATTAGAATATTGCCTAGCGCATCGACCTCGACGGCGGCATCGGGCGGCACGACGGTCGTCGAATCCGTCTGTTCGACGATTGCGGGCCCATCGAAGCTGTGTCCCGCGCCGAGCTTGGCACGGTCATAGATCGGTGTGTCGACGAAACCGGTGCCCGGGAACCAAACATTCCGCCAAGAGGCGATCGCATCCCGGACCTCGTTTTCAGCGGCAGCAATCTTTAGCGGTTCGGACGACTGCGGCTGCACCGCGAGGCCAAGCCGCATGGTCACGATTTCCACCGGCTGGTCCGGCATGTCATAACCGTTCAATGCCTTGTGACGGTGATGGAATTCCAGCACGAGTGCCGTCAGCGCCGCTTCGTTCAGTGCATCGCTCTCAAACGGCAGGGTCAATTCGAAGGCCTGTCCCTGATAGCGCAGATCGACGGCATATTCGGCATTCAAATCCGGCATCGCGAGATCTTCTTCCCTGCTCCAGGCCGCCCCGCGATCGGTAAGAATTCCAATGCCCTCCTTGAACGCGTCAAGGTTCGCGCCGGAAGCGGTCAGCAGGCGCGTCACGCTGAAATCGCCGCGCCGGTCCGCATCGAGCAACCCTACGGCGGACAGCAATCCCGGTCTGGCGGGAACGATCACCGTGCCGATACCGATTTCGCGCGCGACTTCCGCGGCATGCAACGGACCCGCCCCGCCGAAGGCCGCCAGCGCATAGTCGCGCGGATCCTCGCCGCGCTCGATGGTGACGACGCGCACCGCGCCCATCATGTTCACATTGACGATTTCGACGATCCCCGCCGCGGCAGCGACCGGATCGAGCTGCGCTTGTTCGCCAAGTGCCGTCACGGCGTCTCTCGATTTATCGGGATACACCGTCATAGCCCCGCCAATCAGCGCCGCGCCCGACAGTCGCCCGAGCAGCACGTTCGCGTCGGTCACCGTCGCTTCAGTGCCGCCACGGCCATACAGCGCTGGGCCCGGATCGGCGCCAGCGCTTTGCGGCCCCACTTTCAGCAGGCCCCCGGGGTCGACCCAGGCGATGCTGCCGCCGCCGGCGCCGATCGTGTGGATGTCCAAGGTCGGGACGCGCACCGGGAAACCGGCCATCTCGACCACCCCCCGCTTGGTCGGTTGGCCGTCGCGGATCAAACTGACATCCGTCGAGGTACCGCCCATATCGAAGGCGATCAGATTGGGGTGCTCCGCCTGCACTGCCAAGTTCGCCGTCGCGACAACGCCACCAGCGGGACCGGACAGAAAAGTGTTGATCGGCGCCTTGCGCACCGTCGCAACGGACACACTGCCGCCATTCGACTGCATAACCAGAGGCGCGGGCCGCACGCCCACCTCGCCCAACCCGGCCGAAAATTTCTCAAGATACCGGTCGATAACCGGCAGCAGGCTGGCATTCACGCTGGCGCTGGCGAAGCGCTCGAATTCACGGAACTCGCGCAGCACGTCGGTTGAGGTGCAGACGAACACCTCCGGCCACAGATCGCGCACGATCGCCCGGGCCGCTTCTTCATGCGCCGGGTTGGCGTAGGCGTGCATGAAACAGATAGCGATTGCCTCGACGCCGGTCTCCCGCAGCGCCCGAACTGCGGCGTACACGGCATCTTCGTCAAGCGGGATCACTTCGGTACCGGTCTCGCTCAGCCGTCCCGTAATCTCGTGGATACAGTCGCGGGTGACCGGCGGTTCGGGTTTCGAAACATCGAGATTGTAAAATGCCGGCCGGCGCTGCCGCCCGATCTCCAGCACGTCGCGAAAGCCTTGAGTTGCCAGCATCCCGGTCTTCGCGTGCCGGCGCTGCAGGATTGCGTTCGTGGCCAAGGTGGTGCCATGGACCAGCAACTCGACCGCGCTGGCGTCATAACCGGTTTGTTTCACCAGAGCGGCAACACCGTCCAGAATCCCGCGCGCCGGATCGTCCGGCGTGGTCGGCAATTTATGAATCGCCAACGCCCCGGCCGACCGGTCGCGCAGCACCAGGTCGGTGAACGTGCCGCCGGTATCGACGCCGATCGAAAGTGTCGTCACGCCGACTTACGCGGCTCTGCAAGGACGTCTTTTTTCGAGCCGCTTAGCGACCGCATCAGGTCTCCGTGCGCATCCAATCCCGGATCGATACCCAACATGTCGAACACTTTCCAAAAGGAGGCCTGATTGGCACTGAACACCGGTTTGCCGAGATCTTTCTCCAGCAGGTCGACCATCTCCAGCGCGCGCACCTGGGTGCAGGCAACGAAGACCGCATCGGCTTCGTCCGTCGCCGTCTCCCTTACCTTCTGATAGACGTCTGTAGGCTGTATACGGGCATGGTCGAACATATCTAGCATATCGAAGGTACCGAGATTATTGACTTCGATCCCCTCGCTTTCCAGATACCGGCGCAGCCGCTCGTTCGTCGTCTCAACATAGGGGGTCACCACATCGACCTTGCGCACATTGTTACGCTGGAGGGCCTCCGCCATGGCACCGCTGGTGGTAATCGCCGGCACCCCGGCGAGCGCGGTCAGCTCTTTCTGGTACTCGGCGTTCCACGCTGCTCCCTGATAGAAACTGGCGCTTGTGCAGCCAAACAGCACCACGTGCGGTTCAGCGGTTACGACGCGCTCGCAGGCTGCCTTGCCCTCGAACTCCATGTCGCGCAGCGTATCCGCCGTCCCTTCCCGCTCGCACACGATCCGCCCGGTCGACACGGTCACCCCGTCTGGCACCAGCGACCAGAGCTCCCGCTCCATCGTATTGTTCACCGCGGGCACCAACAGCCCGATCCGCGCGCGCCAACCATGCATGATCTCACCCCTTCCTCTGTCGCATTCCCTGTTATCGGAAGCATATAGGGCCGGGGACACCCCCGTAAACGAAGCCGGCCGCGCTTCGGATTCCCTAATGCCGATCCAACCTTAAGCAATACGGCAATTAGGATAGCGGTAATAAAATGGTAAGTCGCGGTCGACTATGGATATGTCTGACGCAGCAGCC
>CAJWOT010000291.1 GCA_913044215.1 uncultured Rhodospirillaceae bacterium | reverse complement strand
GGCGAAAACGGAAAAGCAAAGGTCGGCAGTTCCTCGTCTCGGGTCAGCGGATAATGCAGAACATAGGGATTGATGAGCTTGGCGATTTCGCTCGATGTTTCCGGATCTGACGCGGTGATAATACCCAACACGCCGACTTCCGCCGGCGCCGAAGGCTTGCTCTCCAAGGCGCCGAGCGCGCCATCCATGCCGATGAGCCGAAATTCGAGATCATACTCCGATGCGGCAAGCCCCATCCGTTTCTCGATTTGGTCGCAAACGAAGGCATGCAGCTTGTCGACCCATGCCCGTGCGTTGGCGACATAACGCTCGTCACGAAGGATCGCCATGATCGTCGTCTGATAACCGCCGACGCGCGCGCCCTCCAGTTTGACGGTGTAGCGGTTCGACGGCACCCATTCCGAACCTGTCACGCGCACGCGCCGCTCGTCCAACGCTTCATAACGTGCTCCCGAAACATCGAGATGACCGCCGGGCTCATACAAGATGAAGGGGTCGGAATTTTCATACAGCATGTGGGCGGAAACGGAATGCGGGGTGCAGCGAGCACCCTCGCCCAGCGGTTCGACCGTGAAGCCATCTTCGTCGACTTCCAGCAGGATCACGCCACTGGTCGGATCGGTGCTGCACAGTGCTCCGCACTCCGCGATCTTCGCCCCGTGCCAGGCGGCACCGGCATGCTCGCCGCGCTTCAATGGCAGGGCCGAGACAATCGCCGTGTCGGTCGCACGGCCGCACAAAACGATATCGGCCCCGGTGTCGAGCGCGGCGTTGATCTGTTCCGCGCCGGCAAGCGCGACGATATTTTCGGTGCGCGACAAAGCCTCATCGGAGATATCCGGCGCCGGTGACAAGGGTACGATGCGGCCGTCGTGCAGGGCCGTTTGCACAACGGGGGTCATCTGGCTGGAGTAGAGCGCCGCTATCTTGACGTTTTGGCCGAGTTCTTCTGCCAATTCCTGCGTGATCGACAACATCCAATCGACCGCCGCATCGGCGCCACAGGTACCGCAGGTACCGATAACGAGTGGCACTCCAGCTTCCTCCCGCGCGATCATCAACCGGCGCCATTCTTCCTTAGTCGCAGCGCGGGAGTATTTCGACGTCCCGGTCCCCAGATAGAATGGGCCGCTGTCGGTCGACCCGCCATCGACACAGATGATATCGGGCTTGGCGGCAACACCACGCGCGAACGCTTCTTCGCTGAAGCTGATCCCCAACGCTCCGGTGGGAACGAGTATTCGTGTCGTCATGATCGCGCCTGATGTTTCGCTGCGTTTCTGTGATGACCCTATCGGGACGTCAATTCGCCTGCAAGGCGAGACAATTCGAATGGCCGTATTCTTCTTTATGCAAAGAATCTTTGCCGAGGAAATGGGGAACCAAGCAGAAAGATCCGCTATCACTATGCCAATAATTCGGTTTGTCATTGGTTACACCAATTATTAACCGTACCTCGATACCAATCTTGCGTATTCGAACACGACAACAACGGTCCGAAAGAGATCGATGCGCAGGATACTGGACAGGATTACTCACCCCAAAAGAGCCGAGAGTCTCCACGAATCCGCCGGCCGGGAGGGCAAGGCCGGGCGCACGGTGCTCTTTTCGAACCGAAGCAAGACAACAGAAAGCGAAAGGCTTTCACTTCGGAGGGGTATTCGTCATTTCCACAATCAGGCAGGCACCAACGCTGCCCGCCGCGATCCGCGCGGGCATGGGCCGAAAAATCAAAGAATCCTTTCGCCATCCCGTCGATGGGATGCCGGCAACGCGGGGCACGCCGCTCGCCGCTGAGGCGCGCTACTATCACAGCTTCTTTCTTGCGGAATCGTCCGTGTCGTTCGATGAATTCCTGGCAGCGTTGTCGCGCGAGCTTTCGTCGCAGTTTACCGGTGTTACGCTGAACAGCAATTGGATTCGGGCGTGCGACCAGCGCGGTCTCATCGCGTCGGCGCGGAGCGATGTGTCGCTCTTGCGTGCCTCGATCGAGCACCAACGGGAATTTTCCGTCGGTGTTTGGGAATTGCTGTGGAAGATCACGGGCACCTATATCGGCAAGCTCGGTTTGAGGTACGCCGAGCTCAAAACCTTGGAATCCGAACTGCAGGCCCTCGCACAACGCTATCTTGCCGCCGAATGCCGCAAGCGACTGCGCGCGCTCGACACCCTGCTGCAATTCTGCTCCCTCGCTGCCGCGCGGCGGATGTTCGATATCGTCGACGATATGTTGCATGGCGTGCTGACATCTTTGGAGGAATTCGCAGCGGAGTGGCAGACGCTGCACGCGGCAACCGGTCCCTATCAGGCCTACAAACGAGCCGTGGAGGAAAATTGCCTGTGTTATGAATTGGTGGGATGGTCTTCCGCGGAGCGCAACAGCATCGCAGCGCTGCTCTATGCCGGGTGCGCCTGCACGAAACCCAAACCGATCCGTTAAGGGGAGCCGACCGCACCGGCCCTTTCGGACTGCAAACCGGAAGCCCGAATTGAAAGTGACCGCGAAGACCCAATCCCGGTGAACGATCGTGACAGGCTGTTACTACAAACTCGTACCGCCGCAGCACGCTGCCTCGATTTTTTGGACACACTGGCGACGATTTTGGCGTTTTCGGACGCTGCCCCGCAGCCCTACTAGGACCTAATGTCTGGGCTTATCCGGCCAAAACCGGACCCCGGGACGCGCCAAACCACCGGACAGCGCGACCGGTGTCCCGTCCGCGCGCCAGCAGGCCGCCCCCGTCATCAGGCCGTCATCACCGAACGCAATCGCATTCATGCCGCCACCGACATGCGGCATCATTTGAATTTCATGTCCGCGTTCCGACAAAGCGTCGCGCACGCTGTCCGGAAATCCGATCTCCAACTCGACGGGCCCGCCCTGCGTCCAAAGCCGCGGCGCCTCCACCGCCTCCTGCACGCTCATCCCGTGATCGATTATGGCGATGAGCGCCTGCATCGCTGACGGGAAAATACGAAGGCCGCCCGGCAAGCCCAGTGCGACGACCGGTTTGCCGTCTTTCAACGCCATCATCGGCGACATCGAGGACGTCACCCGTTTTCCCGGTGCGATCGACAGCGCATGGCCCGGATGCGGATCGAAGACGTACATGTAGTTGTTCGGGATAATGCCAGTCCCCGGCACGATAATCCGCGCCCCGAAGGTGCTGTTGATCGTCTGGGTCATGGCGATGATGTTCCCATCGCCGTCGGCAACGGTCAGATGCGTGGTGTTCGCCGATTCCGGCAAGGCAACACCGGCATCCCAGGTCTTGGCCCGTTTGACATCGATGTCCGGACGCCGCTCATCCGCATAGGCTTTCGAAATCAACCGATCGACGGGCACATCGACGAAGGCGGGGTCCGCGGTTGCGGCTTTGCGATCGGCAAATGCGATCTTCAGGACTTCCGCAAGCAAATGCAGCGTTTCCGGCGTTCCAAAACCGAGTTCACCGATGCGGAACCCTTCCAGCAGGTTCAACATCTGGACAATGTGGATGCCGCTGGCGGCGGGCGGCGGCGGCCCCACGATCTCGTAACCGCGATAGCTGCCACGAACGACATCCCGCTCGATCGTGGCGTAGTCCTCGAAATCCGCCATGGACAGGAAACCGCCGGACTGCTGGAAATAATCCGCGACGGTACGACCCAACGCGCCGCCGTAGAACGCGTCCGGCCCCGCCGCGGCGATGGTCCGCAACGTTTCGGAATAGTCCCCCATGATCAACCGGGATCCTGCAGCGGCCGGGCTGCCATCGGGCAGGAAGATGTCCGAGATCGCACCGTCCTTTGAAAGATCTTCAGCCGCATCGGAGATGCACTCATTCAGATAAGGCGTCACCGTGAAGCCTTGCGACGCGTAACCGATCGCCGGCGCCATGGCGTCGGCCAGCGACACGGTGCCGAAGCGTTCCAGGATCTCGCACCAGGCTTTGAGGTTGCCGGGCGCGGCGACAGCCTTGGGGCCGACCGCATTCTCGCGCCCTTCGGTTTCCAGGTAGTCGGGCAGCGTATCCGAAATCGGCCGGTAGCAATCCGGGCCGGCGGCGAGCGGCGCGCGGACCTGACCGTCGATCACGGTGTGACGACCTTCCGCAAAGCGAATATGGGTCATGCCGCCGCCGACGATCCCTACCATCATCGGCTCGACGACGGTCAGTGCGAACAAGGACGCAACCGCCGCGTCGAAGGCGTTGCCGCCGCCGGCGAGCATTTGCATGCCGGCGGCAGAGGCCAGCGGATGGTTGGTGACAACCATGCCCCGTGATCCCGCGGCGGATTGCTTTTCGCACGTAAACAGGGTCCCCGCCCGGTCGCGCCAGTTAAAATCAGTCATATGATCTCACTTAAATGATTTGTCGGTCCCTGGCTTTCAGGCGGATTCCGCTCGCTCCGCCTGGAGCGTCTTGCGCAGCTCGGGATCCAAGTGCTTCAAGGCTTGTTCCACGAAATCGATACCGACCTTGTCGGACCAGGCCTCCGTCAGGCGGCGCGTCACCGGCCCGACGTTGCCGTCCCCGATCGGCAGCCCGTTCATGCTGGTGATCGGCAAGATGCCGAAGCTGTTCGTGGTCAAAAATGCTTCTTCCGCGTTATAGACGTCATAAGGTGTGTAGGTGCCCTCGTCGGAACCGATTTGCATGTCGGAAGAGAGCTCTCCGATAAAATCCATATCGGCGCCGCTCAGGACCAGCCGCGTGTCGGGAACCTTGATCCTGCCCCCGGACACGAACATGAAGTTGGAGCCGGTGCCTTCGGTGATATTGCCTTCAAGGTCGAGCATTACGGCAAAAGCGTCCGAATTATAAGCCTTTGCTTCCATGTCGGCGACGAAGTGATTCATCTTGTTGGATATTTTCGCTTTCGGCGAAACGCATTCCGGCGGCGTACGCCGCGTCGCCGGCGTGATCGCCGCCCCGCCGCGGACGTAGAATTCGGCAAAGGCGGCAAACCCGACCAATCGACAGAAAATTGCGACGGTGCCGGCCGGTGTGCGCCCATCGGTCATCTGCATGGAGCCGCGAGAGACGTAGTAGTTGATGCTCAGCTCTTCATCGGGGCCGAGCAGCGGCAGGTTCGCGTCGATGACCTCCTCGGTCGCCTTGGCCAGTTCTTCCTTGCTGATACTGGGATTGATGCGAGTGTATTGCAGGCTGCGGAAAAAGCGGTCGATGCGGAAAGGCACCTGAAAGGGTTTACCGCCATAGGTACGGATCGAATCGTAAACCGCGTCGCCCCATTGCACCCCTCGGTCCGTCAGCGGCACAACCGCATC
>CAJWOT010000290.1 GCA_913044215.1 uncultured Rhodospirillaceae bacterium | reverse complement strand
GGCATGGCGTAAAGGGGTGCATCGGCCCCGCCCGTGATGCTTTACTGCGCCAAACTGAACAGAGGGCAGGGAGAGCATCATGGATCTGGGATTAGAGGGACGCAGCGCTATCGTCTGTGCGTCGAGCCGCGGCCTGGGCAAAGGCTGTGCGATGTCTTTGGCGAAGAATGGCGTCAACGTCGTGGTTAATGGGCGCAACGAAGCGGTGACCATGGCGACGGCGGAAGAGATCCGCGATACGACGGGCGTTGACGTAACGCCGGTCATCGCCGATGTCTCGACCATGGGCGGACAGAAGGCGCTGCTCGCGGCCTGCCCGAACCCCGACATTCTGGTCAACAACAATGGCGGCCCGCCCTTTCGCGATTTCCGTGACTTGTCTCGCGAGGACATGCTGGAGGGCGTTACGATGAATTTCGCGACGCCGATCGAGATGGTGCAGGCGGTCATCGACAACATGGTGACGCAGCGCTTCGGCCGCATCGTCAACATCACATCGGTTTCCGTGTTACGGCCGGTACCGGGTCTCGATCTGTCGAGCGGCGCGCGGGCCGGGCTGACGGCGTTTCTCGCCGGCGTGGCGCGGACGGTCGCGCAGCATAATGTCACCATCAACCACATCCTGCCCGGCTATATCGATACCGACCGGCTGCGTGGCGCGCTCGCGTTCAACTCGCAGAAATCGAATGTTTCGGTGGAGGATGCCGCGGCGTCTCTGTCATCGGAGGTGCCGGCGCAGCGCTTCGGCAATGCGGAGGAATTCGGCGAGGCCTGCGCCTTCCTGTGCAGCCAGCAGGCCGGCTACATCACCGGGCACAGCCTGACCGTGGATGGCGGGCTATACGAGAGCAATTTCTGATCGAAGGGACGGACATCATGGGTAAATTGGACGGCAAGGTCGCGATCATCACCGGGGGATCCGGCGGTATCGGCAGTGCGGCAGCAAAGGTTTTCGCGGGCGAGGGCGCGCAGGTCATGTTGGTCGATCTCGACGGCGATGCGATGGCGAAGACGGTAGCCGAGATCGGCGAGGATAAAGCGGCGTGCACCGTCGCGGACGTCGCGGACTCGGCACAGACGCAGGCCTATGTCGCCGCGGCGGTGGAGCGGTTCGGTGGCGTTGATATCGCGCTGCTGAACGCGGGGATCGAAGGTCAGGTTTCGCCGATCACCGACTATCCGGAGGAAATGTACGACAAGGTTATCGCGGTCAATGTCCGTGGCGTGTTCCTCGGCCTGAAATACGTCATGCCGGAGATGCAAAAGCGCGGCAAGGGCAGCATCGTGGTGACGTCGTCCACGGCGGGAATCCGGGCGGTGTCGGGCATGTCCGCCTACGCGACGTCCAAGCACGCGGTTATCGGCCTGATGCGGGCCGCCGCGCTGGAAGGGGCGGCGGACGATATCCGCGTCAATACGGTGAACCCATCGCCTATCGACACGCGCATGATGGAATCGTTGGAACAGATGCACGGTCTGCCCGCCAGGGATGGTTCGAACCGGCCGATGGCGCGGCACACGCCGTTGCAGCGCTACGGCGAGCCGGAAGAGGTCGCGAAGCTGATGCTCTTTCTTTCCAGTGACGACAGTTCGTTCTGCACCGGCGGCGTTTATATGGTCGACGGCGGGGTATCTGCCGGCAGGGTTTAGTCGACCGTGTCCGCCGGGCGCACCCAGCTTTGCTCCTTTTCGCGTAGAAACCGGAACCCGTAGGCGCGCTCGTATTGCGGCGGTGAGCTCGCCTCCACGTTCAGTGCCGCGGCGGCACGCACCGGCCAATGCGGGTCGAACAGCAGGCCGCGCGCCAGCGCCACCATGTCCGCCTGCCCCGTGGCGACGATGCTCTCGGAATGATGCGGATCGTAGATCATGCCTACGGCCATGGAAGGGATATCCGCTTCCGTCCGAATCTTGGCTGCGAAATCGACCTGATAGCCTTCACCCAGCTCGAGCCGCGTGTTGCCCGAGATGCCGCCGCTGGAGGCGCAGATATAGTCGCAGCCCAGCTCCTTGAGATTCTGCGCGTAGACGACGGAGTCGTCCAGAGTCCAACCTTCGTCTTCCCAATCCGTTGCCGACAGGCGCAGGCCCATCGGTTTCGCTTCAGGCCAGACCGCGCGCATCGCGGCGAACACCTCCAAGGGAAACCGCATGCGGTTTTCGATCGTGCCGCCATACTCGTCGTTGCGCGTATTGGCGATCGGCGACAGGAACTCGTGCAGCAGATAGCCGTGCGCACTGTGGACCTCGATCATGTCGAAGCCGAGTCGGTCCGACCGTTCCGTCGCCGCGACAAAGGCGTCGCGCACCCTATCCATGTCGTTGCGGTCCATGGCTCTCGGCGTATGCCAGCCCGTATCCTGCGGATTGGCCGCACTGCTGATAGTTTCCCAGGCGCCTTCATTCGCCGGCAAGGGGTCACGACCCTCCCAGGGACGGTGTGTGGATGCTTTCCGGCCGGCATGGGCCAGTTGGATCCCCATCTTCGCCTGTCCATATTCACGGCAGAACCGCATCACGCGGCCGAGCGCTTCCTCGTTTTCGTCGGACCAGATGCCGAGACATTGCGGCGTGATGCGGCCGCGCGGTTCCACTGCGGCCGCTTCCGTGATCACCAGACCGTAGCCGCCGGTTGCGAATTGGCCGAGATGCATCAGGTGCCAATCCTGCGCATTGCCGTCGACGGCGCTGTATTCGCACATCGGCGAGACGATGATGCGGTTGTCGAGTGTCAGGTCCCGCATGGTGAAGGGCGAGAACAGTTGGCTGCTCATAAGGGGTATCCATTTGATTAATGTCGATTTGGATGCCTATGTAGACCGCTTGCGGCCCGCCGCCAAGGCTTGGCAGTGCTGGCGCGGTTCCGGCAAGGGGGGGTGCGCGCGTCTCGATGTAAGCCGGTCCCAAGTCGGGAGGAGCCAGAATGTCTCACGTCGCACAACAGCACGCGCCCAACGTCGTTTCCGTCGTTCGTCTTGGACGGAGCCTGGCGGCCGAGATCCAAGGCGTCGATCTATCGCAGCCGCTCAACGAGGCGTCGTTTGCGGCAATACATCACGCGTTTCTGGAGAATGAGGTCCTGATTTTCCGCGATCAGGATATTTCGGCGGACGATATGATGTCGTTCGGCCGGCGGTTCGGGCCGTTGAGCATCCATCCATTCTCGCCGACGATGTCCGACAAGCCGGAATTGATCGTGCTCGACAATCATCGCGATAACCCGCCGCGTCTGACCGATATCTGGCACAGCGATGAGACGTTCCGCGAGACCCCGCCGCTCGGCACGATGCTGCGGTCGACCATCACGCCGCGAATCGGCGGCGACACCATGTTCGCCAGCATGTCGGCGGCTTTTGAAGGGCTCGACGATCGCACGCAGAAGTTTCTGTCGGGGCTGGAGGCGGAGTTCGATTTCAAACCCTTCCGCACCCTGTTCGGCAATGACGAGGAAGGCCGCCGCAAGCTACATGAGCTGGAAGATCGCTGGCCGCAGCTATGCCACCCGGTGATCCGCGTCCATCCCGAGAGCGGCCGCAAGAGCATCTTTGTAAACCGCCAGTTCACCATCGGTATCAAAGGCATGAAGGCTTCCGAAAGCGGCCCGTTGCTGGAGATGCTGTACGGTCTCGCCAACCAACCGGAATATCAGTTCCGCCTGCAATGGCGGCAGAACACGATGGCGTTTTGGGACAATCGGGTCGTGTTGCACTATGCGATCCACGACTACCACCCGCAGCGCCGTCGTATGGAGCGCGTGACCATCGCCGGCGACAAACCCTTCGGTGTCGACCATCCCTATGGCGGTCAGCTTGTCGAGCGGCCCGAGATCGAACTGACGGACGCCGACGCACCGCCCGACGCGACGGCGATGCCGGTGCGCATCTTCAAACGGGATTGAGTTCCGACCAGCAGGGAACGTAGCGGTTATCGCGATTGTGACACACGGGCATGGCACGAGCATGACGGCAAATTACGCGAGTCTCTTCCCGATACGGTCCCGGGCGGTATGATTGCGGCCAACCACAGGCAATAAAACGGGGAGGGCGCCATGGCGCGCATCGACTATGTGGATCCGGCGCAAGCCAGCGACCGGGTGAACGAGCTGATCGGCAAGCTGAACAATTCCAATATCTTCCGCATGATGGGTCATTCCGAACGGCATTTCGAAACCTATGTCCGCATGGGCAACGCGATCCGCTTCAAGGGCTCGCTCGACCCAGTCCTGCGCGAGCTCGCCATCACCCGCACCGGCATCCTGTGCGACGCGGAGTACGAGGTCGTGGCGCACAAGCGTATCGGCAAAGGAGTCGGTGTCAGTGACGAGAAGAACGACGCGCTGGAAGAGGGCGCCGACTCCGACGTCTTCACCGACTTGGAGAAAGCGGTGCTGCGCTTCACCGACGATGTGGTCAAAAACGACCGACCCAGCGACGAAACCTTCAACCCGCTCGCCGAACAGCTCAGCAAGACCGACCTGGTCGAACTCTACCTCGCCATCGGCTTCTACATCATGACGTCGAAGTTCCTGCGGACGTTCGACGTGGATCTGCAGAAAAGCTGAGGGAACAAGGTACGCATTCGACCTCAACTATTGTTTTTTGTACCACCATGACGCCATCGGACTTGTCTTATACGAGTCTTTGCGCGCCAGAGATGAGCGACCACTTTGTGCCAGGGCCGCATTTTTTGGAGCTGGTCTATACGGTGACCAGTGCCAGCGGGGTCATGCCAGTGCTGTCGGGCTTCAGCGAGGATACGACACGAATCGCCGCCGATATCTTCTTCAGCGGCATGGTGTCCGTCCTGCGCGGGACGCTTCTGGCGGACTCCTCTATCGGCGGTTTCCAGCTTGAGGAAGAATTTGTCTTCGATCCGCTGCTGGTGTTCGAGTTCTCGTTTGACACGAACCTCGATGGCAGCTGGAGCATGCTGTTGGCGGGCAATGGCCTGCCGGTCGTGGCGGACAGCGATGCGGGCAACAATGGCCGTTCCGTGGCCGGGGGGTGTCGCCCAATCCGGTCCCAAGGACATACCGGAACTGGGTATGCTCGGGTAGTTAGGTATAGGTTTTCTTGGCCTGATGGTCGCCCGCAGGCGGGCCCGCCTGACCTAAATCCACGTCTCCTCATGCGCCGTTAGATCGCCGCCGGCCTCGCCGGTGTTGAGCGTTCCCGCCGGTTCAATGACCAGGATTTCGCATTCCTCGGCCGCGACCGGCTTGTGCTGCACGCCTTTCGGCACGACGTGCATCCCGCCCGCCTTCACGGTGACGTCCCGGTCCTCAT
>CAJWOT010000289.1 GCA_913044215.1 uncultured Rhodospirillaceae bacterium | reverse complement strand
GCGGCGCGTCTTTCGAAACGATTTGGATCAATTTCTCTACTGCCTGGCGTATGGCGAAGAAAGCGAAAATACATGACCAAGAAACAAGTTTTCTATTTCAACTTCCTTACCAACCCGGGGGCCTTCGAGGAGACGCTGACCCAGGATGGCGACGTCGAACTGACGAAATTGACCCATGATATGCCGGATGCGGACATCGACACGGTGCTGCAACGGGCGCATGGCTACCAGATTCGCGGCAATTGGCGCGACGTGCCGGACGACTATCGCGGCCATGCGGCGCTGATCGCGCGCTGTCCGAACCTGTTGGCGATCTCCACCGGGGGCGCGGGCTACGACACGATTCATGTTGACGATTGCACGGCCGCCGGGGTGCTCGCGGTCAACCAGGCGGGTATGAATGCGGAGGCCGTCGCGGAACATGCGGTCGGCATGATGCTGTCGCTGACCAAGAAGATCGCCCAGGTGAACCAGGCGCTGCGCCGCGACCGGGACTGGGTGCGGCGTGACTACATGAACAACGATATCCACGGTAAGACACTGGGAATCGTGGGGCTAGGTCAGATCGGCGCGCGGGTGGCGGAAATCTGCCGTCTCGCCTTCGGCATGAAGATCCTGGCGGTGCATCCGCGCCTGACGGCCGAGCAGGCGGCAGAGCGCGGGGCCGAGCTGGTCTCCTTCGAGACGGCGCTGGAACAGAGCGATTTCGTGCTGGTCGCCTGCGGCCTGAACGACGAGACGCGCGGCATGTTCGGCGCGGAGGCCTTCGCGCGCATGAAGCCAACCGCCTATTTCATCACCATCGGCCGCGGGGGCATCCATGACGAAGCGGCACTGGCGGACGCGCTTAAAGAGGGCCAGTTGGCGGGGGCCGGACTCGATGTCTGGATCGAGGAGCCGCCGCCACTCGATCACCCGCTGCTGAAGTTCGACAACGTCTTCGCCTCGCCGCATATCGCCGCGATCACGCCGGAAAGCGCCTTGAAGGCGATGACCGAAGCGGGCCACCAGTGGCGCCTGATCCTGTCCGGCCGGCGGCCGCCACGCCTGGCCAATCCGGACGCATGGCCCGCCTTCCGCGAGCGCTACGAGCGGATCATGGGCCGTCCGGCGGAAGACTAATCCACCACCACCGGGTCGATTTCGTCGATTATCCAGCGTGCGAGGGCGGTCACGCGAGCGTCCTGGTGCTGCTGGCCCATCACCTGGGCGCCGACCGGCATGCCGCCGACGCTCATCAGCGGCATCGTCACGCAGGGTGCGAACAGCATTGAGCTGGGGGTGTTGAAGATCGCGTCGCCGGTCGGGCGCGGTGCCAGCGGCTGACCCTGGATATCGCCTGGCCAGAGCGGCGCCGGGCCGGGACAGCTCAGCGTGATCATGGCGTCGGCCAGATTGCCGATCGCCGCATGGGCGCGCTGCGCGGCCTCGCGGGCCAGGATCGCGGCGCGGTAATCGTCCGGCGTCATGGCTTCCGCCTTGGCCAGGGTGGCCTTGGCCCGCTCGCTGACAAATTCGCCCTTGAGGTTCACCAGATTGCGCTGCGCCCAGCGGTTCTCCCAGGGCGTGATGTTGCCGGTGATGGCGGGCGCTTCGACGACCGCTTGTTCCAGCTTCTCGACCAGCGGATGGTCGGCGCGGCGCAGCAGGATGACGCCGGCGCGCTGCAGATTTTCCAGAAGCCCTTCGAAGGCCACCTTGCTTTGGTCGTCGAGCACGGCCCAGCCCGCGGTTTCCAGTACGATCAGCGTGTCCGGCTTCGCGGCGGCCGGTGCCGTCGCCGGGCCGAACAGGCCGAGCGCCCCGCGGTCGCCACCGGCACGCTTGGCGATCTCTATCGCGACCTGCCACATATCCTCGATGCAACCCGCATGTGGGCCGTGCGTGCTCATGCTCGTCGCCTGCCGTTCGCCGCGGTTTATGCCGCCCTGCGTCGGCTTCAGCGCGACATTGCCGCAATAGGCCGCGGGCCGGATGATCGAGCCGCCGACCTGGGTGCCGATGGCGGTCGGCACCATGCGTGCCGCCACCGCGGCGGCCGAGCCGGAGGAGGAACCGCCCGGCGTGCGAGTCGGGTCGAACGGGTTCGTGGTGGCGCCCGGGTGCGACCCGCCGAGCTCCGCCGTCACCGTCTTGCCGAGCACCACAGCGCCGGCCTCGCGCAGGGCCCAGACGGCGGCGTTGTCGTTCTTCGGGAAGTTGCCGGCATAGGCCTCGCAGCCCATCTGCGTCGGCATGTCCTTGGTTTCCAGCAGATCCTTGATGCTGATCGGCAGACCGTCGATGGCCGACAGGGTCTTGCCGTCCTTGTAGCGCTGCGTGCTGGCGTCCGCGGCCTCGCGCGCACCGTCCTCGTTCAGCGCCACATAGGCCTTCACCTCCGGTTCGCGGGCGGCGATGGTTTCCAGGCAGCGCTCCAGATAGGCGCGCGGCGTGTCGGAACCGTCCTGAAATTTCGGCACGGCGTCGTGGAATGTGAGCGCGTTGAAGATCCTGGGATCGTAGCTGTCGGCCATGGTTTTTCTCCCTGATACGTCCGGCCGATCTTGGCAGGTAAGCGGCCGGGCTTCAACGCGGCGCGCCGATTGGCTACAGTTGGCGCAAGCGCAACCAATTTGGAGCCTGACCGATGCCCGCACGCCCGGCCCCCTTCAACGGCATTCGCCATGTCGCCTTCGTCGTCCCGAACCTCGAGGAATGCGAGAAGTTCTATACCGAGGTGATGGGTATGGAGATCCTAAGCCGCGCCAACGAGAACCTCGTCTACCTGACCTGCGGCAACGACAATCTGTCGCTCGCCCGCGCCAAGAAGCCGACCGACGGCAGGAGCTGCTTCGACCATTACGGCTTTATCGTCGGCACGAAGGAAGAGCTCGACGGTTGGTACGACTATTTCAAGGCGGAAGGCGTAGACGTGATGGATCAGCCACACGACCACGCAGACGGCGCGCGTAGCTTCCACGTCAAGGATCCGGCGGGCAACGTTATCCAGCCGATCTATCACCCGGCGATTTCGGGGCAGACATTCAGCTGACCGGCGCGCCTCAGCCGCCGAGCTTGTAGGTCTCCGCCGCGACGTCGTGATACAGCTTCGCCTTCTCGGCGGCTGAATAGTTCGCGGTCAGCCGCTTGAACGAATTGTACAGCACGTTGTAGCTGCAGCTCAGCTTGTCGACCGGGAAGTTCGATTCGAACATGCAGCGGTCCACGCCGAACTTCTCGATCGTGTATTCGTAATAGGGCCGAGTTGCCTCGCACAGCGCTTCGCTGGTCGGCGGCTTCGGTTTCTTGTGCCAGGCGAAGCCGTTCACCTCCATGTTGATGCCGCCGAGCTTGGCGCGGACATTCTCGCAGCGCGCCAGATCGTCTATCGAGCGCTGCCATTCGGCGAAGACCTCGTCGCCCTTGCCTTTATAGGGGCCGATGCCGATCGGGCCGCCAAAATGATCCAGGATGATGATCGTGTCCGGGAAGGCGCGCGCCAGATCGACGACGTCGGGGATTTGCGGATGGTAGCACCAGGCCTCGTAGCTGAGATTGCGCGGCGCCAGATGTTTGAAGCCGGCGCGGAAATCGTCACGCAGGACCATGTCGCCCGGCGGGTTGGTGCGGTGGTTGCCGACACCGTCATGCTTGTCCCATGCCATGCCCAGACGGATGCCCTTGAAACGGTCCCCGCCGGCCGCGATCTGCGCGTCCAGCACGTCCGCCGCCGCATCGCCGATTTTCAAATCGCAGGTGCCGATGATGCCTTGCGCAACTCGCGAGTCGCCATAGAGGCCGGAGGCGCTCATCGCCGCAATCCCGCGCACGAACTCGGTCTCGCCGACCGCCTTCATCGGTTCCGGCCCCTCGGTCTTGAACATGGCGCCACATTCGATGAAAACCGTGGAGACGATATTGTGCCCCGCATTGAGATCTTCGAGGATCTCGTCCAGCAGATAGCGCGGCTGGGTATGCTCGGTCTTAAACTCCCACAGATGGTGGTGCGGATCGCAGATCGGCAGATCCGGCTCCAGCGTTTCCTCCACCGTCAATGCCAGCCAGTCGTCATGCGTACCCATCGTCCGCCCCTTTTTGCGCTGTCTCGGTTCGAATAATTACTGAAACCCTTTCGGGCCGCGCTGTCAAAGCGGCGGCGATCGGTTAGAGTGCGCCGTCACATGTAGGCGAAGGAATTTCATGGCTTCGGAAACGCTCAACGCGGTGCGGCGCGGCTTTTATCTGGACTCGGTGGCGCTAATGCGGGTCGCGCGGGCGGTGTCGGAACGGCCCGGGATCGAAGAAGCCGCCCTGATGATGGGGACGCCGGCGAATCGCGACCTGATGCGCGACGCCGGAATTCTGAGCGACGAGGGGGAGGGCGCGGAGCCGAACGATCTCGTCATCGCGGTGCGCGCGGCGGACCGGTCGGCCGCGGAAGCCGCGCTCGCCGAAGCGGCAAGCCATCTTGACCGGCCGAAGGTCTCCGGCGACGCCACTGAGTGGCGGCCGAAGACCTTGCGGCAGGCCGTCAAGATGGCGCCTGACGCGAACCTAGCGCTGATCTCGGTGCCGGGCGACTACGCGATTGCGGAGGCCCGGAAGGCCATCGGCCGCGGTCTGCACGCGATGATCTTCAGCGACAATGTACCGGTCGCGGCGGAGCGCGCGCTGAAGGAAGAGGCGCACGACAAGGGATTGCTGGTCATGGGGCCGGATTGCGGCACCGCGATCCTCGGCGGCGTGCCGCTCGCTTTCGCCAATGCCGTGCCGCGCGGCGATATCGGGATCATCGGCGCATCGGGCACCGGCATTCAGGAGGTGAGCTGCCTGATCGCGCGGAATGGCGGCGGGATATCGCATGCGATCGGCGTCGGCGGCCGCGACCTGTCGGCGGCGGTCGGTGGCATCACGACCCTGATGGCGATGGATCAGCTGGATGCGGACCCGGCGACGGCCCGCATCGTCCTGATCTCCAAACCGCCGGCGCCGGCGGTGGCGGAACGGATCGTAGCCCGTATCGCCGAAAGCCCGAAACCCTATACCGTATGCTTTATCGGCGGGGGCGGTCAGGATTTGCCCGGCAACGCGACAGCGGCAGTGACCTTGAAGGACACTGCGATGCGTGCCTTGGGTGTAACGAAGGAGACGCCCGCCGATATCGCGGCCACGTCGATCGGTGGCCGGTCGGTTCTTGGTCTCTTTTCCGGCGGGACCCTCTGCGCCGAAGCCCAGATCGTTTTCCGGGACGGCGGTGAAGCCGTCGTTTCCAACGCGCCGGTGCCGAACGCAGGTTCCGACGGT
>CAJWOT010000288.1 GCA_913044215.1 uncultured Rhodospirillaceae bacterium | reverse complement strand
TGACCGGCCGGACACCGGTCGTCCATTGGGGCGGCAACAGCTATTTCACGGACGATGAGCGCGGGGACGCCTTCGGAACCTTCTTAGAGCCGCTCGCGGCGCTATCGCTGAATGATTTGGCGGAAGAAGTGGACAGTATCTACCCACCGAAATGGTCCCGGGACAAACTGGCAGAGAACGGTTTGAACGTCTGGGACGGCGCGGTTTCTCGTCTCTCCGGCCTCTACCTGTTAAACCGGCCCGAGCATCTGGTCGTGACCTACTTCTTCACCCAGGTTGTCGAACTGCCGCCTTGGTTGCCGCCAGACCACTGGCTGCAGGGTGCCGACGCGATGTAAGCGATCCGGCTTCTCTACGAAAAGTATTTTGTGCTGCAGCCTGATATACAGATCGGAATCGATACATTCCGCGCCGACAATTTCGACTGCAGTCCGGTCTTCGCTGTCCATGTCCGCAGCCTGGACAAGGGCCGCGAGAATCCGGAATTCCTGCGCGACAATGCCGACATGCTGCCGGTGCTCGACGCAGCCCTGGCCGCGGATCCCAAGCTTAGGCTGTTATTGATGACGGATTCCGAGACCGTGCTTGAACAATATGCCGGACTCTACGGCGACCGGGTGTTCAACACGGACTACGCGCGACGGAGGGCATCATCCCGCTGACCTGGCAGGATACAGATGCACGGCACCGGCTAGGCGTGGAAGTCATCAAGGACACCTATCTCGTGGCGTCCTGCGACCGTTTTATCGGTTATGGCGGATTAAGCGTCGCCTGAATGGTGGTCTGTCTGAAGCGCTGGCCGGAAGGCGCGTGCATCCTGCTGGGCGAAAATATCAAGATCGCCGCAACTGGCTGCTGCACGACTGGTATGTTAGTTCTTGTATAGCTTGTCCGGATCGATTTCGACGTCGGCGATGGTCTCCAACTCGCCGTCGCGCACCGCGCGGTAGAAGCAATTGCGGCGCCCGGTGTGGCAGGCGACGCCGGTCTGGTCGACCAGCAGCAATATCGTGTCGCCATCGCAATCGACCCGCAGCTCGACCAGCTTCTGGACCTGGCCCGAACTCTCGCCCTTGCGCCACAGGGATTGGCGCGAGCGCGACCAGTAGCAGACCTGACCGGTCTCGAGCGTCTCGGCCACGGACTCGGCGTTCATCCAGGCCATCATCAGCACCTCGCCGGAATCGTGCTGCTGTGCAATGGCTGGCACCAGCCCGTCCGGCGTGAACGCGATTTCGTCGATGATGGAAGACATCATCAATCTCCTAGGCTTTGTTCATCCGATCGAAGCCCGCTTCCAGGTCGGCGATCAGATCGTCCGGGTCTTCCAGGCCGACATGGATGCGCATGCATTGGCCGGAGACGTTCCAACTGGTCGCGGTCCGGCTCTGCTCCGGCCAGCTCGGGATCAGCAGGCTTTCGTAACCGCCCCAGCTCGAGCCCATGCCGTGCAGCTCCATATGGTCCATCATCGCCGAAAGCTTGGTCCGGTCGTCTTCTTTAAGCACGAAGCCGAACAGGCCGCTGGAGCCGGTGAAGTCGCGCTTCCACAGCTCGTGACCGGGGTCCTGCGGCAGGGCGGGATGCATGACCTGGCTGACTTCCGGCCGCGACTGCAGCCACTCGGCAACCTTGATGCCGCTCTCATGGTGCCGGTCCATGCGGACACCGATGGTACGCAGGCCGCGCAGCGCCAGATAGACATCGTCCGGGCCGCAGCACATGCCGAACAGCGAACTGGACTGGCGCACGGTTTCGTAAGTCGCCTCGTTGCAGGCGATGGTGCCCATCATCACGTCGGAATGGCCGACGATGTATTTCGTCGCGGCCTGGACGGAGACGTCCACGCCCTCGGTCAGGGGCTTGCGGAAATACCCGCCGCCCCAGGTGTTGTCGGTCAGCACGATGACATCGCGCGCATGGGCGGCCTCGACGATAGCCGGCAAATCCTGCACGTCGAAGGTTTGCGATCCGGGGCACTCGGTCCAGATCAGCCGCGTGTTGTCGCGGATCATCTCGCTGATGCCGCTACCGATCAGCGGATCGAAATATTCCGTTTCGACGCCGAGGCGGGCCAGGGTGCGGTCGCAGAAGTTACGCGTCGGCGTATAGGTGCTGTCCGTCACCAGGATGTGGTCGCCGCTCTCGACGAACGCGCTGAGCGCCATGGTGATCGCCGACAGGCCGGAGGAGGCGAGCACGGTCCCGTGCGCCTGTTCCAACGCGCTCATCGCGTCTTCCAGCGCGAAGGTCGTCGG
This sequence comes from uncultured Rhodospirillaceae bacterium, assembly GCA_913044215.1. Classification (GTDB taxonomy): domain Bacteria; phylum Pseudomonadota; class Alphaproteobacteria; order UBA8366. The sequence goes on along the minus strand of CAJWOT010000288.1, from coordinate 3,040 downwards.
CGTGCCCGCGCGGCCATATCGGACTTTGGCTTCGGAGCGGTTGATGCGCTGTTCCAACGTCTCCGACAGGACCGTCGAGGCGTGGTAGACGGGCGGGTTGACGATGCCGTGGTTCTCGAAGGGGCGGTTGCCGGCGTGGGTGACGACTGTATTGTCTTTCATGGGCCTGCCATTTATCTAGCGTTGCGATAATCTTACAGTGGCCGCGGTCGGTGAATTCCACAGCAAGACCGCAGTGATTACACCCACGCATTCAAGGGAGCAAGCGTGAGCGAGACATTCACGGAGAGCGTCGATTGCGTTGTTATCGGTGCGGGCGTCGTCGGGTTGGCGGTGGCGCGGGCGCTGGCGCTGGCTGGACGCGAGGTCATCATCCTGGAATCCGCCGACATGATCGGGACGGAAACGAGCTCGCGCAACAGCGAGGTGATCCATGCCGGCATCTATTATCCGGTCGGCAGCCTGAAGGCGCGCTTCTGTATCGAAGGCAAGAATAAGCTCTACGAATTCTGCGCGGAGCACGGTGTCCCGCATCGGCGCTGCGGCAAGATCATCGTCGCCACGGACGAGAGCCAGGTGCCGGCGATGCACGAGATCAAGGAGCGTTCGGCCAAGTGCGGCGTGACGGATCTTGAGTTCCTGACCGCGGAAGACGCGAAAGCGATGGAACCGGAACTGTTCTGTCACGCCGCCCTGTGGTCGCCCTCGACGGGCATCATCGACACCCATACCTTGATGCTGGAACTGCAGGGCGAGGCGGAAGCCAACGGCGCGATGACGGCGTTCCTGAGCCCGGTCGAAGGCGGCACGATTACCGATGACGGCATCGTGCTGGAGGTCGGCGGCGAAATGCCGATGCGGCTGCGTTGCCGCGAGGTCATCAACAGCGCGGGTATTCACGCCCCGGCGCTGGCGGGTACGCTCGAGGGTATGCCGGCGGACAAGGTCCCGACCACATACCTGACCAAGGGCAACTACTACGCGTTGACCGGCAAGACGCCGTTCAGCCGGCTGGTCTACCCGGCCCCCACGACGCAGTTCCTGGGTGTCCACATCACCATCGATATCGGCGGCCAGGCTCGTTTTGGCCCGGATGTGGAACATATCGACGAGATGAATTACGACGTCGATCCGCGCCGCTCCGACGGATTTTACGAGGCGGTGCGCCGTTATTGGCCGGGCCTCAAGGATGGGGCGCTGCACCCGAGCTATTCTGGCATCCGCCCGCGCATCACCCCGCCGGGCGAACCGCTGTGCGACTTCGTCGTCCAGGGGCCGGGCGAGCACGGGATCAGCGGCCTGGTCAATCTCTTCGGCATCGAGTCGCCGGGCCTGACCAGTTCCATGGCGATCGCCGATTATGTCGTCGAGATGCTGGGGACGCGGAACTAAGTCACGGTTGTATTGCCGGTCGGTCTTGCTGGTTTCGATTGACGGACTTTTCCTGGGCGTTACCTATTGCGCCTTCGGTATGAAATGCCGGTTGAGGAATTTTGAAATGAAAAACGCCCGCAGTGTGAGACAGCCGGTTTGGACCGTGTGGCCCTGGTCGCACGACCTCAATTCGAATCCTGTCCGGGAGGGTGGTGCGCCGACGGTGTAATCGACAGATTTCAATTCGGTTACCGAAACCCCTCCTGAGACAGCCCTCAGGAGGGGTTTTCCGTTCTGGAGAGCGCGTCACCGCGGAACGGGCGGACTGCCGAATGTGTTGAGGAGCTTGGAGTATCGAAAGAGGAGTAGAAACATGACTTGGCCGCTCTATCTGACCTTCGTCGCTGCGACCACGGCGCTGATCCTGCTGCCGGGACCGAACATCATGATGATCGTTGCTAACAGTATCGGCTATGGGCCAAAGCGCGGGCTGGCGACCGTGGCAGGGGTCAGCGCGGCGATCGCGGTCTTCCTGTCGCTCATCACGCTGGGCATGACCTCGCTGGTCATGACGGTGTCGCACTGGTTCGAGTGGCTGCGCTGGATCGGGGCCGCCTATCTGATCTATCTCGGCGTGCAGCAATGGCGCGCGCCGCTTGTGACCGCTACCAAGGCCGGGCCACCGATGGCGTTTTCCTGCGCTTTCATCCAGGGTTTCATAGTCTCCGCGACCAATCCGAAGGGATTGCTGTTTTTTGCCGCCTTCCTGCCGCAATTCGTCGATCCCAGCCATCCGGTGCTGCCACAGATGATCCTGTTGAGCGCGACCTTCGTGGTTATCGCGGCCGGCGTGGATAGTTGTGTTGCGTTCGGCGCCGGTAACATCCGGCCCCCGTTCGCCAGCGAGCGTCGCGCGCGGCTGCAGAACCGGCTGACCGGATCACTACTTATCGGCGCCGGGCTCTGTCTCGCTTTCACCCGGCGTGCCTGACGCGACCAACTTCAGTTCGGCGAAGCTCGGCAGCAGGCGCGGGTTGGGGATGGTCACCGTTTGCCGGTTGAAGACGGTAAACCCCGCCTTCTGGTAGGTCGGCAATGCTGCCGGGTGGTCCAGATTGCAGGTGTGGATCCAGACCCGTTCCGGGTCCAGGTCCCAGGCCGCGTCGACTGCCCAGTTGACGATATAGCGTCCCAGCCCGCGGCCGATGAATTCCGGCATCAGGCCAAGATAGGCGACCTCGACGGCCGGCAGCATGCGGGCGTCGAGCTCCGCATAGCCGGCCGGCACGCCGCCGCAATAGACCACGTTCACCGAGACGTTCTCGTCGTGGATGATGTCGGTCAGGGCTTCGTCGCTCATCTGACGCCGCTCATACCACAGCCAGTCCTGCCCCACCGTGTTGTAGAGGTAGCGATAGAAGGAGAGCGTTGGCTGATGGGCGCGTAGCAGGATGACGGGCTGCGAAAGGCTCGGCGCCCGGGCGAGGGGGCGTGCGGGCCGCGCCAGCATCTCCAATGAGGTGATGGTAACGTCGATGAATTCCTCAGTCATCTTGCGCCACCGGCGGTTCTTTCAGCCAGCGCGACATCACGATCACCGGCGCCGTTTTGTAGTCCAGCGCCTCGTAGAATTGGACGACCTTCGCGTTCGTCTCGCGGATCATCA
>CAJWOT010000287.1 GCA_913044215.1 uncultured Rhodospirillaceae bacterium | reverse complement strand
GCCGCGCCGAACAAAACGACAATCGAAACATAGGTCAGCGATACCGCCAGCGACGCGGCCGTACCGGCATACACGCCGAATTGCGGATAGGTCACGGTCACACTGAGGATGAACAGCAGGATCGATCCCATGCCGATGGGAAAGCTACGCATCATCGCGTGCGTCTGCTCCGCGCCGTAGGTCAGATGCAGGATCAGAAAGGTCGGGATCAGGGTCGTCGGGAACCCGGCGAGGATGCCGGTCCATTTCGGCGGTAGGGCCTCCGCCGTGGTAATGACGATGACGATCAGCACGGCGGCGATGCCGCCGCGGGCCAATAGAAGCCGTGCGGTGTAACGGACGGGCCTCTCGACCGTCACGAACTCGATCCGCCGGAACAGCCATACCATGAAGATGAGGACGCACACCGTCATCGCCGTCGCTGTCCACAAGGTGAAGGGGATTGCGGCGATCGGAAACGCGACCGCGAAGAAGGCCACGACACCCAGCAAGGTGCTAACGGTGGCGGAGAACCGCTTCAGCCGTTTCGAGACCACGTAATAGGTCAGGACATAGGCGAGCGTTGCCACGAAGGCGGCGACACCGTGCGGTACGCTGGCCACAGTGAATTCGACGCCCATCTCCAACCCGATGAAGAAATAGATGATCAGTGCGCTGAGCGGCAGACCGGAGAAAATCCCCGCCATGCGCGGGCTGACCCGTTCGGCGACCGCCGCCATGATCACGACGAGGGTCGCCGACCACAGCCCTTTGGTCAGAATCGAGATAATGAGCGCCAGATCCATCGCGCGTCCAAGTCTGGGGGGAAGGGAAGGGTCCTGTTACGGCCGGACGCCGGATTTCAGTTTGCGGCCGAGCCCCTGTTCGAGACGCCCCTGCATGGCGTTGACGAACTGGCACAGATAGGGGCGCGTTTCGCGCGGGTCGATGATGTCCTCCACCCCGAACGCTTCCGCGGTGAGGAAGGGCGAGCCGAATTCGCGCATCTCGTCTTCCAATTCCTGGGTGCGTTTCGCGGGATCGGGCGACGCGGCGATTTCGCGCCGGAAGGCGGCGGCGACTCCGCCTTCGACCGGCAGCGAGCCCCATTCCGCCGATGGCCAGGCGATTTTGAAATCGAGGCCGTTATAGTCCGTCATCGCGGCGCCGGCCATGCCGAAACAGCGCCGGATGATGACGGAAGTGATGGGCACGGTGGCCTGCATCTGCGCGTATTGCAGCCGCATCCCTTCGACCAGGACCGCTTCGGATTCCGCCTGGGTACCGATGGCGAAGCCGGGGACGTCGGCAAAGAAGATGATCGGGATGTGGAAACAATCGCACAGATCGACGAAGTGGGTCTGTTTCCGCGCCGCCCGCGCATCGACCGCGCCGCCGAGCATGGGATTGTTGGCGATGATGCCGACGACGCGGCCGTTCAGGCGCGCCAACATGGTGATCGCGGCGCGCCCATAGGACGGCTGTATTTCGAAGCATGAGTCGCGGTCGGCGACCATTCCGATGAGCTTGCGCATGTCGTACGGTTTGCGCCGGTCGCGCGGCACGATATCGATCAGCGCGTCCTCGCAGCGATCGACCGGGTCGCCATTGTCGCCGAGCGGCGGCAATTGCCAAACATTCTGTGGCATGTAGCTGAGGAATCGGCGGATCGCCTCGAACGCCTCTTCCTCGGTGTCGACCGCGTTATGCACGGTGCCGGCGCGCTCGACGGCGATCTTGTACCCGCCGAGTTCCTCCTTGCTGGCCGTCTCGCCGAGCCCGCGCTCCACCACCGCGGGGCCGGACGCGAAGATCTGGCTTTGCCGTTTCACCATGACCGAGAAATGCGACATCACCGCGCGCCCGGCGGGGCCGCCCGCGGCGACCCCTAGAACGGCCCCGACGACGGGGACCTGACCCAACAGTTCGACGAAGATCTGTTTCGGGTTCTGGCTGTGCCCGGGCAGGACGGAATAGCCTTTCTGTTTGGCCCGTCCCGCGGTGCCGCCGAACCCGTCGATGAGGCGGACCAGCGGGATCTTGTACTCCAGCGCCAGATCGTCGACGAAGCCGCCCTGGCCGCCCTTGCGGCGCATACCGTCCTGAAAGGTGCCGCCGCCCACGGTGCGGTCCTCGCCGCCGAGCGCGACCGGCCGCCCGTCGATATTCGCCAGGCCCATGACATAGGGCGCGGGATTGACGTGGTCGACCGCGCCGTCCCGGTAGGTGCCTTTGCCCGCCAGTTTGCCGACTTCGCGAAAGGAGCCGGGATCGACGAGCCCGGCAACGCGTTCCCGGACGTTCAGATAGCCGCGATCCCGCAATTGATCCGTGCGTTCGGTCCCGCCCATCTCATCCGCCCATTGGCGGCGTTTGTTGATTTCATCGACTTCGCGTTGCCATGACATCGTCCGGCGATCCTTCGAGATTTGCCTGGCCGTCATCATAGGGACAGCGTGCGGGACGATCCAAGCGCGCGTCCGTTGGACAGGCAATCGACGGCGTGGCTAACTGCATCCATCCATGCGCATTTAAGGCAAACAGGCACGATGACCGGTCCCGCGGAAATATTCGAGCAACTCGCGCTGAAAGCGCGATCGTCGGGACAACTCGCCCTGACGGAGCCGGAGGGCAAGGCGGTGCTTGGCCGTTTTGGGATCGCGGTTCCGCGCGGCGTCTTCGCGGAAACGGGCGATGACGCCGCGGCGCGGTGCGCGGACCTGACCTTTCCGGTCGCCGTAAAGGCCGTCGCGCCGGGACTGGTGCACAAGAGTGACGCCGGCGGCGTGCGTCTCGCCTTGCCGGACGCCGGTGCGGTGCGGTCGGCGTGCGCCGACATCGCCGCCGCCGTGCAGCCGCTCGACGGCTTTCTCATCGAGGAAATGGCGCCGGCTGGGTACGAAGTGATCGTCGGCGGTGTCGTGGACCCGCAGTTCGGCCCGATCGTGATGGTTGGGCTGGGCGGCGTGTTCGTCGAAATCTTCGAAGATGTCGCTTTCCGGATTTGTCCGATCGCGCGGCACGACGCGGAAGCGATGATCGGTGAGCTGCGGGCGGCACCGTTGCTCGACGGCGCGCGCGGCGGTGTCGTCGCGTCGCGCGACGCGTTGGTGGATGTTCTCATGGCGGTCGCCGGCCCGGACGGGTTGCTGACCCTTTTCGGCGGCGATATCGCGGAGTTGGACATCAATCCCTTGATCGTTTCCGAGGACGGCGCCGTCGCGGTGGATGCGCAGATCGTCTTCCGCGAAGAGAGGGCGGCCACCGTCGTGCCGCAAAATCTCGAAGATGTGGAGGGCCTGTTCCGGCCGCTTTTCACGCCGCGGAACATCGCGGTGGTCGGCGCGTCGGCGACGCGGCGGACGCGGTCGAACACGGTCATGGACCAGATCCTGAAATTCGGTTTCGACCGGTCGAAGCTGTATCCGATCCACCCGACCGCCACGGAAATCGACGGGCTACCCGCCTATGCGTCGCTGCAGGACACGCCGGAGCCGGTCGATTACGCCTATGTCGCGATCCCGGCAGCCGGCGTTGCGGACCTGATCGCCGGTGCGAAGGACCGGTTGCGGATCGCCCATGTGACGACCAGCGGGTTTGCCGAGTTCGGCCGGTCCGATCTGCAGGAGGAGCTGGTCGCGGCGGCGCACGAGGCCGGGGCTAGGATCATCGGGCCGAATTGCAATGGCGGCCACTCGCCCCGGGGCAAACTGACCTTCTGCTATGACGGGCTCCCCGACGAGGGGTCGGTCGGCATCATTCTGCAAAGCGGCGGGCTGGGCATCGACACGATCCGGCGCGGCAACAATCGGGGTCTGCGATTCAGCGGCGTCATAACGGTCGGCAACTGCGCCGATATCGGTGTCGCCGATCTGTTGCAGTTCTACCTGACAGATCGCGCGACCGAGGTCGTGGGGATGTATCTCGAGGGCGGCGACCGCCGCCTGTTCGAATTGCTGCGGGACCGCGACCCGGTCAAACCCGTGGTGATCTTGAAAGGGGGGCGCAGCGCGCGGGGCGGCGCCGCGGCCGTCTCCCACACCGGCACGCTCGCGGGCGACGACCGGGTCTGGGACGCCCTGGCGCGGCAGACCGGCGTGGTCCTGGCCGACTCGTTGGACGAATTCATCGACAAGCTGCTCGCCCTGCAATGCCTGACGCCACGCACCGACCGTCCGACGTCGCGGGCGATGCTGATCGGCAATGGCGGCGGCACAAGCGTGTTGGGCGTCGATACCTTTGCGCGGTCCGGCATCGATGTAGTGCCGTTCTCGCAGGCGACCGTCGATCTGCTGCAGGGTATGGGGCTGGATGCCGGCGCGGCCTACGGCAATCCGGTGGATCTGCCGCAGCCGGTGCTGGTGGCGAATGAAGGGCGGGACACGGAACGGATTTTGCGCACCGCGTTGGAACGCGAGGCACCGGAGACCATCGTGCTGCATATCAACCTGGCGGTGGTCATGAGCCTCGTCGGCGGTGCGGCCGATGCTTTGACGCATCTTCTCGACGCGCTGGTCCGCGTGAAGCGGGACTTCCCGGGACAGGCCCATTGCCTGCTCGTGCTGCGGTCCGACGGCAACGCGGCCTATGAGGAAACGCGGCTGCGCTTCCGGGCCCTGGCGCTCCACCAAGGCATCCCGACCTATGACGAACTCCCCGCCGCCGCGCGCGGCGTCTCGGCCATTGCCGCGCACGAACGTTACTTGACCCGGGGCAACGCGAGTTAGTGCAGATGCACGGGGTCGAGCGCCGCGATCTTGTCCGGATTGCGGACGATGAAGATCGCTTCCGCATCATCGTCTTTGTCGAACGCGAAGGTCACCGCCGCGTCCGTGACACCGTGCAGCGTGAGGATAAATCCAGGCATGCCGTTTAGATCGGCCGGCAGCCATTCATGATCCGCCCAATAGCGGTGTAGATCGATCGTCAGGAACGCTTCAACGGCCATACGCCCTTCGACCGGCTCCAGGATCGTGGTGACCTTGCCGCCGCCGACGGCGCTGAGTTTCACATCTTCGGTCAGCAGGGCTGTCAGGGCGGTGGCGCTGCCGGTCATGACCGCGTGCTGGAAGGCGTTGAGCAGCGTCTCCTGCCGCTGCCGCGGGGGCGCGTGCCGGCGTTCGGTTTGCCCCAGGAGCGTTTTTGCTCGCGACACCAGTTTGCGGCACGCGGCTTCCTGCAGCGCCAGCGTCTCGGCGATCTCCGGATAGTCCGTATCGAACACTTTACGCAGCAGATAAGCCGCGCGTTCTTTTGGCGACAGCCGTTCGAGCATGAGCAGAAACGCCGTCGTTAGCGATTCCGCCCGCTCGATATCCCGCTCGGCTTCGGGATTGATCGCCGTCTG
>CAJWOT010000286.1 GCA_913044215.1 uncultured Rhodospirillaceae bacterium | reverse complement strand
ATCAGTGCCGCGGCCGCGGTGGCCGCATCGATCATTCGGCTTCCCTGCGCGCCTCGATCACCATGTCCGCTTCACGGCCGGCAAGTTCGGTCAGGTGATCGAACTCCCATTCGAATGTGCCGACGCCCTGCGACAGTGACCGCAGCTCGATGATCAAATCGTGCAGTTCCGACTGCGGCATGAAGGCGCCAACCTCGTCCCAACCGTCCCAGCCTTCCTTGGGATTGAAACCCAAAATCTGGCCGCGCCGTTTGGTGATGATCCCTTGCGCATTCGCGGTGAACTCGCTTGGTACCGACAGGGTGACCTTGCAGATCGGTTCCAGCAGTACCGGGGCGCATTGCGGCAAGCCATCCTTCATCGCCAGGATGCCGGCCCGCCGGAACGCCATGTCGGAGCTATCCACCGCATGGTGCTGACCATCGAACAGGTTCACCGACAGATCGACCACCGGAAAGCCCAGCGGCCCCTCCGTCAGGTATTCCTTCACGCCGGCCTCCACCGCGGGGATGTAGTTCTTCGGCACGGACCCGCCGTGGATGGTCTCGTCGAACTGGAACCCGGAGCCGCGCGGCAGCGGCTTGATTTCGACCTGGACGTCGCCGAATTCGCCATGGCCACCGCTCTGTTTCTTGTGGCGTGCATGTTGTTTGACCGGTTTCCGGATGGTCTCCTTATACGGCACTTCCGGCCGCGCCGTCATGACGGTGACGTTGTAGCGCTCCTTCAGCTTGTCCGCCGCGACCTGCAGGTGAATGTCGCCCTGGCCCCAAAGCAGCATCTGATGCGTGTCGTTGTCGTGCGAAATCTTGAGCGACTCATCCTCGTCGATCATCTTCGAAATCGCCGCCGACAGCTTGACTTCGTCTTCCCGTTTCTCTGAGCGGATTGCCGCGGAATAGAGCGGTGCCAGGGTTTCCGGCCAGGGCATGGCCTTGGAATTCGCGCCATTGGGGGTCAGGACGTCGCCGGTATTGACGCCATCCATCCGGCCCATCGCGACCACGTCGCCGGCGACCGCCTCATCCACTTTCTCCTGGTCGTATCCCATCAGCCGGTAGAGGCCGCTGACCCGGTGATCGCCGAAGTTCATGCCGTCCTTGACCGTACCGCTCCAGACCCGCGCGACCGACAGCTTGCCGGACCGGGGCATGTGGTAGGTCTTGAAGATTTCCGCGGCCGGTTCGCCATTGACGCCGCCGAGCCGCTCCAAGGTCGTGCCGGCCTCCGGGGCTTCGTGCCGCAACGCCTTCATCAGACGCAAGACGCCGGACACCTGCTCGGCCGCACCGATAAAGACCGGTACCACGGTGTTGTCCTGCAAATCCTTGGTCAGGTAGCCGTAGATGTCCTCCTTCGGCGGCACCGCGTCTTCGAGCAGCATTTCCAACAGCGTGTCGTCATTGTTGGAGAGCTCTTCCAGCAGCTCCTGCCGGGCCATGTCGTTATCATCCTTCATGGCGTCGGGCGCCTCGATCAGCGACGATTTTTCACCCGGTTGATAGGCGTAGGCCCGCTCTGACACCAGGTCGACATAGCCGCTGATATTTTCGCCATCGCGGATCGGCACATGGCGCAAGACCAGCGATTGCGTGGAAACCGACTGCAGCGCCTCCATGACCTCGGCGACCGGCACGTGCGGATGATCCACCTTGTTGATGAAGATCATGTGCGGGATGCCGTTTTCCCTCAGATAGTGCAGGGTCGGCCCGACGACGAGGGCCTTGTCCGGCTCCGGATCAACGACGACGACGGCGACATCCGCGACCATCATGGCGTTGCGTGCATCCTGTAGAAATTCGATCGAGCCGGGGCAGTCGAGGAAATGCCAACGCTCGCCCAGGAACTCGGCTGACGCAACCGATACTTCCGTACTCATATTGCGCTTGCGGGCTTCCGGCGCGGCATCGCCGACCGTATTTCCTTCTTTCGCCGTGCCTCGCCGGTGGATCGCGCCGCAGGTGCTCAACAATGCCTCGAGCAACGTCGTCTTGCCACTCAGGTAAGGGCCGACGAGGGCGACACAGCGGGGGGCGGAAACCGACTTTGCAGGCATGTTGGACTCCCTTACGGATTATTCGTCATTTGTTCGGCGCTCCCTTTTTTGGTGGGGCGCCGCTCCCTGGATAGAACCAACATGAATTTTTGAAGGCTATGCGCGATGACGCAAGCAAAATCGTCCGGGACGGATTACGTGCCGTCGATATGTGGTTTCAGCGCGTCGTAGCAAAAGGCCTGCGTCGGCGTCGGCACCCCCGCGGCTGCACCGAGACGGACCGTGGCGCCGCCCAACCGTTCCAGCTCCATCTTCTTGCCGGCGTTCAGATCGTGCAGCATGGACGCGACCATCGGATCGGGCAGCCCGTCGAGCCTTGTCACGCATTGCTCGACCGCATCGTCCGGCAGCGCCACGCCGCGCGCGCGGCCGACCGCGACCGCTTCGGCGACGCAGCCCTGCAGCATCGCCCGCGTTTCCGGCGTTTCGCGCAAGCGGCCGATCGGTAGGCGAGTGACGCAGGTCATGTTGCTGAGGGCCGACAGCATGACGAACTTCATCCAGATATCGACATCGACATCGTCGGACAGGGTCGCGGTGGTGCCCGCCGCGTTACAGGCCGCGACCAGTGACTCGCCGCGCGCCGACCGCGACCCGTCCTGCTCGCCCACGGTGATAAAATTGAACGTGCCGGTCTGGGTGATCACGCCGGGCTCGCTGATCACCGTGGCGACGCCGACCGTTCCGCCCATCACGCGCTCGCGGCCGAAGACCCCGTTCAGGATATCGACCGCCTCGACCCCGTTCTGCAGCGACACGACGGTCGTATTGGGCCCGACGATCGGCCGGCAGGTTTCGGCCACCGCTTCCGTGTCGAACAGCTTGACGGCGAAGAGCAGGTAGTCCGGCGGATCGATCGTGGCGACATCGTCGGTGGCGACCGCCGGGTTCACCAGCATGTCGCCGTCCGGCGAGCGGATGGCAAGACCATTCGTTCGGATCGCCCCGAGATGCGCGCCGCGCGCGACGAAGGTCACATCGACACCGGAGAGCGCCAGCTTGGCACCGAAATAGCCGCCGACCCCGCCGGCGCCGAACGCGACGATCCGCATAGTCAGATCCCCCGTCAGGTCAGCGCGGCGCAGGCCCGCTGGATGCGCTGGCAGGCGTCCTCCAGCACGTCCGTCGACAAGGCGTAGGAAATGCGGAAGAAGGGCGACAGGCCGAACGCTTCGCCGTGCACGGCGGCGACGCCCTCGGTCTCCAGCAGATAGATGACGAAGTCCTCGTCATTCTCGATCACCTTGCCGTCCGGCGTTTTCTTGCCGATCACGCCGGCGCAGGAGGGGTAGACGTAGAACGCGCCGATCGGCGTGTTGCAGGTCAGGCCGGTCGCCTGGTTCAGCATGGAGACGACAAGGTCGCGGCGCTCCTTGAAGACTTCGTTGTTGCTGGCGATATGGCTCTGATCGCCGTTCAGCGCCTCGACCGCGGCCCACTGGCTGATCGTCGAGGTGCTGGTGATGCTTTGCGATTGCAGCATGTTCATCGCCTTGATCAGCTCGACCGGTCCGCCGGCATAGCCGACCCGCCAGCCGGTCATGCAGAAACTCTTGGACATGCCGTTCAAGGTCAGGGTGCGGTCGTAAAGCTTGGGCTCGACCTGGGCGATGGTCGCGAACTGTGCGCCGTCATACAGCAAGTGCTCGTAGATGTCGTCGCACAGGATCCAGACCTGCGGATGGCGCAGCAGCACTTCCGACAGTGCCTTCAGCTCTTCCGGCGAATAGGCGGAGCCCGTCGGGTTGCAGGGGCTGTTCAGCACCAGCCATTTGGTTTTCGGCGTGATGGCTTCTTCGAGCTGCGCCGGGGTGATCTTGAAATCCGCCTCGACGGTGGACTCGACGATCACCGGCGTGCCGCCGTTCAGCAGCGCCAGATCCGGATAGGTCACCCAATAGGGCGCCGGCACGATGACCTCGTCGCCCTCATCCACCGTCGCGGTGAACGCGTTGTAGATGATCTGTTTTCCGCCGGCGCAAACCGCGATCTGGTCGATGCCGTAATCGAGACCGTTCTCGCGCTTGAACTTGGCGCTAATCGCCTCGCGCAGTTCCGGGATACCGGCCGGCGCGGCGTAGCGGGTCTTGCCCTCGCGCATCGCCTGGATCGCCGCCTCCTGGATGTGGTCTGGCGTGTCGAAGTCTGGCTCGCCGACGGCAAGACCGATGACATCCTTGCCGGCCGCTTTCATCTCCTGCGATTTGGTGTTGATGGAAACCGTGGCGGACGGGTTGATCCGGGAGAGACGCGAGGCAAAGAACGCCATGATTCTGACTTTCGGTTGGTGAACGGGCAGCGGCACGCAACCGCCGAATTGCGGGGCGGACCTTACGCCGAAGCCGGGTTCGGTTCAACGGTCGCAAACCGCCATGATGATCGGCATCTCCGAACGGCTGCTGCGGCGCAGCAGGTGGCTTAGCGGCTTGACCCATTCGCGGACACACCCCGATAATGAACTTATGGCAAAATCTCTTTCCGACGCGGCCCGGCAGCATTATCGCGATCAGGGCTACTACTTTCCGCTGCGTGCGCTGAGCGCGGCGCAGGCATCCGAAAACCGCGCGAAGCTGGAAGCCTTCGAAGCCAGCCAGGGCGGCCGCATTGCCGGCCGCATGCGCCAGAAGCTGCACCTTCTGCTCACTTGGATGGATGATCTGGTCCGCAACGAAGCGATCCTCGACGCGGTCGAAGGCGTGCTCGGCCCCGACATCCTGTGCTGGCAGACAAGTTTCTTCATCAAGAAGGCACAGGATCCCGGCTTTGTGACCTGGCATCAGGACTCGACCTATTGGGGGCTAAGCGAGCCCGATGTGTGCACCGCCTGGGTGGCGCTGTCGCCGGCGACCTTGGAAAGCGGCGCCATGCGCGTCATGCCGGGCACGCAAAAATGGGATCAGGTCACGCACACCGACAGTTTCGACGAGAACAATCTGCTGACCCGCGGCCAGTCGGTCGATGCGGAAATCGACGACAGCCAGGCGGTCGATCTGGTGCTTTCGCCCGGGGAGTTCTCGTTGCACCATGTCCGCCTCGTGCACGCCTCGAAACCGAACAAGACCGACGACCGCCGCATCGGCCTCGCCATCCGCTACGTCGCGCCGCATGTGAGCCAGGCAACGGGCGTGCCGGACAGCGCGCTGCTGGTCCGCGGCGAAGACCGCTACGGCCATTTCGAGGCGGAGCGCTCGCCCGCCGCCGACATGCATCCGGACGCGGTCGCGCTGCACGCGCGTATCACGGAAGCCCGCGAGGGTTTCATCTATGCCGGCACGGAAAAGCGGTCGGC
>CAJWOT010000285.1 GCA_913044215.1 uncultured Rhodospirillaceae bacterium | reverse complement strand
CTTCTCCATTCAACGGCGGAAGGACGGGCTGATCGAACGCGGTATCGATACGCGCAACGTCCTGCGTGTTTGGACCAAGGCCAAGGTGCGGCAGGGATAACCGGCGGTTTATCAGTGGAATATCCGTTCGATGCGCGAGCCACTGCCTTCGATGATCCTGCAGTTGCGCTGATCCGACGTTGAGCCAAACCGGTGCTTGAATCCGGCTATCTCGGCCTGTTCGCGACCGCCTTTTTGGCGGCAACCCTCATCCCGATCTCATCGGAAGTGGTGCTCGGCGCGTTGAGCGCGGCGCAGGGTTTCGATATCTGGCTATTGGTCGCGGTCGCTTCCACTGGCAATACGCTTGGCAGCGTCGTCAATTGGCTGCTCGGACGCTATTGCCTGCGGTGGCAGGACCGCCGCTGGTTTCCGGTCAAGCCGGACACGCTGACGCGCGCAACGGCGCGGTTCAACCGCTACGGATTGTGGTCTCTGCTGCTCGCCTGGGTACCGATCGTCGGTGACCCGCTTACCTTTGCGGCCGGTGTACTCGGCGTCCGTTTCCCGATCTTCGTCACGCTCGTCGCCATCGGCAAGACCGCACGCTACATCGCGGTCGCCGCATTGGCGCAACAATTCATTTGAACCGAGATCAGGCCGCCTTGTAGATGCCCGCCTTCTTCACGCCGTCGTCGACATACTCTTCAAACTGCTTGAAGTTGTCTTCGAAGCGACCGCGCAGTTCGCCGGCCATGGAATCGTAAGCCGACTTGTCCTGCCAGGTGGTACGCGGTTGCAACACGTCCGCCGGAACGTCCGGGCAGGCCGACGGGATGAGCAGACCGAAGTTCGGATCCGCCGATTCCGCTACTTCTGCCAAGCGGCCATCCAGCGCCGCACGGACCATGGCACGGGTGTGGGCGATCTTCATCCGCGTGCCAGTGCCATAGGCACCGCCGGACCAGCCGGTGTTGACCAGCCAGCATTTCGCCCCCGTCTTGGCGATCCGTTCGCCCAGCATCTTGGCGTAGACCGACGGGTGGCGCGGCATGAACGGCGCGCCGAAACAGGTCGAAAAGGTCGCCTGAGGTTCCGTCACGCCCCTTTCGGTCCCGGCGACGCGCGCCGTATAGCCCGAAAGGAAATGATACATCGCCTGATCGGCCGACAGGCGGCTGATCGGCGGCAGGACGCCGAACGCATCGGCCGTCAGCATCACGACATTGGCCGGCTGCCCCCCCTTGCCTTCCGGCACGATGTTATCGATGAAATCGATCGGATAGGAGGCGCGCGAGTTCTCCGCCAATGAGCCGTCATCGAAATTGGGGACGCGCGTAACCGGATCGATCACGACATTCTCCAGCACCGTGCCGAAGCGTTTGGTCGTGGCATAGATTTCCGGTTCGGCTTCCTGCGACAAATTGATGACCTTGGCGTAACAGCCGCCTTCGAAATTGAAGATGCCGTTATCCGACCAGCCATGTTCGTCATCACCGATCAGCGCCCGGGTTCCGTCAGCCGACAGGGTCGTTTTACCGGTGCCGGACAGGCCGAAGAAGATGCTGGCTGCGCCATCGCTACCGATATTGGCAGAGCAGTGCATGGGCAGCACGCCGCGTTCCGGAAGCAGATAGTTCAGATAGCCGAATATCGATTTTTTGATCTCGCCGGCATAGCGGGTGCCGCCGATCAGCATCATCCGCTCGCCGAAATTCATCATGATGAAGGCTTCCGAATTGACGCCGTCGACGGCGGGATCGGAATTCATCATGGGCGCATGCAGGATCGTCACTTCCGGCACGAAATCCGGGACTTCAGCAGCCGGGACGGGAATGAACATGTTGCGCACGAACAGGCTGTGCCATGGGCTGTCGGTGATCACCCGCACCGACAGACGGAATTGCGGGTCCGCACCGGCATAAACGTCCTGCACATAGAGTTCGCGGCCCTGATAATAGGCCAGCATCTTGATGCGCATTGAGTCGAAATTTTCCGACGCGATCGGCTTATTGACCGGACCCCACCAAATGTTATCGCGGCTGGACTCTTCTTCGACGATGAACTTATCGTTCGCCGAGCGGCCGGTGTACTTGCCGGTTTCGACGACCAGGGCACCACCTTCAGAGATGGTTCCGAGGCCAAGCTTCACCGTGTCTTCGTAGAGACGTTCCGCACCCTGATTCCAGTGCGTCGCAGCGGCATTGATGACGCCGTGATGGTCCAGCCCGAATTTGCTGATTTGTGACACCTAGTGTTTCCTCCGAACGCCCCTCGTTTGCCGGATGCAGCGATCGCTTACCCGAGTGTGCCGCTCCGTTGCTCCATGATCCTTCTTAGCAGGAAAATATCGGCGCGCCCTACGAGAAATCAACTGTGAAGCGCGGTTTCTGCGATTTTCCGACCGCGACGCGTTGCCGCGCCTGACTGGGTCAAATCATCCGAAATTGGGCTATACTGTCCATACGCTGCGATGGGGTATGGTTAACAATTTTTTGAATCACCCGTTCCTCAACGTTATCAAACGCTTCCAACTATCTGCTTGGCGGCCCGCTGCCCGGCAATCGCCGGAGACCCGTGGCGCCAAGGCGCTTCTCCATCTGAACCGGTGTCTATCGGCAAAATCGAAACAAATCCGCCATTTCGTGTTCAATCACAGCGATTCGGCGTGTATAGCCTCGTTTTTACGCGACCGTAAATCGATGAGGCAGGTAACCGCTTAGCCACTGCCGCCGATGTAACCGGCTATGGTCTGCGCCATCTTCTTCGGATCGGTCGCGCCTCGAAACATGGTCAAAAACGACCCATCCCGCCCCATTAGATAGACATAACCGGTATGATCGACGAGGTAGTCTTCGTCGTCGGGGCCGGTTTTCGCACGCGCGTGATACACCCGGTAGGCGGTCGCCGCCTTCTCGATTTCCGGTCGTGGCCCGGTCAGGCCAACCAATCGGTCATGGAAATTTTCCACATATTCGGCGAGGAATGCGACGGTGTCCCGTTCCGGATCGACCGTGATGAAAATCGGTTGCACCTCCGCCGACTTGCCTCCCATTTCGTCGAGGGCGACAGCGATATTTTGCAATTCGGTCGGGCAGATATCCGGGCAGAATCCATAACCGAAATAGACAAGCATCAGCTTGCCGCGATAATCCGTATCGGTCACGGACTTACCCTTGTGATCGGTCAGGGCGAACGGGCCGCCGATCGAAATCTGCCCGGCAACGGCAAGACTGGCACTGCTGCCGACCGTTGCGACCGGCACGGGGCGGGTGACCTGCCACGCCACATAGGCCGCGAGCGCGATCGCCGCGAGCGCGGCAAGCATCGCACCGATCAGGGGATAGGAAGGCCTCGAGATCATGGTCGGGTTACTTGTGTCAGCATACCGGTGATGTCCCTGACAGACATAAACCCCATGCGGGCATAAGCGAGTGGACATATCGCCGCACAGCCCTGCAATCACGAGAACTTGAACTGCCACGATAGGGCCACGGCATCGCCTCATTCGCGCCATATGTCCATGAAAATATGGCATTGGCTGTAAAATCGGCTTATTTGGGGAATATGCGCGCAGATTATGGCAGCGCGCCGAAAAGGAGGTCTCATGCGCAGAACGATCGCGCTGGTCGATGACGACCAAAACATCCTGACATCCGTATCCATTGCGCTGGAGACCGAGGGCTACCGCGTCAAGACCTATAAGGATGGGGAAGAAGCCCTTCGCGGTATCGGGCAGCAACCCGTCGATATGGCGATCCTCGACATCAAAATGCCCCGTATGGACGGCATGGAGCTGTTGCAAAATCTGCGACAGACGAGCCAGTTGCCGATCATTTTCCTGACATCGAAGGATGACGAGATTGACGAATTGCTCGGATTCCGTATGGGTGCCGACGACTATATTAAGAAACCTTTCTCGCAGCGGCTGTTGATCGAGCGGATCAGGGCGCTGATGCGGCGCGTGGAGGCCACAGGCGACACCCCCACCGGGAAGCAAGAGGAAAAGCTGGTTCGCGGCGACCTGGTGCTCGACCCGGAGCGGCATTTGTGCACCTGGCAGGGAAAGCCTGTGCAATTGACCGTTACCGAGTTTCTGTTGCTGCGCGCCCTGGCACAGTATCCCGGACATGTGAAAAACCGAGATCAGTTGATGGACGCCGCTTATGGCGAAAG
The DNA here is from genome assembly GCA_913044215.1 of uncultured Rhodospirillaceae bacterium. Taxonomy (GTDB): domain Bacteria; phylum Pseudomonadota; class Alphaproteobacteria; order UBA8366. The sequence continues at coordinate 1,194 of CAJWOT010000285.1, read as the reverse complement.
TATCTATGTCGACGACCGAACGATCGACAGCCACATCAAGCGGCTGCGCAAGAAATTCCGCGAGATCGACGGCGAGTTCGGCGAGATCGAGACGCTCTACGGTGTCGGATACCGGTATCGGGACGGCTGACCGGGAAGGTCAAAGCCGCACTTTTAGTCGCGACCGCTCGGCATTCGGACGTTAAAATCGTGGGGATATGACGTCACCGAAAGACGGTAATCTGAAACACAAGGAACCGCAGAGCGACGCCGGTGGCGCATCGCCTGAGCGGCCCCGCCGCCTTATCTTCTCGCCGTTAACCCGGCGCATCCTGGCGGTCAATATCCTGGCGCTGGCGATAGCTATCGGTGGGTTGCTGTATCTCGGCCCGTACCGGGACGGTCTCATCGAAACGGAGCTCGAAGCCCTCCGCACCCAGACGGATATCTTCGCCGGGGCGCTGGGCGAAGGCGCGATCCAGACCGAGCCAAGCGGCCGCCAGTTTCTGAACGTCAATCACGCACAGGATATGATCCGGCGCCTTACGGCGGCCGCCAGCGTGCGCGCGCGGCTGTTCCTGAATTCCGGCGAGATCATCGCGGATAGCCGCCGTCTTGGCGTCCGGGGCCGGCTTGTGCGCGTGTTGTCGCTGCCGCCCCCGGAAGCCGTCACGACGATCGAGCAATTTGCAGGGATGATCGACTGGCTGCTCGAACGGATGCATGCGCGTACGGATCTGGAAACCTATCGCGAAGCGCAGCAGCAAACCATTTCCGACTACCCCGAAACCCGGCTGGCCTTGGCGGGCGAGGTTACCGGTGTGGCCCGGCACGATGGCAGCGGCGGCTACGTGCTTTCGGTCGCAATGCCGGTGCAACGCTATCGCCAGGTGATCGGTGTCATCATGTTGTCGGAGAGCGGTTCGGATATTCAGGAAGCCGTGCGGGACGTACGGTTCGTCGTGCTGAGGATATTCGCTGGCGCCTTGGTCATCACGGTCCTGCTTTCATTCTATCTCGCCGGCACCATCGCGCGGCCGGTTCACCGACTGGCGGAAGCGGCGGCAAGGGTCCGGCGCGGCAGCGGCGCCGAGGTTGTCGAGATTCCTGATATGACCCATCGTGGCGACGAAATTGGCGATTTGTCCGGCGCGCTTCGAGCGATGACCAGCGCGCTCTACCAGCGCCTCGACGCCATCGGGCGTTTTGCCGCCG
>CAJWOT010000284.1 GCA_913044215.1 uncultured Rhodospirillaceae bacterium | reverse complement strand
CGCTGCAGAGCAACGAAGGCGTTCTCGACGGCACGCAACTGTTCGAGAAAGTACGCCAATCCGTCGTCCTGAACGCGGATCAAACGCCGGAATATTCCGACATTCGCCGTGCCGGTCATGAAGGCGGCGATTTCCTCTTCGTTCGCAAACGCTGATTGGGATGGGGTTCTGTGCCGCAATATGCGGCCGGATTGGCGTGGGCCGGTCTGACATTCTAACCTGACCCGATACGTTTCCACCGTGCATCGCGTCCGTTCGGTTCGCGCTGCGTACCGAGGTGGGCGGTGTGGCGTATGGCAAGGGATAGGATTTCAGCACGATGGAAAAGTTTGAACTGGCAGGCGTCTCGCTCGACGTTGAGGTGCTGGGCGCGGGACCGCCATTGCTCTACTTGCATCCCGAACATTATGGGCAATTGCATGCACCGTTCGTAGCGAGGCTCGCCGAAAGCTGGACGGTCTATGCGCCGCGTCATCCCGGCTTCGACGGCCGCCGGCCGCCGGCGGACTTCCGGCAAGTCGGTGATATCGCCTATCTCTATCTCGATTTGTTGGGCCGTCTCGGCCTCGACTCCGCAGCCGTGCTTGGTGCCTCCTTCGGTGGATGGGTTGCGCTGGAGATGGCGGTTCGGGAGCCTGCACGGCTCGCCGCGCTGAGCCTTATTGCCCCCTTGGGTGTGAAACTGGGCGGCCGGGACGACCGGGACTTCGCAGATCTGTCGGCATTACCGGACGATGAGGCCGCGGGCTGTCTGTTTGTCGGAACGCCTCCGGATCTCGGTACCTTCACGGAAGCGGAATTGATTGCCGTCGCGCGCGACCGGCAGTTCCTGGCCTATTACGGTTGGAAGCCCTATTTGCATAATCCCTCCCTGGCGCGCTGGCTGCATCGGGTAACGGCACCGGTGCATCTGATCTGGGGCGAGGCGGACAGGTTTGTCGCCCCTGGTTTGGGGGAAGGCTTGGCATCGCGGCTGCTGGCTGGGCGGCTCGATCTCGTGCCGGGCGCGGGCCATTACCCGCAGATCGAACGTTTGGATGCGACAATTGCCGCATTGGCCGCGGGGCCCTGCGCCGGTGTTGGAGGGTAGTACGATGAAAGTCTGGCATTTCAGCGAGATGGCTTATCACCCGGGCTGGGAGGAGCTTGGCAGCTCCCTGCGTAATGTCGTGCCCAGCAGGGTCTACGATCCGGAGGTCGGTGCCGATCTCTATCACCGTTATCTCGACGAGTGGGCACTGTGCGACGAGCTCGGCCTCAACATCATGGTCAACGAGCATCACACCACGGCGACCTGCACCACCTCGGTTTGCACCATCCCGATGGCGATCCTGGCGCGCGAGACCAAGAAGGCGCGTCTGCTCTGTCTCGGCATGCCGATTGCCAACCGGATGGATGCGGTCCGGGTCGCAGAGGAATACGCGATGATCGACGTGATTTCGCGCGGCCGGCTGGAGATGGGGTTCGTGAAGGGCGCGCCCTTCGAGGTGTCGCCGGCCAACAGCAACCCGGCGACCCTGATGGAAAGATTCTGGGAAGCGCACGACCTGATCCTCAAGGCGCTAACGACCCATGACGGGCCGTTCAACTGGGAAGGCCAGCATTTCCAGTATCGCCAGGTGAATGTCTGGCCGCGGCCCTATCAGCAACCGCATCCGCCGGTCTGGATGACCGTAGCGAGTCCGGGCTCCGCTGCTGAAGGGGGCGCGCGGGGTCATGTGATTGCGTCGCTGAATACGGGCTATCTGCGGACACCGGATATCTTCGAGAGTTACCGCAAGGCGGCCGCCGGCGCGGGCAGGGAAGCGACCCGGGACCGCTTCGCCTATCTCGCCATCGTCGGGGTCGGGGAGACAGACGAGGAAGGCAAGCGCCGTGCGCACCAGATCCTGGACTATAGCCGCACCACGCCACGCGCCGCGGCACAGTTTTGGTTCCCACCGGGCTACACCGCCAACGAGGTGACGGCGCAAAAGCTGTACAATCGCAGCCCCCTGATGATCCCACTGCGGGACGGCGGCGAGTTCGAAATGCAAACTGGCACGGTCGACGAGTTCGTCAACGCCGGTGTCGCGTTCGCGGGCAATCCCGATACGGTCTTCGAGCAGATCAAGGAATTCAACGAGCATGTCGGCGGCCTCGGCCACCTGCTGATGATGGGGCAGGGTGGCCATATCAGCCACGAGGATACAGTCGGGAACCTGACTCTGTTCAGCCAGGAAGTGTTGCCGCGGCTGGCGGCGCTTTAGGGGCGGCTAACAGACGCGTTCTCGGCCTCACCGTAGTAATCTTCGAGATCGCCATAGAACTCCTGCGGCGGCTCGATCGGTGTGTCGCCCCCATGGCCGCGCCTGATTCGCTCGCCGGCGCCGCTGAACAAAGTTGCCAGCACACCGCGGTCAAGATCGCTGGTGCCGAATAGCGCGTCGCATAGCGGAAAGGTCAGGTTGAAGTTCGTGGTCTGCATCTTCGACAGATCGTGGTGTTCGCGGTGCATCCGGCGTACCGTATTGATTAACGGGATGCGCGCCAGGTAGGGGTGCTTGGCGTCGTCGAGATGCGACAGCGTATGCAGCCCCTCATACATCAGATAGTAACCCGCCATCTGTGCCACGATCAGATAGCCGGCAGTGGCGCTCCACAGCCAGCCGAGAACCAGCGCTGGCGGGATGGAGACCAGGATGAAACCGACCGGGGCAAAGGGTGGGAACAGGAGCGCACGCCAATCCTTCTGGCCGTCATAGGTCAGATCTGCATCGGTGAAGAATTGGTGATGCGTGGCGCAGTGCCGTTTGTAGATCATCTTCAGGCCGCGAACCGGGCGATGCAGGATGTAGCGGTGCGCCGCCCACTCGACCCAGTTGCCGATGAAGATCATGGGCAGGAACAGCATCCATTCCCAAAAAGTCGGTGCCGTCATCCGGGCTATGCAGAACCACACGGTGCCCAGGGTCACGACCAGCGTAATCGCCAAATGGTATTCGCCCCGATACCAACGGGGCGTGCTGTTCCGGTATTCCTGCTGGAACATCTGCTGGCGTTTAAGACGCCGGTCTTCACGTGCGGTGTCGGCGGACATATTTGCTTCCTTGCGGGATGGCTGCCACGGCAAGAAAAAGGCAGTCACATAGCGTGCTAAGATCAGGTTCGCAGTATGGGCGGCGTCAGCGGCGCGTTGAAGGTGACCCCGGGCGGTAGACTGATGCCTTGCGGTCTGCCGGTCTCCGGGTCGGTGCCGTAGCGTGCGTGAAAGGCATCCGGCATGGGCCAGCCGTCGGGTACGCTGAGCCATAGCCGCAGCAGATGGCGACGCCGCTCGGGCTCCGGCCAATCCTCGTACTCGGTGCGGCTGTGCAGCAGCACCAGATTGTTGACCAGTTGGATGTCGCCGGGCCGGAAATCCATCTCGAGCTTGAACCGCGGATCGTCCGCCAGGGTCTGTACCAGATCGAGCGCCTCGTGCTGGATGTTTGTCAGGCGTGGGATCTGCTCGAACCGTTGGGCGCTGCGGATGAAACGCGGCACGTAGCTGACGACGACCCGGCCATCGGCCGGCATGAAGACCGGCAGTTCGTACCACGGGTCCTGCCCGGAGACTTCTTCGTTACGGCGATCGAAATGGAAGGGATGGATCAGCGATTCCGCCAGATCCGGCCGCTGCTCGACCAATTCGTTCCACAGGGCGGCTGCGCTCACGATACCGGACTCTCCACCCGTTTTCGCACCGCGCAGGCATAGAAGCGTGACGATCTCAGCCCCGATATCGTTGTGAAAGGGCAGGGAATCGGCAGATTGGTGTCCACGCTGGTTGGGGTGGTCCGCATCCCCGCCGACATCGGTCACATGTCCCAGGATACTGCCGACCTTGTTTTGCGCGACCGGCACGCCGATGCGGGTGCCGATCGCCCAATAAGCTGCCGCCGTGCGTTCCAAAGACCATTCGTCCACCGGCATCCCGCGCAACAGGGCAAAGCCGCGGCCATCGACGACGTCGCGGCGGATGCCCGCCAGGACCGTATCGAGAACCGGTAGCTCGAAGTCGGCTGCGGAGAGGTCAGCGATGTCTCTATCGGCGACGCCATCGGCGACGGTTTCCAATTCACGGATTTCTGGCACCGTGAAGCTGTGGATCCAATCATTTCGCCCGGCCATTGCCGGACCAAGCCAAGCCGCTTCGCCGCGATGGGATTCTAGTGTCGTCATGGCTGCCCTTTCTCCGCATAGTCTCCGAAATATTTCGGCCTTCGCCAAGCCCTGCCATTGTGTCCGCCCGCGCGGGGCCGTAGCTTCGCCGGAGATCAGATCAGGGAGATTTTTCATGCTGGAAGCGGTGCAACTCGGCAATTGCGGGCTCAGCGTTTCGCGGTTGGCTTTGGGGACGATGAATTTCGGCAAGCCGGGGCGCGGCCATCAGGGGGACTGGACGCTGACGCTGGATGAGGCGCGGCCGATTTTCAAGGCGGCGCTCGATCATGGGCTATTCACCTTCGACTGCGCCGATGTTTATGGGCTTGGCGCGTGCGAGGAAGTCGTCGGTGCGTTGCTGCGAGAGCTGGCGCCGCGCGACCAGTTCGTGCTGTCGACCAAAGTCTCGGCCGCGATGGGACCGGGTCCGAACCAGGTCGGGTTGTCGCGGAAGCACGTCATGGAGGGTGTCGATGCCTGCCTGCAGCGGCTCGGGCTCGACTATGTCGACCAGTTGATTATCCACCGCCACCCGCATGGCCGTCTGGGTGCCGCTCTGACGCCGATCGAGGAGACGATGGAGGCGCTGCACGATGTGGTGAAGGCGGGCAAGGCGCTATATCTCGGTGCTTCCTCGATGTTCGCTTGGCAGTTCACCGAACTGCAGATGACGGCGGAGCGGCATGGCTGGACCAAGTTCGTCTCGATGCAGAACCATTACAACCTGATCTATCGGGAAGAAGAGCGCGAAATGAACCCCTATTGCGCGGCGACCGGGGTCGCGCTGATGCCCTGGTCTCCGCTGGCGCGCGGCATCCTGACGGGCAACTACAAGGGCAGTTTCGATGCCGGCAGTACGGCGCGTAGCCAGGGACAGGATCGCCAACGGACGGAAGGTCTTTATCGCGGCGAGATGGATTTCGTCATCGCGGACCGGGTAGTTGAGGTCGCCGAGCGATTGGGTCACACACCGGCCCAAATCGCCGTTGCGTGGCTGCTCAGCAAGCCCGAGGTGACCGCGCCTGTTGTCGGTGTCTCCAAAATCTCCCAGCTTGACCAACTCGCCGCCGCGACGGAGATCACGCTGCCGGAAGAGGAGATCGCCTATATGGAAGAACCCTACAAGCCGGTCGTGAATCTGCTCAGCATCGGGACGTCCTAGAGGGGTGCTTAGCGC
>CAJWOT010000283.1 GCA_913044215.1 uncultured Rhodospirillaceae bacterium | reverse complement strand
TTTGCCGTCATCGGGCAGCAGCCGGCCGCCGACCAGCCGGTACCCCATCGGCAGCGGTGCCTTCCCCATCCTTGCTTAAAGTTTGTCTTTTCTGTAGCGCCGTTGGGGGCCGCGGACTGGACGGCAGCAGCGCGGCACGGTATGCCACTCTGAACATTGTGAAATTTCAGGGATCAGACCGCCATGTTCGCACTGACCGATGAGCAACTCGACTTCCAGGCCCGTGCCCGGGACCTCGCCCAGAACGTAATCGCACCGCGCGCCGCCGACGTCGACCGCAGCGAGCAATATCCGTGGGACAATGTCGCCGCCCTGCGCGACGCCGGATTCGTCGGCATGACCATCCCCAAGGAATATGGCGGTCAGGGCCGTTCCTTCCTCGATGCGGTGCTGCTGATCGTCGAGATGGCGAAGGTTTGCGGCGTCACCGGGCGTATCGCGGTGGAATGCAACATGGGCGCGGTCAGCGCCGTGATGAAATATGGCAACGACGCGCAGCGCAAGATGGCCGCCGAAGTGGTGCTGAGCGGTGACAAGCCGGCGATCTGCATCACCGAGCCCGATGCCGGCAGCGCCGCCAGCGAGATGACCACGCGCGCCGACAAGAAGGGCGACAAGTGGATCGTCAATGGCAAGAAGCACTGGATCACCGGCGGCGGCGTCTCGCGCCTGCACCTGATCTTCGCGCGTGTCTTCGAGGATGGGTTCGAGCAGGGGATCGGCGGGTTCCTGGCGGTCCGCGACCCGGATGCCGGCACACCGAACGGGCTGGTCATCGGCAAGCGCGAGCCGACCATGGGGCTGCGCGGCATTCCCGAGGCCGAGGTGATCTTCGAGGATCTGGAAGTGCCGGATTCCATGATGATCACCCCGCCGGAAGGGCTGCGGCGCGGTTTCGCCGGACTGATGAACGCCTATAACAGCCAGCGGGTCGGCGCCGCGGCGGTCGCGCTGGGCCTGGCGCAAGGCGCGTACGATAAAGCGCTTGCCTTCAGCCATGAACGCGAACAGTTCGGCCGCCCGATCCGCGAGTTCCAGGGATTGCAATGGATGCTGGCCGACATGTCGGTGCAGCTCGCGGCGGCCGAGGCGCTTTGCTACAAGGCGGCCGGCAAGGCTGGCGACGGCTTCCCGGATGCGAACGAAGCCGCGCAGGCCAAGATCTTCACCTCCGAGATGGCGATCAAGGTCACCAACGACGCGCTGCAGGTGTTCGGCGCAGCCGGTTATTCGCGCAACAACCCGTTGGAGCGCATGGTCCGCGACGCGCGCATGTTCACCATCGGCGGCGGCACGGCGCAGATCCTGCGCACTGTTGTGGCCTCGCGCATCCTGGAAACCAAGCTGCCGCAGACCCGCGACGGCTACATGAACCTGCCGCGCGCCGGCACTGGCGACTGATGGCGACAGCGGCGCAACTGGTCGCGCAGCGCCTGTACGAGGCCGGCTGCCGGCACGCCTTCGGCATTCCTGGCGGCGAGGTGCTGACCGTGATGGAGGCGCTGAAGGAAGCGGGCCTCGAATTCGTACTGGTCAAGCATGAGAATTCCGGCGGCTTCATGGCCGAAGGAACGTTCCATGTGACCGGTGCGCCAGGCGTGCTGCTGGCCACCGTCGGTCCCGGTGTCGCCAACGCGGTCAACTTCATCGTCAACGCCGAACAGGACCGGGTGCCGCTGATCTTCCTAACCGGCTGCGTCGATCCAGCCGAGGCGCAGACCTACAACCATCAGGTCTTCGACCATGCCGCGCTGATCGGCAGCGTCGCCAAGGCGAGCTTTACCTTGGTCGATGGGGCGGTGGATACGATTATCGACAAGGCGGTCTCGATCGCGATGGATGGCCGGCCCGGCCCGGTGCATATCGACATCTCGACCGCGATCGCCGGCCGCGAGCAGCCGGATGAGGCGCCGACTCGTCGCGTGAAGCCGGCGCCCGTCGCGCCCGCGCCGGGACCCGATCTCGATTTCGCTCGCAATCTGCTGGCCAATGCGGAGCGACCCATCCTGATCGCCGGTGTCGAAGTGCTGGAGCATGACGCGGCCGATACGGTGGCCGCGTTTGCGCGCGATTTCTCGATCCCGGTCATCACCACCTACAAGGCCAAGGGCGTGCTGCCAGAGGACGATCCGCTGTCGCTCGGTGGCTGGGGTCTGTCGCCGTTGGGCGATTCGCACCTGCTGCCGCTGGTCGAGACTAGCGACCTGATCCTGCTCGCCGGGTACGATCCGATTGAAATGCGGGCGAGTTGGGTCAAACCCTGGGACGCCAGGAAAACGGCGGTTATCGAGTTCAGCGCCGTGCCGAATACCCATTACGTTCATCAGGCCTCGCTGTCCTTCATCGGCGATGTCGGCGCCGGCCTGACGACTCTGCGCGACGGCGTCGAGCCGCGTCCCGTCTGGTCGAACGGGGCGCCGCTGGAGACCCGTAAGGCGCTGGCCGAGGCCTTCCCGACCGACGAGGCCTGGGGCCCGGCGGCGATCTGCGACGAAGTTAACAAGCTGCTGCCGGACGACGCGATCGCGTCGGTCGACACGGGGGCCCATCGCATTCTGCTGTCGAGCGTCTGGCAGGCGAAACAGCCGCACACCTTGGTACAATCCTCGGCACTCTGCACGATGGGTTGCGCGCTGCCGCTGGCGATGGGGGTGAAGCTCGCCGACCCAGACCGGCCGGCGGTCGCCTTCACCGGCGATGCGGGGTTGGAGATGGTGCTGGGCGAGTTGGCCACCTTGCGCGATCTGAAGCTGCCGGTCGTCACCGTGGTGTTCGTCGACGCCTCGCTGGCGTTGATCGAGATGAAGCAGCGGGCCAGCGGCATGGACAATCTCGGCGTCGATTTCGGCAAGACCGATTTTGCCGCCGTGGCGCGGGCACTGGGCGGCATCGGTGTCGACGTGGACAACCGTGCTGACCTGGCACAGGCGGTGCGCGATGGACTCGCTGCCGACACCTTCACCGTTATCGCCGCCCATATCGACCGCATCGCCTATGACGGACGTATCTAGCGGGCAGGTCTTTGGACGAAGGCGAACCGGTTTTGCGAGCGTCCGACACATGACAGCGACCAGACATCCCGAACAGAGCCATGAGGTTCCCGGTCTGGAGACCGGCGGCCGCCGCATCGCCCTGCTGATATTCGGCTGGTGCAATTTGGTGTTGGGCCTGATCGGTGTCGTCGTACCGGTGATGCCGACGACGGTGTTTCTGATCCTGGCGCTGTGGGCCTTCACGCGATGCTCACCGCGCTTGCGTCGCTGGCTCTACAATCATCCGCGGTTCGGTCCCAGCCTGCGTGATTGGGAGCGGTACCGGGTCATTCCTCTTCGCGCCAAATGGTTGGCGGCTATCATGATGGCGATCAGTCTCGGCATCGTTACGGTCATGTCGAGCAGTTGGCTGCCGCCGGTGACGGTTGGTATCATAATGGCGCTGGCGCTGTTGTATGTCGTTTCCCGCCCGAGCCATCCCTCTCAGGTCTTACGTGTTGATGGTTAGCCACCTGTTCCATTTCCATGACAGATCGAAATCAGGGGTTCTTGGTACGTGATCCTCAGTCGTGACGCGATCAAGAATGGTCTGGTCGAGCGCATGGTCCAGGCCGCGCGCGAAGACGGGTTTATGAACCCCGTCACGGAAGAAGAGCGCCGGGAATCATTGCGAACGATGCTTGCCGATCACATCCCGGGACAGTCCGTTTGGGTGTTCGGCTACGGGTCGCTGATGTGGAACCCGGCGTTCCACTTTGCCGAAAAGCGGTCCGGGCTGGTGCATGGCTATCATCGCAGCTATTGCATGTGGTCGCCCGGTGGGCGCGGGACGCCGGATTTGCCGGGCATGATGCTTGCGATGGATCATGGCGGCGCTTGCCGCGGTATGGCTTTCCGCATTGCGCCCGATCAAGTTGATGAGGAGCTCGATATCGTCTGGCGGCGCGAGATGATCGGCCGTGCCTATCGGGCACGCTGGGTTACGGTGCGCACCGATAGCGGCACGGTCCGCGCCCTTACATTCGTCATCGACCGTCGCTATATCCGCTATGCGGGCAAGGTGCCGCGCGACGTTCAGGTTGCGCACATCGCGACTGCTTCGGGACGGATGGGAACCTGCCAGGAGTATCTCGAGAACACGGTGGCGCATCTCGACGAGCTTGGCATCGGCGACGGACCGATGCACGATATGCTGGAACGGGTGCGGGCCTATGACGGTCCAGCACCGCAAGGACGATGGGAGAACGGACGATGGCTGGCGACAAGATCGTGAAATCGGATGCCGAATGGCGTGAATTGCTGACACCGGAGCAGTATCAGGTGTGCCGCCAGAAGGGCACGGAACGCGCCTTCACCGGCAAATACGACCGCTGCAAGGACAAGGGCACCTATGTCTGCCAGTGCTGCGGCAACCCGTTGTTTGCATCCGACACCAAGTTCGATTCCGGCACCGGCTGGCCCAGCTTCTACGCGCCGATCGACCCGGAGGCGGTCGAAGAGGAAGAAGACAACAGCTTCTTCATGCGCCGCACGGAGGTGATGTGCGCCCGCTGCGACAGCCATCTCGGCCACGTCTTTCCCGACGGCCCGGCGCCGACAGGGCTGCGCTATTGCATGAATTCCGTCTCGCTGGATCTGCAGCCGGACGAGGAGTAGGTGAAGCCGGGCTAGATCCGATTTCAGCCCCGCCGCGTCCTGGGGCAATGCGCTGACGACGCGCTGTGCCGGCAGGCGAACCGTTGCCACAGTACCAACGCCGAGCGTGCTAGTGAGCTGCAATGTGCCGCCATGCAGCTCGCAGATCGCCTTCGAAAGGGGAAGGCCCAGGCCCGTGCCCTCTTCCCGTTCCTTCGTTTCGGCGTCGCCCTGACTGAAAATCTCGAAGACGGCCGCGATTTTCTGATCGTCGATCCTGACGCCGGTGTCCGACACGGAAAGCGCAAGACCGCCGTCGCGTTCCAGCCCGATGGCGATATCGATCTGACCGGAGTCGGGCGTGAATTTGATGGCGTTGGACAGCTGGTTCAGGACGACCTGTTGCATCTTTACGTCGTCCGTGAACAGCCTCAGATCGGTTGGGCTGACCGTGACACTCAGGGTTTGATTTTTTCGTTCGATGTGATCTTTCAAGAGAAGCCGGCAATCAGAGATGACGCGATCGAGTCTGAATTCGGATTCAGCCAGTTCCATACTGCCTGCTTCGATCTTCGAGATGTCCAGGATTCCGGAGATGACGGTCAGTAGGTGCTGTCCGCTGAGATTTATCGCATCGACATATTCGTAATATCGCTCGTGGCTCAACGGGCCGAAAATCTCGATCTTCAGGGCATCCGAGAAGCCAATGATGGCGTTCAGCGGAGTCCGCAGCTCGTGACTGGTATTGGCGATGAACTGCGATTTGGCG
>CAJWOT010000282.1 GCA_913044215.1 uncultured Rhodospirillaceae bacterium | reverse complement strand
CAGCCGGCTGTGCCGGGGTCGGTGGGAACCAGGCCGCGACGGATGGTTTCGCTGCCGCCAGAACGACCGAGGCCGCGAGTGATCCGCGCAGAAACCGGCGGCGGCAGGACGGGGCGCGCGCAGCCACGGCTATAATTTACCGCATTTCGATGCCCGAGAGCTCATGCGCGCCTTTTAGCACGCATGGCGGCCGGTCGGGGTCAATTCGGTGTGAGAGTTGTGCGCGGCAGTGCCTTGGCGAACCGCGCGGCTCATCCGTTTAGGTTGCGGCAGCGCCGGAACGGCCGCGGCCGAGGCCGATGCGCTTCGCAAAACTGGAACGCTGCGCGGAGTAGTTCGGGGCGACCATCGGATAGTCCGAATTGAGGCCCCATTTCGCCCGGTATTCCTCCGGCGTCATGCTGTAATTCGTGCGCAGATGCCGTTTCAGCATCTTCAGCTTCTTGCCGTCTTCCAGGCACACGATGAAGTCCGGCGTCACGGACTTGCGGATCGGCACGGCGGGTTTCGGCCGGTCGCCGGTCGCCTGGTGACCGTTATCCAGCGTCTGCAAGGTACCGAAAACCGAGTTGATGACATCCGGTATCTTTGCCAATGGCAGGCTGTTATTGCCGACATAGGCCGAGACGACTTCTGTCGTCATGCGCAGCATGTCGCCTTGTGAAATACCGTTTCCGTTCTTTTCTTGCCCGGACTTGTCGGCCATTGAATCCACCCGTTTATCAATCGCTCGTCAGATTTCAAAGATATGCATACCGCCCAAACATTGTCAATTAAAGTCGAATATAGCGTTAATATTCAACTTAATCGTCAGTATTTAAGTACTCATAAAAACAATATTGTAAATCAATTTGACACTACATATTGCATTTTACCTCGTATTTTCATCAATATGCTGTGTTCCGACTCTGCGTTCCACCGCAATGGATTCCGATTACATCAACAGAGTCATCCAATTGCATGAATTACTGTTCCTTTGGGACGTTTTTGAGGGACGGTGCACCATTGAACCACCGCTTGTGGGAAAGCTGGTGTGCACATGCGACATATGGTAACTGAAGGGTTTGAGGAAGCAGGTGTAGTGCGCCGATATGAGGCGCAGGAAACGCGCAATGACAGCCAGTGAACAGGCAGCGGATGTCGTCGGCATTGCATCGGACCATGCGGGGGTCGAGCTTAAGGCCACGCTCGTCGCGATGTTGCATGATTTGGGGATGGAGGTGCTCGATCTCGGTACCGATGGACCGGATTCGGTAGACTATCCCGATTTTGCCGATGCATTGGCCGGTGCCATGACGGATGGCCGCGCCGGTCGGGGGATACTGATCTGCGGTACCGGGATTGGCATTGCCATGGCGGCGAACCGGCACCGCAATATCCGGGCGGCGACGTGCCACGACACCACCGATGCCCGCCTGGCACGGCAGCACAACGACGCCAACGTCCTGGCGCTTGGCGCGCGTACGACCGGCCTGGAAGTGGCGCAGGACTGTGTCCGCGTGTTCCTCGATACCGCATTCGAAGGCGACACGAACCCGCGTCATGTGCGGCGTGTCGCGAAAATTTCTTAAGGGCGCGCGCTTCGGCGCGGCGCAATCAGGGTTTTAGAACGCCATGCTTGATAAGACGGCTGACCGGCAGGACGCGGATCTGGAGAGCTACTTCTCCGACGATCTGGCTCAGACCGACCCGGACCTGCTCGCGGCGCTGGACGCCGAATTGGGCCGCCAGCAGGATCAGATCGAATTGATCGCTTCGGAGAACATCGTCAGCAAGGCGGTGCTGCAGGCGACCGGTTCGGTACTGACGAACAAATACGCTGAGGGCTATCCCGGACGACGGTATTACGGCGGCTGCGAGCATGTCGACGTCGCCGAGCGGCTGGCGATCGACCGCGTCAAGCAGCTGTTCGGCTGTGAATTCGCCAATGTGCAGCCGCACGCTGGCGCGCAGGCAAACGAGGCAGTCTTCCTGGCCTTGGTGAAGCCGGGCGAGACGATCATGGGCATGTCGCTCGCCGCTGGCGGTCATCTGACCCATGGCGCGCGCCCGAACGTGTCGGGCAAATGGTTCAACGCCGTGCAGTACGGTGTGCGGCGCGAAGATTCGCTGATCGATTTCGACGAAGTTGCCGCGCTCGCGCGCGAGCACAAGCCGCGCTTGATCATCGCGGGTGGATCGGCCTATCCGCGGACCATCGATTTCGCCCGCTTCCGCGAAATCGCCGATTCAGTCGATGCGTATTTCATGGTCGATATGGCGCACTTTGCCGGATTGGTGGCCGGCGGCGTGCATCCGACACCCTTCGGCCACGCCCATGTCGTGACCTCGACGACGCATAAGACGCTGCGCGGACCGCGCGGCGGATTGATCATGACGGATGACGAGGCGATCGCGAAGAAAGTCGATAGCGCCGTGTTTCCCGGTTTGCAGGGCGGCCCCCTTATGCATGTGGTGGCGGCCAAGGCCGTGGCGTTCGGCGAAGCGTTGCGGCCGTCGTTCAAATCCTATGCGCAGGCCGTTGCGGACAACGCCCGCGTGCTGGCGGAAACCTTGCTGGAAGGCGGTCTCGATATCGTCTCCGGCGGCACGGATACCCATGTCGTCCTCGTCGATTTGCGGCCGCTCGGGCTGACCGGCAACATCTCCGAGCAAAGCCTGGAGCGGGCCGGCATGACCTGCAACAAGAACGGCGTGCCGTTCGATCCCGAAAAACCGGCGGTGACATCCGGCGTCCGGCTCGGCAGCCCGGCGGGCACGACCCGCGGTTTCGGCACGGCGGAATTCCGGCAGGTCGGCGAGATGATCGTCGAGGTTCTGCGCGGGCTCGCCGAAAACAGGGATGACAATCAAGCGGTGGAAACCGCGGTGCGGTTTCGCGTTGCCGATCTGTGCCAGCGGTTTCCGATTTATACGGATTTATAGGAGTGACCGGGGAGGTCTGGAATCATGCGGTGTCCCTTCTGCGCCCATAACGATACGCAAGTGAAGGATTCGCGGCCGACGGAGGATAACTCCGCGATCCGGCGGCGGCGGTATTGCCCGAACTGCGGTGCGCGCTTCACCACCTTCGAGCGGGTTCAACTGCGCGAACTGACCGTGCTGAAGAAAGGCGGCCAGCGGGAGCCGTTCGACCGGGATAAGCTGATGCGGTCGATGCGGATTGCGTTGCGTAAGCGCCCGGTCGAAGAAGATCGCGTGGATCGCGTCGTCAACGGTATCGTGCGCCGCCTGGAAAGTTCCGGGGAGGTGGAGATCGCCGTCGACAGCATCGGGGAGCTTGTCATGGAGGCGCTGCTGACGCTGGACAAGGTTGCCTATATCCGCTTCGCCTCGGTCTACCGGAACTTCCGCGAGACCAAGGATTTCGAAGATTTCATCACCGGCGAACTCGGTGTCGAAGACGAATAAACCGAACGACAAAACCTTTATGCGCGCGGCGCTCGTATTGGCGCGGCGCGGTCTTGGAGCGGTTTGGCCGAATCCCGCCGTCGGCTGCGTCATCGTCAAGGATGACAGGGTTGTCGGACGCGGCTGGACCCAACCGGGCGGCCGGCCCCATGCGGAGACGGAAGCCCTTGGCCGGGCGGGAAGCGCCGCCGCGGGCGCGACAGCCTATGTAACCCTGGAGCCCTGCAACCATTTCGGAAAAACGCCGCCCTGTACCTTGGCGCTTTTGGATGCCGGTGTGGCCCGTGTGGTCACGGCGATGGAAGATCCGGACCCCCGCACCGACGGCGGCGGGCATGCCAAGCTGCGGTCCGGCGGCATCGAAGTCCATACCGGCGTGCTGCGCGACGAAGCGGCGGCGCTCAATGCGGGATTCCTGTCTCGCGTGAAGACGGGGCGTCCATTGGTCACGCTGAAGACCGCAACGACACTCGACGGCAAGATCGCGGCCCGGGAGGGTGCTAGCCGATGGATCACCGGTTCGGAAGCCCGGGCTCGCGGCCATATGCTGCGGGCGTCGCATGACGCCATCATGGTCGGTGTCGGCACCGCGATCGCCGATGCGCCTTCGCTGACCTGCCGCATCCCCGGGATCGAAGACCGCTCGCCGGTGCGGGTTGTCGTCGACTCCCAGCTGCGATTGCCGTTGGAGTCGCCGCTGGTTGCGACTGCGCGGAAAACGCCGACCTGGATCCTGACGGCGGCGGACGGCGACACACAGGATTGGACCGACCGGGGTGTCGAAATCGTGCGGGTCTCTGCCGGCGCCGATGGGCGCGTCGATATGGCGTCGAGCCTCGATGCGCTGAGCGCCCGCGGAATTACGCGGCTTCTGGTGGAAGGCGGTGGCGCGTTGGCGGCTTCTTGCCTTAAGGCCGATTTTGTCGAAACGGTCTATTGGTTCCGAGCCAGCGGTGTGATGGGGGCCGATGGGATCGGTGCCGTCGCCGGCTATGGCATTGCGGTGCCAGACGAAATGGCTCGCTTTAGCCGCGTTGATATGCTGCCGGTCGGCGAAGACGTCATGGAAATCTACGCGCGGCGGGACTAACCGGTTGTGAGGCCCTTTGTATGGGCGCAGCGGGATCCGGCTGCTATGGTGCCGCCATGTTTACAGGATTGATAACGGATATCGGGGAGGTGCGGTCGGTCGAGCGGCCGGGCGATACCCGCTTTGTCATTGGGACACACTACGAATTGGGGGCGGTCGAGATCGGTGCCTCGATCGCGCATTCCGGAGCGTGCCTGACCGTGGTCGAGAAGGGCGAGGATTGGTTTGCGGTGGATGTCTCGCAGGAGACGCTTGACTGCACCACGCTTGGCGACTGGGCGCCGGGCCGTCGTATTAATCTGGAACAGTCGCTGCGGCTCGGTGCCGAATTGGGCGGCCACCTCGTCCAGGGCCATGTCGATGGCGTTGCCGTAGTGACGGCACGGCGGCCGGATGGCGACAGCATCAGGTTTTCTTTCGAAGCACCGGCCGAACTGGCCCGCTTCATCGCCCGTAAGGGATCGATCGCGCTCGACGGCATCTCTCTTACGGTGAACGAGGTCGAAGGCAGCACCTTCGGCGTCAATATCATCCCGCACACGGCGGAACACACGACCTTGGGCACGACGCAGGCCGGCGATAAGGTCAACCTTGAGGTCGATCTGCTGGCCCGATATGTTGCGCGGCTGCAATCCGACCCCGCGTCCGAAACGTAGGTCTGACAGCGCCAATCACTACGAAGCAGGTAACTGAAGGTGAGCTTTAAAGAGTACAAATCGAGCGCCGAAGAGCTGATCGAGGACGCGCGCAACGGCAAGATGTTCGTCCTCGTCGATGATGAGGACCGCGAAAACGAAGGTGACCTTGTCATTCCGGCGCAGATGGCGACGCCGGAAATCATCAATTTCATGGCCATGCATGGTCGCGGCCTGATTTGCCTCGCAATGACGAAGGACCGCGTCGACCAG
>CAJWOT010000281.1 GCA_913044215.1 uncultured Rhodospirillaceae bacterium | reverse complement strand
ACATCTGATGGTGACTCCGATTTTACACGGACCGGCCTACAGCACTTATGTGCGGTCGGCCCGCCTCGCTTTCGAGGAAAAGAGCGTCGCGTACGAACTCGGCCATTTCGATTTCATGGAAGGGTTTCCGCCGGAACAGCAAGCGCGTCACCCCTTGAACCGGGTGCCGGCGCTCACCCACGGCGACTTTACGCTGTACGAGACAGTCGCGATCGGACGCTACGCGGACGAGGCGTTTGACGGCCCGTCATTGCAGCCGGGCGCCCCGCAAGGCCGCGCCCGCATGACGCAGACCTGCAGCCTGCTGGACTGCTACGCGTATGGCCCGGCCATCGGCAAGATAGTGATCGAACGACTGGTCTCTCCGATGCTGGATCGGGATCCGGACGAAGCGGTGATTGCCGCCGCGGTTCCAGAAGCGGAAAAAGCGTATGGCGTCCTGGAATCGTTCCTCGCCGGCCGGCTATTCCTGGTCGGGGACGCGTTGAGTCTCGCCGATCTGCATTTGGCGCCGAACTACGCGTATTTTCTAATGACGCCGGAAGGCGAAGCCATCACGCGCAAGGCCCCAAACCTTCGGCGATGGTGGGATAACATAAAGGGCCGGGACGCGATGATGCGGACCCGCCCGGATTTCAGCGCGGCAGGATAAAGATATGGTGCGAATCACGAAAATTCTAATGGCCGCCGCCCTGCTGATCTTTGCGACGACGGCGACGGCGAAGGATACGCTGACAATCGGCATCAGCCAGTTCCCGCGCAACTTCAACCCCAACATCGAATCGATGCTGGCCAAGTCCTACATTCTGGCCATGGCGCGGCGGCCCTTCGTGGTCTACGACGCGGACTGGAAGCTGCGATGCATGTTGTGCACCGAACTCCCCGACCTGAAGAAGGGCACTGCCAAGATCGTAACGGCGAATGACGGGGAGAAAGGGTTGGAAGTCACCTATACGATCCGGCCCGATGCGGTCTGGGGCGACGGCGTGCCCGTCACCACGAAAGACGTGATGTTCACCTGGAAGGTCGGTCGCGACAAACGGTCCGGTTTCAGCAATATCGAGCCCTATAAACGGGTCGCCAAGATCGATGTGCATAATGACAAGAAGTTCACCGTCCATGTCAGCAAGTTCACCTGCGACTACCGGACCCGCTACAGCATCGGTGTGTTGCCGGCTCATATCGAAGCGAAGAATTTCGCCGATCCGGCGCAATACCGCATCAAGAGCGCCTATGAGACGGACACGACCAATCCCGGGCTGTGGTACGGCCCGTATCGGGTGACCGAGGTCGCCAGCGGTTCGCATATCGTGCTCGAACCGAACCCGACCTGGTGGGGCAAAAAACCGGCCTTCAAAAAAGTCATCGTCAAGGCGATCGAGAAAACCAGCGCGCTGTCCGCAAACCTGCTGTCCGGCGATATCGATTACATTGCCGGCGAAGTCGGCTTAACGGTCGACGAAGCGCTCGCCTTCAATCTCCGCACGCGCGAAAACTTCGTGACACAGTACAAATCGGGACTGATCTACGAACATATCGATCTGAATTTGGACAACCCAATCCTCAAAGACCGCCGGGTGCGGCGAGCGTTGATTCACGGGATCGACCGCGCCGGGATCAGCACGCAGTTGTTTCGCGGACACCAACCGATTTCGCATGGGCAAACCAACCCCCTGGACACTGTCTACGACAAGAAGGTCCCGAAATATCGCTACAATCCCCCGAAAGCGCGGGAACTACTCGCGGCGGCGGGATGGTCGGAACTCCGAAAAGGCATCCGCTACAACGCCAAGGGCGAGCGGCTGCAGCTCGACCTGATGACCACGGCGGGCAACAAGTCACGCGAATTGGTCCAACAGGTCCTGCAGAGCCAATGGCGCAGCGTCGGCATTGATATTCGAATCCGCAACGAACCGGCCCGTGTCTTTTTCGGCGAGACGGTCAGCCGCCGCAAATTTCCGCATATGGCGATGTATGCCTGGATTTCGGCCCCGGAAAGCGTTCCACGGACCACCTTGCATTCGACGATGATCCCGAGCGCCGATAACGGCTGGTCGGGTCAGAATTATCCGGGCTTCGCCAACAAGGCGATGGACAAGGCACTCGACGATGCCGAAGTAGTTTGCGATGAAGAGCCAAACAAGGCGGTCTGGCGCGATCTGCAGCGCATTTACGCCGAAGAATTGCCTGCAATTCCACTCTATTTCCGCGCCAACCCTTTCATCATGCCGAAATGGCTGAAAGGCGTCGTCCCGACGGGCCATCAATTCGCGACCACTTTGTGGATCGAAGACTGGTACGTCGGGAAATAACCCGCCTGCGCTGATGTTCCGGTACACCGCAGAACGTATTTTTCAAAGCCTGCTCGTCCTGCTCGCCCTATCCTTCGCGGTCTACGGGCTGATCGGGCTGATGCCCGGCGACCCGATCGACCTGATGATCCAGGGCGATCCCAATCTGAGCCAGGCCGATGCAAAACGTCTCAAGGCGATCCACGGCCTCGATCGGCCTTTGGTCGAACGCTACGGCGCTTGGCTTTTCAACGCGGTGCAAGGTGACTTCGGCTATTCGCGCAATCACAGTCAACCGGCGCTCGACGTCATCAGCGACCGTATCATCAATACGGGGCTGCTGCTCGGTCTCAGCTTGGTCTTGTCCCTGGCGATCGCGATTCCCGTCGGCATCTACGCAGCCCTGCACCCCTACTCCAAGACTGATTACGCGGTGAACCTCGCCTGTTTCGCCGGCATATCCGTCCCTCCCTTCTGGCTGGCGTTGCTTTTCATCATCCTGTTTGCCGTGGTGCTAGGCTGGCTGCCGGCCGGCGGCATGGCGACTGTCGGCGATGGTGGTTTCCTTGACCGGGTCGAACATCTGGTTCTCCCCGTCGTCACGCTGACGATCGCTTCGGTGGGTGATTTCACCCGCTTCATGCGGGCCAGCATGCTGCAGACCCTGCGCCAGGATTTCATCCGCACCGCGCGCGCCAAGGGCCTTTCGATGACGCGCGTTGTCACCGGGCACGCGCTGCGCAACGCGCTCTTACCGCTCGTTACCATCATCGCGTTGAGCTTCGGGCGCCTCTTTTCCGGCGCGCTTATCACCGAAACCATGTTCGCTTGGCAGGGCATGGGCAAGATGATCTACGACGCGATCCTGGGGAACGACTACAATCTCGCCCTTATCGGCCTGATGTTCGCGACCGCTCTCACCTTGATCGGCAACTTCCTCGCCGATCTCGGCTATGTCTGGCTCGATCCAAGAGTCAGCCTGTCCGATCGGGAGCGCACGGTATGAACGCCCCGCAAAGCATGGCCCGCCGGATGGGACGCCGGTTTCTGCAACACCGGTTGGCCGTTGCCAGCCTGCTGACCCTGCTTCTACTGGCCTTGCTATCGCTCGGCGCCCCGCTGCTGGAAGACCTGCTGGGCCTCGACGGACAGACCACCAACCTGTTCCAGCGGAATCAACCGCCTTCGCTGGAACATCCGCTCGGCACCGACGAGATCGGCCGCGATCTGCTGGCGCGTTTGCTGCAGGGAGGTCGAG
Source organism: uncultured Rhodospirillaceae bacterium (assembly GCA_913044215.1). Classification (GTDB taxonomy): domain Bacteria; phylum Pseudomonadota; class Alphaproteobacteria; order UBA8366. Next base: position 1,897 of record CAJWOT010000281.1, on the reverse strand, counting down.
TCTCGCTTGCGGTGGCCGTCGTGGCTGCGTTAGCCTCCGCGGTGATCGGCACCATGATCGGTGTGATCGCCGGCTACTATGGCGGCCGCTTCGACGCCCTGCTGATGCGTTTCACCGATGGCGTAATTTCGCTGCCGCTGCTGCCGCTGTTGATCGTGCTCGCCGCCATCGACCTGTCCAAGCTCGGTCTGCCACCCAGCGTCACGCAATCCGAAGACGTCAGTCTCTATCGCATCATCCTGATCATCTCGTTGGTCGGCTGGACAACCGTCGCGCGGCTGGTACGCGCGGAAACCCTGACCTTGAAGCAGCGAGAATTCGTCCGCGCCGCCGTGGCACAGGGCGCGACGGCCGGCCGGATCATGCGGGTCCATATCCTACCCAACGCGGTTTCGCCCATCATCGTCGCCACGACCTTATCTGTCGGCAACATCATTCTTTTTGAATCGGTCCTGAGCTTCCTTGGACTTGGCATTCAGCCGCCGGTTGCCAGCTGGGGCAACATGCTGACCAACGCGCAGGAACTGATCTGGTCCGCCCCACAGCTCGCCGTTTGGCCCGGCCTGCTGATCTTCGTAACCGTGATCGCGTTCAATTTCCTCGGCGACGGGCTGCAGGACGCGCTGGACCCGCGTGCAGTCGATTAGACCGGTGGCAAGGCTTCACGGAGACGTGCCAGCCCTTCTTCGATAACCGGCATGGAGGTCGCGAAGGACAGACGCAGGAAATGCTCGCAGGTCGGACCGTAATAGCTGCCTGGTGTCACGATCACGCCGGCCTTGTTCAGCAGCATCTCCGCGACCGTGGCGCTCGATCCCCATTCAGCCGGAATTTGAGCGAGTGCGTAGAATGTACCCTCCGGTATCGGGCAGCGGACGCCTTGGATTTGGTTCAATCCGCGGGCGACAGCCCGGCCGCGGGCGGCATATTCCTCCCGCATCGCGGCAACATCCGGCAGAGCGTTCTCGAAAGCGGCCACCGCCGCATATTGGACGATGCTGGCGGCACATCGCGTCGTCGTGTGATTGATCTTCGTAAACACCGCGGCGAGTTCCGGCGGCGCGATGCAATAACCAAGCCGCCACCCGGTCAAGGCGAAGGATTTCGACAGGCTGGAGGCGATGATCGTGCGTTCTGCAACCTCCGGACCAAGCGATGCGATGGACACGTGCCGCGATTCGCCGAAGACCAGCTCGCTATAGACCTCATCGGCGACGACCCACAAATCGTTGCGCACTGCGATATCAGCGATCGCCGACAATTCTTCGACGGTTAGGACGCGACCAGTCGGATTCCATGGGGAATTGATGAAAATCGCCTTCGTCCGCTCGGTGATCACCGCCGCAATCGCATCAGCGTCGATAACGAAACGGCTGACGACCGCGGACATCGCCGCCTCCACGGGAATCGCCCCGCACAAGCGGATCATCTGTCGGCAAGGCCCCCAACCCGGCACGACAACAACGGCCTCGTCACCCGGTTCCAAAATTCCCCGCATGATCGCCGTCAGCGCTCCGTAGGATCCATTGGTCACGGTGACCTGGTCTGGCAATGTTTCTGTACCATGCTGGCGCGCCTCGAATTCTGCGATTGCGGCACGCAATGCGGGAAGACCCGCAGGGTCGGTATAGTCGCTGCGTCCGTCGCGAACCGCCTGGATTGCCGCTTCGGCCACTACCTCAGGCACGGTGAAATCGGGCTCTCCGATGCCAAAATCGACGATTTCGACACCTTCGGCCTCCAGCGCATCCGCCTGACGGCGCATCGCCACCACCGTCGATCCGGGCACGGATTGGGCAAATCGCGAAATTTTGGGGGGCATCAGACAATCTCACCGCTTAATACTGGAGGCGAAACTATAACCTTGTAGACCGTGATTTGGCTGAATTTTGCATGC
>CAJWOT010000280.1 GCA_913044215.1 uncultured Rhodospirillaceae bacterium | reverse complement strand
ATGCGCTTCCCAGGCGGTCTGGCGGACTATCTGAGCGCCACGATCGCCGCGCGCCCAACGGTGACAGCACAACCTTTTATCGGCCAGGTCGCCGCAACGGCCGGCGCCGGAAAGGCGGAATGGGCAATCTGCTGGCCGAACGACGAGGACGGCTTCATCTCGTCCTATTGCAACACCGTTCCAACGCCGCAAGGCGGCAGCCATGAGTCCGGCCTGCGTACAGCGCTGGCCCGGGGCATTCGCGCCTATGGCGAGTTAACCGGCAACAAGAAGGCCTCCAAGATCACCGCGGAAGACGCGATCGGCGGCGCTTGTGTGATGTTGTCCGTCTTCGTGGAAGATCCGCAGTTTCAAGGGCAGACAAAGGAAAAACTCTCCTCTCCCGAGGCGACAAAGCTTGTCGAAGGCGCGGTCAAGGACCATTTCGATCATTGGCTGGCGAACGATCCCGCGTCGGCAAACGATCTGTTGGAACGCATGCTGGAGCGCGCCGAAGAGCGGCAGCGCCGGCGCGCGGCGAAGGACTTTGCCCGCAAGACCCCGACCCGTAAGCTGCGCCTGCCGGGCAAGCTGACCGACTGCACGCGCAACGGCGCGGAAGGAACGGAGATATTCTTGGTCGAAGGCGACTCCGCCGGCGGCTCGGCAAAACAGGCGCGCGACCGCGCGACCCAGGCGATCCTGCCCCTGCGCGGCAAGATCTTGAACGTGGCGAGCGCGTCGGCCGACAAGCTGGCTGGCAATCAAGAACTGCGCGACCTGCTGCAAGCACTCGGCTGCGGCACCCGCGGCGACTATGACGACGACAAGCTGCGCTATGAGCGGGTCATCATCATGACGGACGCGGATGTCGACGGCGCACATATCGCGGCGCTTCTGATGACGTTCTTTTACCGGGAAACACCGGGCCTGGTGGACAATGGGCATCTGTACATTGCACAGCCGCCGCTTTACCGCCTGACGCAGGGCGCGACCACGCATTATGCGCGTGACGATGCGCACCGCGAGGAGCTGATGCAAAGCGGCTTCAAGGGCAAGGGGAAGATCGAAATCAGCCGCTTCAAAGGCCTTGGGGAGATGCCGCCGGCGCAGTTGCGCGAAACGACAATGGATCCGGAAAAACGGACGCTGCTCCGGGTCGATATCCCAAGCACGGCCGATCCGGAGCAAAAGGACGACGCCCGGCACACGGCGAAATTCGTCGAAGCGTTGATGGGCCGCAAGGCCGAGAAACGCTTCAGCTATATCCAGGAAAACGCCAAGTTCGTCACCGACATCGACGTCTAGCGCTAGTCCCTTAAGAGCCAATCCCGCATCAACGCGGTTACCGCGTGCGGCCGCTCCATCGCGGTCATGTGCCCGCATTCCTCGATAACGCAAAGGCGTGCGCCGGAGATACCAAACGCAATCTCCTCACTGAGCGACAACGGCGTCGCAGCATCCTCGCGACCGCAGATGACCACGGTCGACACGTCGATCGTTGCCAGGTCGGGCCGGCTGTCGACACGCGCCATAACGGCGTGTTGCTGGCGAATGAACGCTTCGCGGCCAACCGCCTCCGCCATGGACGTGATGGTTTCGACCAAGCCCGGCTCCTCCGCCCGGTCCGGATGCACAAAGGTAGGCATCAATCGCGGTGTCACACCCTTAAAACGCCCCTGTTCCGCTTGATCGATCAACTCCAGCCGCCGCGCCTTGGCTGTCTCGCTATCGGGCCTAGCCGAAGTATCGAGCAGCGCCAGCTTCGTGATCCGCTCCGGGACCCGGCGCCAGAACTCCAGCGCGACGTAACCGCCCATGGACAAGCCTGCGAGGGCAAATCGCGGTGGCGCCGTCTCCAGGGCCCGGTCGACCATCGCACCGATATCCGCGTCCTGGGTCGTTTCTACAATTGTCATCTCGGCGACATCGGCCAGGTGACGGGTCTGATGCGCCCAGAGCGAAGCATCGCAGAGCACGCCTGGCACGAGCAAAAGCGGGGTTTTACCACTCATTATTTAACCTTTGTCGATCTCACTCACGCCGCTAAAAATTAATTCAAACCGCCTAGAAAACACTAACTCGCCTGTTTCTAGGCATTGACTGGAAATTCATGGTTAACAACCCAATATGTAGCTCAACTATCACTAGATCAGCACGTAATTCGATTGACACGGCGCAAGAAGCCCGTACGATCCGCCCCGCAATGCCACACTGAATTTTTTGGCGATTTTTCTATTGTATTACCCGATTTCATGAAATTTTCCGATCTCGGACTTGGCGAAGACCTTCTGCGCGCGGTAACGGATGCCGGTTACGACACGCCGACCCCGATTCAAGCGCAGGCAATTCCCTACGTCCTGATGAACCGTGACCTGTTGGGCTGCGCCCAGACCGGTACCGGCAAGACAGCCTCTTTCACCCTGCCGATGATCGAGATCCTTGCGCATGGCCGGACTCGCGCCCGAATGCCGCGGTCGCTGATCCTCGAGCCAACCCGGGAGCTTGCCGCGCAAGTGTCCGACCAGTTCGAGACCTACGGCAAGTACCACAAGCTGACAAAAGCCCTGCTGATTGGCGGCGTATCGTTCGAGGAACAGAACAAGGCGCTGGACCGCGGGGTCGACGTGCTAATCGCGACTCCGGGGCGGCTGCTCGACCATGCGGAGCGCGGCAAGGTGTTGCTCCGGGACGTCAAGATCTTGGTGATCGACGAGGCGGACCGCATGCTCGATATGGGGTTCATGCCGGACGTCGAAAAAATCGTCGGGCTGCTGCCGCAAATTCGCCAAACCTTGTTCTTCTCCGCCACCATGCCGCCGGAAATTCGCAGACTCTCGGAAAAGTTCCTGAGCAATGCGAAAGAGGTTTCGGTCGACCCGCCGGCGACGGCGGCGGAGACGATCTCACAAGGGCTTATCAAGGCCGCACCGAGGGATAAACGCCGGGTCCTGCGTGAGCTGATCAAGGCTGAGAATGTGCAAAACGCCCTCATTTTCTGCAATCGCAAGCGGGATGTCGGCATTCTGCACCGTTCCTTGGAACGGCACGGCATGCAGGCAGGCGCCCTGCATGGCGATATGGATCAATACAGCCGAACGGAAACCTTGGAGAAGTTCAAGGCGGGCGAGTATACGATTCTCGTTTGCTCTGACGTCGCTGCGCGCGGCCTCGATATCGCGTCGATGAGCCACGTCTTCAATTTCGACGTACCGACCCATGCAGATGATTACGTCCACCGCATCGGCCGAACCGGCCGCGCCGGCAAACAGGGCCGGGCGATTACGATCGCCACCTCCGAGGACAGCCGCTACCTGGATTCGATCGCGAAACTGATCGGTTATCCGATCCCGCCGCTGGAAGGTTTCGAGAGCGCGCCGGACGAAAAACAAGATGACCCGGCGGAGGAGACAGGCAAGACGGAAAAACCGCGGCGAAACCGGCGATCACGTACCGCAAAGAAGAGCAGCGCGCCGGCACGCAAGCGACAGGAGCGCGCGCCTGTCGTCGAAGATGCGGATACCAACGTTGCGCTGCCCTTTGGCCAGCAAGAGCACGTACCCGCCTTCCTGCTGCGAAAGTAAGCGCGATCAGCACGCCGCTAGCGACGGCGCTCCTCGACCAGTATCCCATCTGCCGCAAGCGTTTCGATCTCGTCGGCGCCGTAGCCAATTTCGGCCAGAACTTCACGCCCATGCACGCCGAATTTAGGCGGCGTACTGCGGATTGAGCCGGGTGTCCGGGAGAATTTGATCGGGATACCGCTCATGCGGTACCAGTCGCGCGATACAGCCATCTCCCGGTGCTTGGTGTGTTCGTGGTGATACATCTGCGCCGTATCCAAAACGGGACCAGCCGGCACGCCAGCCTCCATCAGGCGCTTGCAGACATCCTCCCCGTCAAGCCGTATCAATACGCTTTCCAATTCGACCCTCAACTCTTCGCGGTTCGTCACGCGGCCGCTATTGGCCTCGAACCGCGGATCCTTCGGTAGATCGGGGCGCTCCAGAACCTCGCAAAGCCTGCTAAAGGCACGATCATTGCCGCAGCCGAAGAAGATATCGACGGTCTTTGTACGGAACTTGTCGTACGGCCCGACATTCGGATGCGCATTGCCGGTTGCGACCGGCACCTTGTCCGACAGCAGGTAATTGATTGTGTAGGGATGCATCAGCGACACTGCGCTGTCGAATAACGTCATATCGATATACTGACCTTGACTGGAGGTCTCACGCTCGATGATCGCCATCAGGATCGCGATCGCCGCGTAAAGGCCTGTCCCCATATCGACCATCGGAATGCCAACCCGGGTCGGTCCCGATTCAGTCGTGCCATTGACGCTGAACCAGCCTGCCGCGCCCTGGATGATCGCGTCATAGCCGGGAAAGCCGCCCAGCGGCCCCTCCCCGCCATATCCGCTGATCCGGCAATGCACGAGCTTTGGGAATTTCTTGCTCAGCGTATCCGCGTAGCCAATCCCCCAGCGCTCCAACGTACCTGGCTTGTAGTTCTCAATCAGAACGTCCGCATCTTCGAGCAAGCGCATCAGGACATCGCGCCCCTCGGGTTTCGACAGATCAAGCCCCATGGAACGCTTATTCCGGTTCAAGCCAATGAAGTAAGACGCATCCCCTTCGTGGAAGGGCGGTCCCCAGTCCCGCACCTCGTCCCCTTGCGGCGGCTCGACCTTGATCACCTCCGCACCGTGATCGCCCAACACCTGGGTGCAATAGGGGCCGCCCAGGACCCGGGTCAAATCGATAACGCGCTTGCCGGCGAGCGCGCCGGCGGCGTGGTTGTCTTGGCTCATTGTGGGGTGTCTTTCGTTGAAATTAATTACTTCGGGGGGCGCAAAAGGGTTTCTCAGAGCGGCCGCTTCTCCGCCACGATCTCTTCGTTTCGCGTTGGCAACGGAGGGCTGTATATGATGACGCACTGATAGTCTTCCTCACCTACCGCGACGATCCCGTGCTCGAGTTTCGGCGGAATTCGGATTACGGTTCCCGGACCGCAGAGGACGGTGGGATCGTCGCCAAGCGTCACTTCCGCCTGACCTTTCAAGATGTAGATGATTTGATGTTCGACGTCGTGCGAGTGAGGCTCCGCTTCGCCGCCAGGCTTGACCGTGCCCAGAAGCATCTCGAACCCATCGCAAAACTCTTTATCGGCAAGGCGCACATTGACTGTTCCGCCGTGGCCCGGCGGGGCGAACTGGTCGAGATCGTTTTGTTGGACAATCAGTTCCGCATGCTTCGCCATTACCTTGCCCCCAATTTTTGCTACCGGACCGACGCTTTGTAGCAGCCATGGTCGTGCGGCGTAAACTCGCGGGCGGGTTTCCGCGTCGGCGTTAATTTTTCCGAAACCAACCTGTCGCTAAATTCAACCTAACGTAATAGATCGCCGGTCAGTAATCAGGGAATTCGCGCCGTGTTAACGGAAGATGAGAAGCTTCGTTCGGAAATTCT
>CAJWOT010000279.1 GCA_913044215.1 uncultured Rhodospirillaceae bacterium | reverse complement strand
CTCCGGCACATCGTCGACGACAAGCAAGCGTTTATCGGACATCCGCCTCTCCATTGAAATCGACCCAGCCGCGTCGCGGATAGCGGTCGGTTTCGCAAAGTGGAGTGTGGCAGAGGTTGGGTTAAGTAATGCCTAAGCTTCGTTAACCAAACCCGCAGACGAGATGCTACGCGGCGGCCTTGTCCAGCAGGGTAAGCCGCCACATCTCGCGTTTGTAACGGTCGTATTCGAAGCCGGTCGCCGCGTGCAGGGTGCAGCGATTGTCCCAGGCGACGATGTCGCCCGGCTGCCAATCCCATTTCACCGTAAAGTCCGGTCCCGTGATGTAGGGCAGCAGGTCGCGGAGAATCAGCACGCTTTCGTCCTCGACGCCTTCCAGGTCCCATTTGTCCAAATCTTCCTCCGCGATCGCCTCGCCGGCCGGGACGATGGCGCAGGTGGAGCTGTTCAGGCCGTACAGGGCCGGCACGCCGCTGACCGGGTGCTTGAGGACGACCGGCACCCGGTTCGGCGGGTTGGCCGCGCGCTGCTCGGGCGTCAGATTGGGGTAGCCGGGCGAGTACAGGCTGATCTTCTTGTCGTGATGGGCCAGCGAGCATACCGCTTCCAGCGGCTCCAGCTTGGCTTTCGTCGCGTCGTCGAGGCCCGCGAAGGCGCCGCGCGTGTCCGCGAACAACGTCGCGGCGCCTGCCGGCGGTGCCTGCCGGCAGTGAAAGACGGAGCCGATGGGCGGATGCTCCCGGAAGGTCGAGTCGGTGTGCCAGACGGGCCGGCGGCTTTCCGGGTTGTAGCGAATTTCCGCGTCCGACTTGAGCGGCTCGACCTTTGCGGTCTGGGCCAGCTCCTTGCCGTTGGCGTCCGTGATGTTGCCGATGCGAAGGATCGGGAAGCCGGGCACCATCTTGTCCTGGCGCGCCGCCAGCGTGTTGTTTTCGACCGCGCCGAAAACCTCGGACCAGGCCATCAACTGTTCCGGCGCGGTCTCCGCCAGATCGTCGCCGCGGACGGCGATGAGCCCGCCATGGCGCGTCCAGAGGTCGTAGGCCTCGCGCTGGAAGTCCTTGTCTTCAAGGTCGCTGCGGGTGGCGCCTTCGATCATCAGGCCGAAATCGCCGTTCAGCGTTGTCGTCTTGTGCTGCATCTGTGTTTACTCGTGCCTTCGGTGTATCGCTGTGGGAAAGATATCGGAAACCGGGTACGGTTGCCAAACTCTGATCAGTGACTATATCGCGCGGTTCAGTTTGCAACAGCCCGCGGACAGGAATCATGTGTGACGCGATTGAGGATATTCAACGGATTGCAGCTTTTTCCGAAGCCGACGGTGGCGGCAACCCGGCCGGTGTGGCGATCGGTTCGGCGCTGCCCGACTCGGCGGACATGCAGCGGCTGGCAGCCGAAGTCGGGTTCTCTGAAACGGCATTCGCCGCACCGTCCGGCGACGGGTTTCGCGTGCGCTATTTCTCGCCGGAAACCGAAGTGCCGTTCTGCGGGCATGCGACGATCGCCCTGGGGGCCGCGCTCGCCGCGTCGCAGGGCGACGGGGTGTTCAAACTCATCTTGAACGATAGCGAGATCACGGTCGAAGGAAGGCAGACGCCGGCAGGGGTGACGGCCGCCCTGCAATCGCCGCCGACGCGCAGCCGGGCGGCACCTCCGGACCTCGTCTCGGAAGCCTTGGATTTGTTCGGTTACGGTCCGGCCGATCTCGACGATCGTATTCCGCCGGCCATCGCCGAGGCGGGAGCGACCCATCTTGTTCTGGCATTGAAGGATCGGCAGGCCTTGACCGCAATGCGCTACGATCTCGATACCGGCCGCGACTTCATGCGCGCGCATGGGTTCGTGACGGTCAGCCTGATCCATGCGGAAACGGCGCAGCGCCTTCACGCCCGCAATCCTTTCGCGTCCGGTGGCGTGTACGAGGACCCGGCGACCGGCGCCGCGGCCGCGGCATTGTCCGGTTATCTCCGCGATATCGGCTGGCCGCACGGCGGTACGCTCGAAATCCAGCAGGGCCAGGATATGGGGCAGCCCTCGCGCCTGACGGCTGAGTTTTCCGACGAACTGGGCAGTTCGATCCGCGTGTCGGGGCTGACCCGCGTGATGGCGACGTAACGCCAGCCCGAAGGGGGTTCAGCCGCCCCAGACAGCGCGGTAGACGCGCATAAAATTGAGACCCCAGATCTTGCGGATGTCGTCCTCGCCGAAGCCGCGGGCCAGCAGCCGTTCGGTGAGCTTCTCGAGCGTCCGCGGCGTCTCGATGCCGGCGGGAAACTTGTAGGGCGGCGGCGGGTATTCCTCTGCGCGCCACTGGCCGGTTTCGAGCCGATTCTTGTATCGCGCCGCGGCGGCCTCGTCATCCTCGATCGGGTGCTGACCTTCGTAATAGTCGATGCCGATACCGGTATGGTCGATGCCCACCAGATCCGCCTTGTAGGCGATGTCGTCGATGAACTGGTCCAGGGTCGGCTGTTCGTCCCAGCTGAGGAAGGGCGGAAAGCCAACCGTGCCCACCACACCGCCGCCGGCCGCGATCGCCTTGATCAGTTCGTCGGAGACGTTGCGGCCATTGTCCTGCACTGCGCAGGCGTTGGCGTGGCTGATGATGATTGGATCTGCGGACATTTCGGCCGCCTCCATGCTGGTGCGGTGGCCGGTATGCGAACAATCGACGATCATCCCAAGCGTGTTCAGCCGCTCGATCAGCTTCACGCCGAAATAGCTCAGTCCGGCATCGGTCCGCTCCGACGCGCCGTCACCGACCAGATTCTTGGTGTTGTAGCAGAGCTGCACGATCCGCAGCCCCGCCTCGTGATAGCTGTCGAGCAGGTCGATCTCGTCCTCGATCAAGGCCGTCCCCTGGCAATGCAGGATGAGGCCGAGCTTGCCTTCGGCTTTCGCCCGTTCGATGTCCGCGGCCTGGCGCACGATGATCGTGTCGTCGCGCTCGCGCGCGTAGCGGTGCCAGCCGCCGATCTGCGTGAAGCCCGTGCGCGCGCTGCCGGTCGCTCCGGTAATGGTCGGCGCGATCGCCGTCGCCCCGCCCTCGCGGTACCAGTCGACATATTTATGAATCCGCGCCAGCGGGCAGGTGGCATCGATGACGATCGTGTCGCGGTGCAGTTCGGCGGCGTTCACAAGAACAGCTCCTTGGCGGTTTCGCGCAGGTTCATTTTGCGGATCTTACCGGAGGCGGTCATGGGCCAGTCCTCGACGAACTGCACATGGCGCGGAATCTTGAAGCTGGCCACCTTGCCGCGGCAATAGGCGATGATGTCATCATCCGTCGCATCGGCGCCGGGGATTTTCTCGACGAAGGCGACGGGCACCTCGGTCAGCGTCGGGTCGGGCAGGCTGACGATGGCCACCTGATGGACGGCCGGGTGATCGAGCAGCAGCCCTTCGGTCTCCATCGGATCGACATTTTCGCCGCCGACCTTGAGCATGTCCTTATAGCGGCCGAGGAAGCGGATATAGCCGTCTTCCCGCATCGAAGCGGTATCGCCGGTATGGAACCAGCCGTCCGCGTCGTAGCATTTGGCGGTTTCCTCCGGCTTCTTGTAGTAGCCTTGCATGATGCCGTAGCCCCTGACCAGCAGTTCGCCGGGGATACCGACGGGCTGGTCCGCACCGGTATCCGGGTCGACGATCCGCACCTCGTGCCCGTCGATCGGGCCGCCGGAACTCTCTAGTCGGCGCGACAGATCGTCGTCCAGCGCGCCGAACGTGACGCCGACGCCGACCTCGCTCATGCCGAAGCCGGATACGGTGCGCATGGTCGGGAACGCTTCCAGTGCGCGTCTGAAGATCGGTACCGCACTCTGCATGCCGGCGGCGAAGATGCCGGTGCGCAAGCTCGACAGATCGCCCCGATGGCGCTGCTGCGCCTCGACCATTTCCTTCAGATGGGTTTCGAAGCCGTGCATGATCGTCGCCCGTTCGCGCGCGGCCAGTTGGATGCATTCGTCGGGATCGAAACTGGCGGTCAGCACCTGCTTCGCGCCGGACACCATCGACATCAACGCGCCTTCGGAAAAACCGAACAGGTGGAACAGGGGCAGATAGTTCAGGATGACGTCGTTTTCCGACATCGCCATGCGCTTGGCCCGGAAGACGATCAGCCGCAGCAGGTTGTGGGTATGAACCGCGCCCTTCGGGAAACCAGTCGTGCCCGAGGTGTACATGAAAAATACCGGATCGTCCGGGTCCACGTCGGCGGCGCGGGCGGCCAGCGTATCGTCTGCGACGGTACCAGCCCCGACCAGCAGGTCCGCCCATGCGATGGTGCCGCGATGTTTGTTGTCCGATACGGTGATGACCGCACGCATCTCCGGCCGTTCCGGGTCGTTGATGGCCGTTCCTTCCGCCGGCAGGGCGACGACCTCCCGCACCATCTCCAGATAGTCGATCGGTCCGGAGGTGTCGTGGCAGAGCAAGAAGGCGCAGTCGGACTGGGTCAGCACATATTCCAGGTCGCGTGTGCGGAAGCGCGTGTTGATCGGCACCAGCACGGCGCCGATCTTCGCGACGGCGAACATCAGGTCCATCCATTCTGGCTGGTTCAGCAGCCACAGCCCGACCTTGTCGCCGGGCAGCACGCCGATTGCTATCAACCCCTTGGCTGCCCGGTCAATCCGCGCCGCCATTTCGGCGAAGCTGTAGCGCCGGTCCTCGAATACCAGCCCCTCGCGGTCGCTGAAGCGCGCGGCCATCCGGGCCGGCAATTCACCGAAAGTTGTCTTGGTGTAAGGTTCCGGCATCGGAAAATCGTCCTATATCTCCACCCCAAGAGCTGGAAGTCTATCGGGCTCGTCTGGGGATCACAATTCGGAGGTACGCCGTGCGTCACCTGTTGAAAACAGTTTTTCTCGTGTTGTTCATTGCCGGCGGGACCGCGCCGGCTTTGGCTGGCGATCAGATTTTCACCTCGTGGGGCAAGGCGATCCGCAGCTATGACCCGGTTGCCTATTTCATCGAAGGCAAGCCGGTCGAAGGCGACAGCGATTTCACCCATCGCTGGATGGATGCAAAATGGTACTTCGCCAGCGCCGCCAACCGCGACGCCTTCGCGAAGGACCCGGAGCGCTATGCGCCGTAATATGGCGGCAATTGCGCCTGGGCGGTCAGTCAGAACTACACCGCCTCGGTCGATCCGGAAGCTTGGAAGATTGTCGACGGCAAGCTGTACCTGAATTATTCGAAGGGCGTGCAGGCGCAGTGGATCGCCGCCGGCGTCGAAAAGCTGATCTCGCAGGGTGACCGGAACTGGCCGGCCCTGTGCACCGAATTGCTCAATTGACAGAAAAACCCCGCCGCGGGGGGCGCGGCGGGCCAAGTTGGAGGGATTTCGTCTAGCGGTAGCGTCCGGTATTCGCGGCGAGGACCGCTTCGATCAGGTTATGGATGAACCGTTCCTCGGCGGTGTAGCGTGGGGCTGTTTCCACCTTCACTACTTTCTTGATGACCTTGACCGGACGCTTGTGGCC
>CAJWOT010000278.1 GCA_913044215.1 uncultured Rhodospirillaceae bacterium | reverse complement strand
CAGCGCGCCCTCGATGCGGCCGGTGTCAAACTGCTGAAGGCGCCATGGCCGGAGATGCCAGCAGCGGTACCGCTGGAAAGCTAGTCGGCGCCGGCGCGGTCCGCGAAGTCTGAAATCTCGCGATCGCCCCAGCCGAGCCATTCGCGCAGGACTTCTTCGGTATGCTCGCCGAGCAGAGGCGGGGGCGTTACCGGCGCTTCCGCCGCCGTCGTTTTCCAGGGCGGGCCGACGACGCGGATCGGGCCGGAGGCCGGGTGCTCGATGTCCCGCACCAGGCCGCGATGTTCGACCTGCGGGTCACTCAGGGCCTCCGCGTAATCGTTGACGCGGGAGTAGGGGACCCTTTCGGCGTCGAGCGCCGGAACCCATTCTTCGATGGTCTTGGTCGCGAAGATGTCCGCCAGAATCCCATCGATCGTCTCGCGCGCGGCGACCCGGTCGGCCATCTTCTCATACCGCGGATCCTCGGCCAGATCGGGGCGTCCGACGGCGCGGCAGATTGGCGGCCAGAAGCGGTCGCTCATGCAGATCACCGCGAGGTAGCGTCCGTCCGCGGTGCGGTAGCTTTCCGCGGGGACGCGCAGCGGATTGCCATTGCCCTGTCTCGACGGCAGCCTGCCGGCCTGCAGGGTTTCGCCCATGCGGGGCCCCAGCGCCGCCATCACGGCATCTTGCATGCTGACATCCAGATAACAGCCCTCGCCGCTGGTCCGCACCCCGTGCAGCGCGCCGACAATCGCATAGGCGGCATACATCCCGGCCATGACGTCGGCCAGCGGCGCACCGATCTGCATCGGTGGCGCCCCGTCGTCGCCGGTCACGCTCATCACGCCGGAGACCGCCTGGATGACCGGGTCGAGGGCCAACCGGTCGCGCGCCGGGCCGGTTTGTCCGAAGCCTGATATCGAGCAGTAAAGCAGCTTCGGATTGATCGCCTTCAGATCCTCGTATCCCATCTTGAGCCGGTCGGCCGTACCGGGCGCAAAATTTTCAGCGACGATGTCCGCCTCCGCCGCCAGCGCTCGGGCGATTTCCAGATCCTTCGGCGATTTGAGGTCGAGCGCGATGCTGCGTTTCGAGCGATTGTTGGCGTAGAAATAGTCCTGGTGCTCCTCGCGGCCCTCATAGGCCAGCGTGTTGCGCAGATCGTCGCCAACGCCGGGCCGTTCGATCTTGACCACGTCGGCGCCGAAATCGGCCAGCATTTGCGTACAGTGCGGCCCCGACAGCACCTGGGTGAGATCGAGGACGCGAAAGGGACCAAGAGGCCCGGGTCTCGCCGGATTGTTCGTCATCTCCGGCCTCTCACAGCGCGCAGGTGCGGAAGCCGGCGAGGACATCGCGCCGCTCCGGGCCGTAGAAATTGCGGTAGGTCGAATCGATCATTCGGCCGCGGGTCGGCCAGGCGCCGCCGCGCAGCACCTTAGTCGTCCCAAACAGCGGCTCGGAATATTCCTTGTAATCGTCGGGCGCGAAGCCGGGGAAGGGGCCGAACGTCGTATCCGTCCACTCCCAGACATTGCCGATCAGTTGCCGCACGCCGTGCACGCTGTCGCCCGCCGGTTTTGCGCCCACATCGACGACGCCCAGCCCGCGCCCGTCGAGATTGGCGCGCGTTGCATCAGGGGCCTCGTCGCCCCAGGGATAGGCGCGCTTGCCGCCCTGCCCGTCAGCCGTGGCCGCGAATTCCCACTCCGCCTCCGTCGGCAGCCGCCGCCCGGCCCAGCGACAATAGGCCTGCGCCTCGAACCAGCTCACATGGATGACGGCCTGGTCCGGCGGCAGGTCGATGACCGTGTCGAACCGGCGCAGGCCCCACTTGCCGTGCCCGTCCGGCCGCCAGTAGATCGGGTGCGCGATGTCCCCCTGGCAACGCCACTGCCAGCCGACATCGTCCCAGAACCGTTCTTGTTCATAGCCGCCATCATCGACGAAGGTGGCGAATTCCGCATTGCTGACCTGCGCCTTCGCCATTTTGAAGGGTGCAACCGTTATCGGATGGGCCCATTTCTCATTGTCGAACACGAACGGCGCGTCCTGCGGATTGCCGATATCGAATGTACCGCCGGGGATGTCGGCGTCGCCAGGATGCGCACCGACCGGCACCGCTTCGGCTTCGGCGAGCGCGAAATCCGGCGTCGGGTACCCCAGGGTCTGACGGGTGTAGGTGTAGGCCTCGTTGTGCATGTCCTGATGGAAGGTGGTGAACTGGTACAGGTAACTGTCCTGCTCGCTCGCCATGCCGCCCTCCAACCGGTCCAGCAGCGCATGCTCGACATCGGCGATATATTGCAGCGTTTCGTTTATCTCCAGCAGTGGCAGATCCCAGCGCGTCTCATGATGGATCGCAATCGAGTCGTATACCTTGTCCCCGCGCTCATGCAGCGACTCGCGCCCGTATTTGCGGCGCAGGATGAAATATTCGTGGAACCAGGCGACGTGGCCGATCTCCCAGCGCAGGGGATTGACGATCTCCAGCTTCGGGCCGATCAGCTGTTCGGCGTCCAGACCATGAACCAATTCGCGGGTACGCGCATTGGCGTCGCGCATGATTTCTTTCAGATAGTCGGTGGCAACGGGCTGGGTCATGGGGCAATCTGCGTTGCTAATGGAGATTAGCCTTATAACCCCGGCGGCGAAGCGGTCCAAGTCGGGCAACCGGACGACCGCGAACCGCTGGCAGCGAATTCTGGCCGGGTTGGGCCATCGCGTCCGTGTCGCTGAGAGTTATGATGGGGCGCCTGCGGACATGATGGTGGCGCTGCACGCCTGGCGCAGCGCGGAGTCGATCACGCAGTTTCGCGCCCGATATCCACACCGGCCATTGGTCGTCGCGCTGACCGGCACCGACATCTACCGCTTCCAGGAGAGCCACCCGGAAGTCACGCGCCGCTCGATGGAGATGGCGGATTGGCTGGTCTGTCTGCACGACCGGGTGGATCAGGATATTCCCGCTGCGTTCGGCGCCAAACTGACCGTTGCGCCGCAGAGTGCCAAGCCGCTCACCCGGCCGCGCCGGCCCGCGCGGCGTCACTTCGACATCTGCGTTATCGGGCATCTGCGCGAGGAGAAAGACTCACTGCGGACAGCCTATGCGGTCCGCGACCTGCCTCCGGACTCGCGGCTGCGGGTCATCCATCTGGGCAAAGCGCATGACGAGAGCTGGGCCCGGGACGCGAGGGCGGAGATGGACCGCAATCCGCGATATCTCTGGCGCGGCGAAGTGCCGGGCTGGGCGGTACGGCGTGAGTTCGGCAAGACCCATCTGATGGTGATCAGCTCGATCATGGAGGGCGGGGCGAATGTGGTCTCCGAGGCGCTGGTTGCCGGTGTCCCGGTCATCGCCTCTGACATATCCGGCAATATTGGTCTTCTGGGCGAAAACTACGCCGGATACTATCCGGTCAAGGATACGGAGGGGCTGCGGTCATTGTTGGTCCGGGCGGAAGGCGATCCGGCGTTCCTGCGTGATCTGGAGCGGCAGTGTCGGGTGCTGGCGCCGCGCTTCACGCCAGAAAACGAGTCGGCGGCGTGGAAATCCGTCCTCGACCGATTTTAATAGGGGCGGGAGGCCGATCCATGACGCGACAACCTTCGCAGAGCCAGCTTGGCGGTGCGGATCTGGTGCCGGGTGAAGAGGTCGCGCGCCGTGACGTTCGGCTTGACGAACAGGCTTTCGCGGCCTTCGCGGCGCTGACGGGCGACAATCATCCCATCCATTACGACGAAGGCTATGCGCAGGCCATCGGGTTGAAGGCGCCCATCGCGCACGGTTTGCTGATCACCGCTATGACCGCCCTCGGCGCCACCCCGTTGTCGGACCGACTGCGGGACAGCATGATCGCCATGCTCGGCATCGAGACCAAGTTCCAGTCGCCGGTTTTCGTGGGCGATACCGTCACCGTCGTCCTGCGCGTGGCGAGCGTCGCGGAAAAATCCGACAATCGCTGCATCGCCGCCTTCGATATCGACGTTCTGTCGGCGGCCGGCGACGTCCATGCGCGCGTCACGCACCGATACATGCTGCGAACATCGTTAGAAAGGGATGCCACATCATGAACCCGGAATTCACCGCCTATCCGCTGCCAACGGGATACACCTTCTCCGCCGCCGTGCGGTCCGGACCGATGCTGGTCATCTCCGGCATGACGGCCACGGATGAAAATCGCCAGATCGTGGGTACGGATCTGGAATCGCAGTGCCGCTGCATCTTCGAGAAGATGGGCAAGGTGCTGGAAGAAGCGGGCGCCGGCTTCGGCGATGTTATCGAAACGGTCGATTACGTGACGACGTTCGACGGCTACGCGAAGACGGCGGATGTCCGCCGCGAATTTTTCGGCGACGGTCCCTACCCGGCGGCCACGGGCGTGAAGGTCGCCGGGTTGATCCGGCCCGGCGCGCTGATCGAGATCAAGGCGATCGCCTGGGTGGGGTAACGCCGGCTTCGGGCCGCGATTGCCGAGATCCTCACAGGCCAGGTAAGTCCGTATAGGTCGCGATGAAGCGGCGGTCGATCCAGTCCTTCAGGTGCCACATCAGCTTTCCCCGCATGGTCCAGCCGCCGCGGGAGCCGACGGCGTAGCGGTCGCCGGTACTGATCAGGCTGAGATACTTCGATTGCGGGATGTGTGGTGCGAGCGGGTCGCCCGCCAGATGGCGTCGCAGATTCTCGGCCAGGGCCGGCCCCTGCTTGACCGCGAAGACGCCGGATTTGGGCCGCGGATGCGTGGCCATCGAGGCGATATCGCCGACCGCGAAGACCTCCGGGTGCGAGACCGACTGCATCGTTTCGCCGATGGCGATGAAGCCCCTTCCATCGACGGAGAGGCCGGCCTCGGCGGGCCAGGACGCGGCGCCCGCCGCCGTCACCCAAAGGATCTCGTCGAATGCTAGCGTCCCGCCATTCTCGCAATGGAGCCGGCCGGTCTCGACACGGCTGACCCTATGGTTGGTGTGCAGGGTGATGCCGCGCGCGGCGAATGTCCGGTGAAACGTCTGGCGGATGCGGGGCAGGTAGGTCGACAGCAGTTCGCCTTCTTCGGTGACCAGATGAAAATGGAGCCGGTGCGCGTGCGGTTCTTGTGAGAGTCGGTGTTGCAGGGCGAGCAGCAGCTCGACGCCGCCGGCACCGCCGCCGACAACGGCGATCCGGCACGGTTTGTCGTCTGCAGCAAGGCGAGCCTGGAGCGCATCCCAGTGCGACAGGAACCCGCTGATTGGCTTGACCGGGACCGTGTGTTCCGCTGCACCGGGAACGCCCTTTGTGGCGGGGGCGGATCCGACATTGATCGACAGCAAGTCGTAGGGAATGGGCGGCCCGCCGGTGCGTTTGACCAGTCTGGTATCCGGATCAAGACCGATAACGGTGTCGTTGACGAAGGTGGCCTTCGCGAATTTGGACAGCGGCGTCAGGTCGATATGCGCGTCTTCGAAGCGATAGTGCCCCGCGATCATTCCCGGCAGCATGCCGGAATAAGGGGTATGCACCACGTTGCAGATTAACGTCAGCCGCGTGTCCGGCGG
>CAJWOT010000277.1 GCA_913044215.1 uncultured Rhodospirillaceae bacterium | reverse complement strand
CGCCATTCTCGACATCGTCGTTTAGCCCCGTTAATCATCCCGGCGTCCGCCTTACAGCGCCATTCCAGATTTCCCGCAATACCCTCTGACGGCAGCAAACAACGTGCGCATATGTCGCGCGGTTTTCGCGTTGCGCGGGAGAGGCGTTTCCTCGAATTTAGACGGCTTGGCACCAAATCCGGTGCCCGACCCGAAACGCAGACCGAAAGGCGGGCGAATTGGCCGCCGAGAGTATTGAAGACCTGTTCGCACGTTACGGCCCGGCCTACAAATGGTTCGCGTCCGTAACCTGCATGCTCGGCGCCATGACGATGGTCCTGTCGCAGACCACGGTCAATGTCGCCTTCCCGGATATCATGGGCGCCTTCGGAATTGGACGGGACGAGGCGCAATGGTTGTCCTCGGGCTTCTTCGCCGCCATGACCGCGGGGATGCTTTTGCAGGCCTGGCTCGTCTCCATCTTCGGTGAACGTGCGACCTACATCACCTCGCTTTTCGGGTTTCTCATCGGCGTGGGCATGTCCGGTCTGGCGCCCAACGCGGAAATCCTGAGCGCCGGCCGCTTGCTGCAAGGCCTGACCGCCGGGATCATCCAGCCGTTGGCCATGGCGATCTGTTTCAAGGTTTTTCCGCCGGAACGGCGCGGCAGCGCCATGGGCTTCTTCGCCATGGGCATCGTGTTCGCACCGGCCATGGGGCCGACCCTCGGCGGATTCGCGATCGAATGGTTCAATTGGCGCTACGCTTTCTTCCTGACCGTACCCAGCACGGTGATCGCGTTGGCCATGGGGCTGGTGTTTCTGCCCAGCCGACGGCTGCCGAAGAAGATCCCGCAGTTCGATGTCACAGGCTTTGTCCTGATGTGCATCGCGCTCTTCACCCTCCTACACGCTCTCAGCAGTGGTACCCGCGACGGCTGGGTGTCGGACAAAGTGGTCTCGCTGTTCATCTGCGGTACCGCTGCAGCGCTCAGCTTTATCGCCTGGGAAACCTACATCCGCGATCCCCTGCTCAATGTGCGGCTGTTCCTCAATGTGCGCTTTAGCTCCGCTGCCATTATCTCGTTCTTCGCGGGCGGGGTATTCCTGACCTCGACCTTCCTCATTCCCGTCTTCGTCCAGCAGATCCAGGGATACACACCGCTACGCGCCGGACTGCTGCTGATGCCAGGCGGCCTGTCGCTGCTCATCCTTTTCCCGATCGCCGGCCGCGTGTCTGACACGATTTCCGCCCAAACCTTACTAAGTCTTGGGCTCGGCGCCTTCGCGGTGGGATTCTTCCTGCTCGCCGGTACGGATGTGAACACCCCCTTCTGGACCTTCGTCGCCTTCACCTTGTTCATCCGATTCGGCATCGCCTTCACCACGCCGGTGGTGAACAGCGCCGCGCTAAAATCGCTGCCAATGGACCAGGTCAATCAGGGTTCCGGCGCGGTAAGTTTCGTCCGCATGTTGGGCGCCGCCTTCTCGCTCAACATCGTGGTCGCCTTTCTGGAAACGCGCGTGCCCTTTCACAGCGATGCGCTGACAGCAACGCAAACCGCCGCCAGCCCGACCAGCCAGGCCTATCTGGATGCGGTTCGCGATCTGCTGTCGGAGGCCGGTGTAGCCCACGCGGCGGAACAGCCGGGCGCGCTGCACTATCTCGGACAGGTCATCTACGCGCAGGCGAATACCGCCGGCTTCCAGGACTGCTTCCTGGCGCTCAGTATTGCCAGCGTCTGCGGCCTCATCCCGGTTTATATCCTCTCGCGGACGCCGACACGGCCACCGCCAGGTTGAAGCGGCGGCCGGGCGCCCGGTAAGCTCACGCAAAACGGGGAGCAGGACTATGAGCACTGGCAAACGCATCGCCCTCCTGGCGCTGCATCTCGAAAGCAACCGTTTCGCGCCGCCCGTCAGCCGCGCCGACTTCGAAGAGAAAGTCCTGTTGTACGGCGATGAAATCATGCAGGACGCGGTGCAGGAACACCCGCGCATGGTCGGTACGATGACCGGATTCATCCACGCGATGAACAAGGCCGGCCCCTGGACACCGGTGCCGATCGTCAACGCCGATGTCGGGGCCGCCGGACCGATCGACCATGAATTCTACCTGGAGCTCAAAGAAGAGATGCGGGAGCGGCTGGAAGCGGCGATGCCCCTGGACGCGGTCTATTTCGGCGAGCATGGCGCCGCGGTATCGACGGAGATACACGATCCGGACGGCGACCTGTTTCAGATGGCGCGGGAAATCGTCGGGCCCGATGTGCCGATTATTTCCACGCTAGATCTGCACACCAACATTTCGCAGGAAATGGTGGACGCGACCGACGCGCTGATCATCTACCGCACGAACCCGCATGTGGACCAGTACGAGCGCGGCGTCGAGGCGGCCGGCGCGATGCAAGAATTGCTCGGTAACGTGAAGGCCACGACCGCCTTTATCCGCCTGCCGATCGTCGCGCCGCAGGTGACCCAGCTGACCGCCAGTGGCCCCTATGGCGAGATCATCGATTACGGCCAAACCCTGATCGACGAAGATGTCATGAACATCTCCATCGCCGGCGGCTTCACCTATGGCGATACGCCGCATAACGGCATGGCGTTTCTGGTAACCACACGGGACGATTTGGCGAAGGCGCGCAAGATTTGCCGCGAGCTGGCGGAACGCGTGTGGGCCTACCGCGATCGGTTCACACCGCAGCTCACTGCATTGGAAGATTGCATCGCCGATGCGGTGGCACGGGGCGAAGACCCGTCCCTGCCCTCGGTGATCATTGCAGATGTGGCCGACAATCCGGGCGGCGGCGGGCGCGGCAACACCGCCTGGCTGCTGGAGGGACTGCACGACGCCGGCGCCAAAGGCGCGATCCTGGGGGTCTTCAATGACGCGCCGCTGGCGGCCGAAGCCCATGCGCTGGGTATCGGGGCGACGTTCGAGGCCCACTTCAACCGCGAAGAGACGGACCAATATTCCCAACCTTTCGCCGCCGAAGCGACAATCCTCTCCCTATCAGACGGCAAGATCGTCGGCCGCGATCCCGGATCGCGCAAAGGCATGGCGATCGATCTGGGACCGACCGCCGCCCTGCAGGTCGGCACGGTCACGGTAATCGTCATTTCGATCCGCCAGCAATGTATCGACCTGGGCTATTTCGAGAATTTCGGCGTCAGCGTGGCAGATGCCCGGACGGTCGTCGTCAAGTCGCGCGGCCATTTCCGGGCCGGGTTTCTGCCACTCTTCCCGCCCGACAGGGTCATCGAGTGCGACGCGCCGGGCCTGACGTCTCCGAACCTGGAGAATTTCGAATGGACCGGGTTCCAGCGGCCGATCTTCCCGCTAGACCAGGAAACGGAATGGACGCCGCCGGATTGGTAGGATACTGGAATGCGAATTACTTCAAAAGTTATGACCCGAACCACAATTTGTCGCCCCGGACTTCGATCCGGGGCCCAGATTCTATGCAATGCTGACCGTGTCACTGGATCCCGGCTCTGCGGCGCAAAGCGCCTTGGCCAGGATGACAGCAGTTTGTTTTCAAATTTCACGTTTACAGAGGTCACCCCATGGAACTCACACTGAACGCGGCGCAGGTCCTGCCCGACGATTCCGCCGAAGCGACGCTGGTCGGGCGGGTTTGGCGGCCCGACCTGGCGGGACCGTCCATCGTCGTGTTGCGCGAAGGAAACCTTATCGACATCACCGGCTCCGAGCCAACGATGACCGATTTGATCAACGCCTACGCGCCCGCCGCGACAGCGCACGATGCGGACGGTGAGGATCTCGGCCCGGCGGCAACGATCATCGAAAACAGCTGTCCCGACGACCACGACCCCGCCCAGCCCCGGCTGCTGGCACCGGTCGATCTATCCGCACTGAAGGCGGCGGGCGTCACCTTCGTCGACAGCATGCTGGAACGGGTGATCGAGGAGCGCGCCGAGGGTGACCCACAAGAAGCCGAGTCGATCCGGCGCGTGATCAAGGGCGCCATCGGCGACGATCTCGCCGCCATCGTGCCGGGCTCACCCGAAGCCGCGCGGTTGAAAGGGGCGCTGATCGAACGCGAACTGTGGTCGCAATATCTCGAAGTCGGTATCGGACCGGACGCTGAGATCTTCACCAAGGCGCAACCGCTGTCGTCGGTCGGCACCGGGGCGGAGATCGGCCTGCACCCGAAATCGACCTGGAACAATCCGGAGCCTGAAGTCGTCCTGATCCTGAACGCCGCCGGCGCCATCGTCGGCGCCAGTCTGGGCAACGACGTCAATCTACGCGACTTCGAGGGCCGCAGCGCTTTGCTGCTGTGCAAGGCGAAGGACAACAACGCGTCCTGTGCCATCGGCCCCTTCATCCGCCTGCTCGACGACGGGTTCGGGCTGGACGATGTGCGCAAAGCGGAAATCTCGCTGACGGTCGCGGGCGATGACGGGTTCGTCCTGGACGGCACCAGCGAGATGACGCGGATCAGCCGCGACATCGAAGAGTTGGCCGGCCAGACCGTCAACCGGAACCATCAATATCCCGATGGTGCAGCGCTGTTCACCGGCACCGCCTTCGCCCCCACCAAGGATCGCGATACCCCGGACGAAGGCTTCACCCACAAGCCGGGCGACCTGGTGACGATCGCCAGCCCTCAGCTCGGAGCCCTCGTGAACCGGGTGACGACTAGCGACAAGGCCCCTCCCTGGGACTTCGGCGTCGCCGCGCTGATGCGCAATCTGGCATCGCGGGGCGTTCTTTAGCTTGGGCACAGCCCCTTCATCTTTGGACAACGAAAGACGAACAGCTATGAAAACCATTCTCATGACCGGCGCGGCCGGCGGTATCGGGACCTTTTTACGGGCCGAACTGAAGGGGACCTACACGCTGCGCCTCACAGACCGGGCGCCGATCACCGACCTCGGCGACGGCGAAAGCTTCACACAGGTCGACATCACGGACTTCGAGGCAATGCGCGACCTGGCGCAGGGCGTCGACGGCATCCTGCATTTCGGCGGCTGCGCCGGCGAGAGCGACTGGCAGACGATCCTCGACGCCAACATCGTCGGCATGCGCAACATCTATGAAGCCGCCCTGCAGGCCGGCGTGAAACGGGTTGTCTGGGCGAGCTCCAACCACGCGGTCGGCTTCTACCGCCGCGGCGAGACCATCGACCACACGGTCTACCCCAAGCCGGACAGCCGCTATGGCGTATCAAAGGTCTTTGGCGAAGCCATGGGCAGCCTCTACGCCGAGAAGTACGGGCTCGAGGTGGTTAACCTACGCATCGGCAATGTGGCGACCGAGCCCGTCGACAAGCGGCGCCTGTCGATCTGGATCAGCCCGCGCGACCTGGCGCAGCTCTGCGGCATCGCGCTGGACCATCCGGACATCAAGTTCGAGATTTTCTATGGCATCTCCGACAATGCACGCGGCTGGTACGACAATTCGAACGCGGCGAGTTTCGGCTACAAGCCGCGGGACCGCAGCGAGGACTATGCAGAGGCGGTCCTCGCCAAGGAACCGCCCGCCGCCGCCGACGACCCGGACGAGATCTACCAAGGAGGCGCCTTCGTCTCCACCGAACAGGGCGGCGGGCGCCCAAGGTCGGAGGTGGTGTGAGCACTGCTCTTC